>JAJDZN010000110.1 GCA_022824585.1 Bryobacterales bacterium | reverse complement strand
CATCACTTGGGCGAAGACGAGCTTTCCGGAATACATCGGTTCTGGTCGCCAACCATGGTGGGAGGCGTGAAGAACACGATAGATTGTGCAGAGACGGCTCAGGCCGCTGAAGTCGTTCACATCAAGAAAATCCGTTCAACTCATTGAAATATAGTGGGTTATGAGACTGACAATGGCCGTAAGCCGGACAGCCGTGGCTCGGGCCTTTGAATTCCTACCGGAACGTCCTGCAAGCGTTGCAGGAAGACTATCCGCGGATTGGATCTCGGAGCCCAATCGGAGCGAACTAGTGACAAGCTCAGGCCGCACCATGTTCGAAACCTGAGGTCAATGGATGTCAAAACGGGATCTCAATTTCTTCTTTGAGAGTAGCGAACTTCTCGGCAATCTCAACCTGATGTACTTTTTGATAGTGTTGAACCCAGCTGTTGATGTCTGCCATTACAGCTGCTTCGAATTCCTCATTGCCAGAGTAGTATTCCTCAAAGATCCTTTGCCTTGCTGTCTTTCGTACAGCTTCACTGTTCGATTGGACTGCGTACCAAATGACACGCCTAATAAATTGTCTAAAATCTTTCCACAGAACCTGATCTGACATTCCTGCCAAACAGCCGAATAATTCCCCAAGATGAGGCCCGGATTTCAACTGATCAGAAATGTGATCTTTCACGAGCTGAATGTCTCCTCTATTTAGATGTTTTACATCTAATATTCTAAAGAATGCTAGCTCATAAGTTGAGACATAGGATCCCGGCCTCTCTTTCAATATTTGGACGAAATGCTTTGCAACCTTTTTTTGAATTCCTTGTTCAACTTCTTCCAAAGTAGCTCGAAATACAGTCGGAATTATTGAGAAAATATGAGGGAGATAATCGTCTGGTTCAGGATCTTCGACTACCTTCATATATTCATTCGGAAGAACTTCCAGCAATAACCTTTCCTTTTCTCTCTCATTAACGTCCTTAAGGAGGTGGATGAGGATTGCCTTGACTGATGGATCACTCCTGATCTTCGATAGTAGTTGCTCAGCTGTATAACCATGTTTGGCTTGTCTTTTCTCGCTTACTTCTTTGAGAATCATTTCGACAAGAGACACCGCAACACGGGCGCTGTGCTCATCTACAGAGTCTTGTGTACGGATCGAACGACCGGGGTGTACCAGATTCCTGTAGTTCTTGATCGCGCTGCATAGATCGGCCAGTGTGCTTGAGATGGCATCGCGTTCCCTTAGGATTCTGATGATATCGGCTAAGCCTTCTCTGCTTGCTTTATCGCTGGCGATGTATTTTTCGGCAATAACGTAGTCGGCGAGGATCGCCTCGACGATGCTTCCGGCCAACACATGTACAGCTTTCCAAGCCCTCGACTCAAAACATACGTTCATTTCCTTTCGATCAGCCTCTAAGACAGAGCGAAATTCGTCGCTACTCATGAATTCAAACTCTGCTGTCATTTCTTACTCCTCTGAACTTGAGTGTGCGGCGCGAGATCTGCTAGGCGTTTCAATTCGCCAAGATTGAACGAACTATAGCACAGGATCAGATTTCGAATCAAGACGTTGCGAGCGGGTGTGGTTCTGGAATCTGGGATACTGAGCCCGGCCGTTCTGACAGAGCAGTGTCCGCACCCACGGGTACATTCCAACAGGAATTAATGGGTCATAGTTTGATTTCCGAGATTTGCTGGGATGCGGGGTGAAGCGGGGAGGATCAACGTCAACTTTGTCGCGGTGGATCTGCTTCTAGACGAGCTCATTCGTCGCATCGAGGCGGCAGTGGAAGCCAAGGCGCTTGGGTTGGGTGGGATGGGTGGCGGGCGCGCGTGCCTCATGCCGCGAGACGCGCAACTAGCGAGGCCTCAGGCGCAAGCTCGACGCGGTAGCGGGCGGGGCTCACGTTGGTTGCCTTCCCAGCCATCTCCGTTTCGAGGCCCTTGACTCTCCCGACGCTCTCGGCCATCATGGCCCCTCCGTCTCTGGATCGGCCGGCCCAACCGCACCTCTCCATGCCCATAAAACGATAGCCGCCTCATTGCGTGGGCAGGACCTGGCGCGGGAGCGGGTGGGGGCGCACGTGCTGGTGGGGGCGCTGACGCTGGCTGCGGACGGTGCGACGCGCTTTGGCCAAGTCCGCCGTATCGTCAACTCTGTGGCAGTGTCCGTATCGTGACGGCTCTGTGTCCCGTCAATGCAACAATGCTCAAGTCGGTGCATTCGGAAGGACAAGTCAGTGAACATACAGGCGCACGAAGAGCTGAAGGCCAAGATCTGGGAAATCGCGAACAGGCTTAGGGGGCCATATCGCCCTCCTCAATATCGTCTAGTCATGCTTCCCATGGTCGTCCTGCGTCGGCTCGATTGTGTCTTGGAGCCGACCAAGCAAGCCGTTCTGCGGCGACGCGATGAACTAGAGGCGGAGCAGATGCCACAAGTGGCAAAGGATCGCCTACTCGGAAAGGCCGCTGACCCTCAGCGGAAGTATCCGCTATACAACACGAGCTCATACACGTTCGCCCAGTTGCTCGGCGATGCCGAGAACATCGCACCGAACCTAGTGTCGTACATCAACGGCTTTTCTTTGACCGCTCGGCGTATCTTCGAGCGTTTCAAGTTCGATGATCAGATCGAGAAGCTCGACGCCAGCAATCGTCTCTTCACCATCGTCAAGGCAATGGCCGCTGTCGATCTGCACCCGGACAGGATCGACAACCTGCAGATGGGCTACCTGTTCGAGCATCTGGTGATGCGCTTCAACGAACAGGCCAACGAAGAGGCAGGGGATCACTTCACGCCGCGCGAGGTCATTCGCCTCATGGCGAACCTCATCTACACTGGCGAACAGGACGTATACAAGCCCGGCATCTACCGTACGATCTACGATCCGGCGTGCGGAACGGGCGGCATGCTTTCCGAATCCGAGAAGCTGATCCTCTCGCAGAATGAACGGGCGGGACTCGCACTCTTCGGGCAGGAGTACAACGACGAGTCATGGGCAATCTGCTGCTCTGACATGCTTATCAAGGACGAGGACACGGCCAACATCGTCCTTGGTGACACCCTTGGCGACGGCAAGACCAAGGACGGCTTCGAGGATGAGCGCTTCCACTACATGATGGCAAACCCGCCTTTCGGAGTTGAGTGGAAGGACCAGAAAAAGGTTGTCGAATGGGAGCACAAGATGGTCGGCTTTTCAGGCCGGTTCGGCGCTGGGCTCCCGGCCATCAGGGACGGCTCGCTTCTCTTCCTTCAGCACATGATTTCCAAGATGCATCCCTACGAAGAAGGGGACGAGGACCAGTCCGGCTCGAAGATCGCCATCGTCTTCAACGGCTCGCCGCTCTTCTCGGGCGACGCCGGATCAGGGCCGTCTAACATTCGCCGCTGGATCATCGAGAACGACTGGCTCGACGCCATCGTGGCTCTGCCGGATCAGCTCTTTTACAACACCGGCATCTTCACCTATGTCTGGCTCGTGACGAACCGCAAGCCGCCGGAGCGCCGCGGCAAGGTACAACTCATCGACGGTACCCGTTTCTTCCAGAAGATGAAGAGGAGCCTCAACAATAAGCGCAACGAGATCACAGAGAGTCAAATCCGGCACCTGACCCGTGTCTATGGCAACTATCGAGACGGCGAGATCGCCGACGTCCAGACCAACGGTGACTCCGAGGCTCGCGTCATCTCCCGTATCTTCGAAAACCGGGAGTTCGGCTTTCTCAAGGTCACGGTCGAGCGCCCCTTGCGGATGAACTTCGAAACGACGTCGGAGCGCATCGTCAGGCTCAACGACCAGGCCGCGTTCGCAAATCTGGCGACATCGAAAAAGCGTAAGGACGCAGCGGCGGCGGAACGTGATATCGAGGAGGGGCGGAAGCAGCAGGACGCCATTCGCGCCATGCTCGCAACGCTCGAAGGCAACGGGCGCTATATGGACCGGAAGGTGTTCGAGGCCGACGTGATGAAGGCGGCCAAGCGTATCAGCCTGAAAGTCCCTGGGCTGGTCAAGAAGGCGATTCTCGCCGCCCTCGGCGAACGCGACCAAGACGCAGCGATTTGCCGGGACACCAAGGGACGACCGGAGCCCGACAGTGAGTTGAGGGACACCGAGAACATCCCGTTGCCGGCCGGTACGGCGCTGCCCCTACCCATGGATTTTGGGCCGGACAAGCCCAACGGCCGCCTGGTTGAGGCCGTCCAGAACGATATCGACGCGTACATAGCGCGCGAGGTGCTGCCCCATATTCCCGATGCCTGGGTGGACTACGAGAAGACCAAGGTCGGCTACGAGATCCCGATCAACCGGCATTTCTATGTCTACAAGCCGCCGCGCCCGCTCGATCAGATCGAGGCGGACATCACCGGGCTCGAAGGGGAGATCGCCGGGCTGCTGAAGGGGCTTGTGGGATGACCGAAGTCCCAGGAAGGGTCCGCGAAGCCTATCGAGAGCTTCCGTCGGGCTGGAAGCTGGAGAAGCTGAAGTTCTTTGCCAACATCCGAAACAGCAACGTCGATAAGACCATCTCTGAGGATGAGGAGCCGGTTCGGCTCTGCAATTACACTGACGTCTACTACAACGACCGCATCACGCCGAACCTACACTTCATGGATGGATCAGCGACCGAAATGGAAGTCGAGCGTTTCCAGCTCAAACGCGATCAGGTCATCATCACAAAGGACAGCGAAGCGTGGGATGACATTGGCATTCCTGCCTGGGTCGCTGAGGATATGCCAAAGGTTCTGTGCGGCTACCACCTTTCGGTGCTGGAACCTAGCCCAGATCTGGACGGAAGCTTCCTCGCATGGCTCTGCCGGGCCGGACCGCTCAACGATCAATTTAAGCTCGCTGCCAACGGTGTCACTCGCTTCGGCCTCGGTCAATACGCGATTAAGAACGCCTTCATCGCGCTCCCCCCGCTCGACACGCAGCGATTGATTGCGCGGTTTCTGGATAGGAAGGCAGCTCAGATCGACGGACTGATCGAAAAGAAGCGCGAACTTCTCGACCGCTTGGCCGAGAAACGCCAGACCCTCATCACCCACGCCGTCACTAAGGGCCTCGACCCAGCCGCCGTGATGAAACCCTCCGGCATCGAACGTGTTGGCGGTACCCCGGCACGGCAGGCGATCGGAGTTGGTGGCATGACGGAGCTTGCCCTTCCACTGGGCTGGTCGGCAAAGCGGCTGAAGCACCTCGCCACTTACAACGACGAGGTCCTTGCTGAGAGTACCGATGAAGAAGAGGAGATCGACTATGTTGAGATCTCTGGGGTCTCTCTTTCTCGCGGTATTGAAGTGATTGCGCGCATGACCTTTGGCCATGCGCCGTCGCGAGCTAGGCGAAAGGTAAGAAGCGGTGACATCCTGATCTCCACCGTTCGGACCTATCTCCGAGCAATTGCAAAGGTCGATGAGGCCCTCCCTGACTTGATCGCCTCAACAGGCTTCTGTGTTGTCCGCCCGAACGATGACGTGGACAGCGACTTTCTCGGATGGGCCGCAAAGTCAGAACCGTTCGTATCGGGAGTCGTAGCGCGCTCCGTCGGAGTGAGCTATCCGGCCATCAACGCCAGCGAGCTTGTCACGATAGATATGCCCGTACCCCCGCTCGACACGCAGTGGCGAATTGCACGGTTCTTGGATGAGAGCACGGCGCGGATCGACGGGTTGGTTGAGAAAGTGCGGAATAGCATTGCGCGACTGGAAGAATACAGATCAGCGCAAATTACTGCTGCAGTCACTGGGCAACTCACGGAGCTGCGATGAACCTCGATGTACCGCCGTGTTTCGTGCCTCTCCGGGCATATGTGGACGACCGTTACGTGATGCACGACGGCACTGGCGGTGAAGCCGCTCTGCGGGAGAATGACTTCGCGGCGACAAGCACACGGGCCAAGACACCCAAGATACACCTGCTACTGCCGGGGGCAGGGCTCGCCTTTAGGCTCGACCATGATCAGGCCCACTTGTAGCGGGGGAAGAGTAAGTCGCTGCTCTTCCATTTCCTCGACGATACCTCCAAGCCATGGTCGAAGCGCTGCGATTTCGTGATCTTGTACTTCAATGGTCGTGCCTTCCGCGCCGATTGCATTGAGTTAAGGTCGATGAGCCCAAGTGCTGATAAGATCGTGCTACAGCTCAAGACAAGGACATCTTGGGTGAACGCCCTCAAACGCGCCATCGAGCACTACACCGGTGACAAACGCAGGATCGGCCTGCGCAAAGTTGTTTTGAGCCGAGAACGAGAATCCCGGCCCGTATATGGGCGGGAACCGGCAACTGAACGCGGACCCGTCCATTCGCTACTATCACTTTGACGAGGTGCAAGGGCAGCTTCTGGCCGACCTTCAGAACACCTCGGTGCAGCGGCTCTGAATTATGTCCGGTCATACCGAACACGCTTTCGAAATAGCGATTGAAGCCCAGCTGACCAGTTCTGGTGGGTACGCGAAGCGGAGCCCAAGCTCCCTTGACGAGGCGGTGGTTCTCTTTCCCGACGATGCTTGCGGCTTCCTGAAGGACAGCCAGGCCGCAAGATGGGAGGCGCTGGAGAAGCTTCTCGGACCGAAGACCACCTCGACCGTGATGGACAGCCTGTCGAAGGAACTGGAGTTCAAGGGCACACTCCACGTCCTGCGCCACGGGTTCAAATGCTACGGCAAGACGTTCCGCATGGCCTATTTCCGGCCGAACACAACCATGAATCCTGAAGCCGCCGAGAACTACGCCCGGAATCGGCTGACGATCACGCGCCAAATCGCCTTCACCTCAGTCATGAAGAATGCGGACGGCAAGAACCGTCGCTGCGTCATCGACGTAACACTTGTCGTCAACGGCATTCCCGTCGTCACCGTCGAACTCAAGAATCCTCTGACCGGACAGCGTGCCGCTCATGCGATGCACCAGTACCAGAACGACCGCGACGGACGTGACCTTCTATTTGCTTTCAAGAAACGCGCCTTGGTCCACTTCGCGGTGGACCCGGACGAGATATGGATGACGACCCGGCTGAGCGGCAAGGAAACCCACTTCCTCCCCTTCAACCGAGGCAACAACCACGGAGCAGGTAACCCACCGGTTGAGGGGAACTGGAGGACGCACTACTTGTGGGACGAGGTGCTACAGGCCGACAGTCTCTTGGAAATTCTCCAGAGGTTTATGCACCTCGAAGTGAAGGAGAAGCAAGTCAAGACCGACAAGGGCGTGCGCACCGTGCGGAAGGAGACGATGATCTTTCCGCGCTATCACCAACTCGACTCGGTTCGGAAACTCGTCGCGCACGCCAAGGCTTGCGGTGCGGGGCGAAACTACCTGATCCAGCATTCAGCCGGTTCCGGCAAGTCAAACTCGATTGCCTGGCTTGCGCACCGGCTGGCCAGCCTGCATGACAGGCGCGACTGCAAGGTGTTTCACTCCGTCATCGTCGTGACCGACCGGCGGGTGCTCGATCAGCAATTGCAGTCGACAATCTACCAGTTCGAGCACAAGACCGGCGTGGTCGAGAAGATCGACGAGGACACTCAGCAGCTTGCTCGAGCGCTGGCCCAAGGCACGCCCATCGTCATTACGACAATCCAGAAATTCCCCTTCATCTCGCAGGCGCTTTCGACCCTTGAGAAGAAGGGCTCCGATGTGAAGATCGACACGTCAGGAAAACGCTTCGCTGTCATTGTCGACGAAGCGCACTCGTCGCAAAGCGGCGAGACTGCGACTGCTCTCAAAGGCATGCTGAACCAGGAGGGGATCGAAGCGGCCATTGCTGCCCAGCTATCCGAGGAAGAGGACTACGACCTTTCCGATGAGGCGAAAGCAGCAGTGCTGCGCGATGCGCTGCAACGCGCTCGGCAACCAAACCTCAGCTTCTTCGCCTTTACGGCCACGCCGAAATTCAAGACGAAGGTCCTGTTCGACGAGCCCGGGCCATCCGGCACATCACCCTTCCATGAGTACTCAATGCGGCAAGCCATCGAGGAAGGCTTCATCATCGATGTGCTTCAGAACTACACCACCTACAGACGCTTCTTCGGCCTGATCAAACAGGTCGAGGATGATCCCGATGTTCCGCGCAAGGAGGCCGCGAAGGCCCTTACACGCTATCTAGAGCTACATCCTGTCAATATCGAGCAAGTCGTTTCCGTGATCGTTGAGCATTTCCGTCTTTATGTGATGTACGAGCTCGGTGGGCGCGCAAAGGCAATGGTTGTCACAGGCTCTCGCGTTGCCGCCGTGAAATACAAGCTTGCCTTCGACCGCTACATTGACGATCACGGCTATACCGGCATCCGTTCTCTGGTGGCCTTCTCGGGCTCGGTCGAAGACCCGGACGTCCCCGGATCGTCTTACACCGAAGTGGCGATGAATGACGGACTTGCCGAGACCGAGCTTCCGGAGACCTTCGAGCGCGACGATTACCGGGTTCTTCTGGTCGCAGAAAAGTATCAGACCGGCTTCGATCAGCCCTTGTTGCAGACGATGTATGTGGTGAAGCGTCTGGCCGGTGTTCAGGCAGTTCAGACCCTCTCAAGGCTCAACCGCATCGCACCCGGCAAATCGCGTACCTTCGTCCTTGATTTCGCCAACGAGGAAGATGATATCTACGGAGCGTTCAAGCCCTACTATGAGACGACGCCTGTTGGAGAGAATGCCGATCCACATCGCCTTTCCGCGTTGCAACACCGCCTACTTGAATGGGCGATCTTCACGCCGGCCGATGTGATCGCCTTCGCCGAAATCTGGTATCGCAGCAAGCGTGACCACTCGGCCGCTGATCATGGCGTGATGAACGCCGTCCTCGATGCTGTTGTTCAGCGCTACCAAGATCGCGAGGAAGAAGAGCGGGAGGAGTTTCGAGGTCAGTTGACGGCATATCGAAACCTCTACGCCTTCCTGTCGCAGATAATCCCCTATCAGGACACCGATCTTGAACGCCTTTACACCTTCGTTCGGAATCTTCTGGCGAAACTCCCGCCAAGTGGTGGCCAAGCCTTTGTTCTAGACGATGAAGTAGCGCTGCGATTCTTCCGGCTTCAGCAAATGTCCGAGGGTTGCATCGACCTCACGGTGGGGCAGGCCAATCCCCTGAAGGGGCCGACCGATGTTGGCACAGGCCGCGCCAAGGACGAGGAGGTGGCGCTTTCGAGCCTGATCGATCGCCTAAACGAGCGGTTCGGCACCGACTTCACTGAGGCGGATCAACTGTTCTTCGACCAGATCCGGGCTTCAGCGGAGAATGACGAGAACATCACGGAGGCGGCTCGCGCCAATAACTTCGCGAACTTCGCTGCGTATCTGGAACGTATGCTGGACGACCTGTTCATCGCGCGAATGGAAGGCAACGAAGGGATTTTCTCTAGGGTGATGACGGACACCGAGTTTCGTTCGGCCGCACACGAACATCTTGCCCAGGAGATTTTCCGTCGAGCTCGCGAGGAGCAAGGAAAGCGCTACCAAGATCCCACGATCCAGCCGAGACCATGATTTGGGATTCCGTGCCGCCAAGCGAGCAGGACGTGGGTTTCTCAACGTAGACCTCAACTGAGATTCTCAGTAGCGATGAAGGCATATAGCGACACTCGACCGGACGAGTCTGGCGACCGATCGACTCACTCCTCTGGTGGGGCCGAACCCACGGGGAAGACTGGGGAGACGAACACTAAGAGGGGGGAATCAGAGAGATCGCTTCGTGTCGGCGCGCTTGATGAACTCTCTGCCAGGTCTGGCGAAGCTAGAGAAACCCCTGAATCCACGGAGGAAGCGGGGGCAGTTCGCAGCCCTTCCCTGACCGGGTTGCAATCGGATGGTGAAAACGGTACACACATCCCGCCTTGGTACATCTTGGCTGGACTCGGCAAGCTCGAACGGGCGGCAGTGTGCGACATGTTGGCGCTCTTTGAATGCTTCTCGGTTGCGAACAAGGGCATGGATCAAGTCAGGGACTGGACGCGCAAGCGAGGGGAAGGCGATGGATACCAACCGGCGTTCGAGCGACGCGTACGGGAGAAGTCTCTGGAACTGAGTCAGGCAGGTAGGACGACTGATGCGTTGCGATTCCAGCTCTGGTGCATGATCCGAGAGCGGCTCGGACTGAGCCCCGCGCTTCCACTGTCCACCGGGTACGCGAACGCGCGGGCGGCCGAGATCGCATCCAGTGCCGAGAAGCACTTCAAGGACGAGGCCGCTGGCTCGCGCAGCGAACCGCTGGAGGACTTCAGCGGAATCGTTCGGCTCCAGGTCAGGAAGGTTGTCATCGCCGCCCTCAAGGGCGACGGGCCCTCCGACGAACAGCGGAAACGAGTCGAAGACGAGTTTCGGCAAAGGCTGCATGAGCTGCCCGAAGAGCTTCGCGATTCCTCCGTGGAGCAAGCCATCCGTTCCGGCAACTGGGCGATGGCGGCCTCTCTGCTTTCCGCTGGTTCCTTGGCGGGTCTCGGCGTTGCGGTCGAGGTTGCGGGATTCGGTGCGTACATCATTGCTGCACAGGCATCAGCAATCATTCCCTTCCTAGGAGGGCAGGCTGCTGTGTCAACGCTTGCGGTCGTTTCGAATCCGTTGTTCGTTCTTCCAGTCTTGGCCGGTGGATTCATCGTCTTGAACAAGGGGCTCAAAGGCAAGGTCCTTCGCCCGGTGGCTAGCGCGGCAGCTGTCCAGCTAGCCGTGCTAGGGCTCGCAGCAGGAGCCAACGGATTGCAGGAGTGTCTAAACGGATTCAAGAAGTTGCACCAGCCCGACTGCCGTCCAGCGGTTTGGAATCGGAGGATGAGGGTCGCGGGTATCGCTGGCGAGATCAAGGACACACCCGGCACACCCGATGTGGAGCTCCCGTCCATCGCTGATACCGGTCTGGGTGCTACCTTGACGTCCGTTCTGTTCCCAGAGCGAGAAAGGGACGGGACGGCGGCGGTTGTGGTCGCTGGAGCGGCCACGGCCGACCTGCTTTTCGACGCTGCCGCGATTGACCCTAGGGTGGTCGCTGCGGCGGATTTCTCGAGGGTCGAGGACTTAGGAGACATCTTCCGGTTTGGTGCGTTCGCGGAGCAGATCGAGGGCATGGGTGAGGCTGCTCGCACCGGTGCGGAGAGCGGATTGCGGGGCTATCTAGCGGAGATGATGGTGGCCACTCGCCTACAGGGGCACGAGGTCAGCCTTCCCGACACTGCCAACAACCCGGGCGTTGACCTGTTCGTCGACGGTCACCCCTTTCAGGTGAAATGCTACGGGGACGACAGTGCTGCGATGGCGGCCCTCGGGGAGCACTTCGAGCGATTTCCGGAAATTCCCGTCTATGTGAACAGCGAAGTGATACCGGCGGTTCGTAGGTCGGGAGAGCCTTGGGCTGAGAGCGTGTTCGCCGTGGAGGGATTCGACTACGAGACCACGAACCTAGTGCTAGAACAGTCGCTCACGGCCGGTGCGGATCTCGCCGACCTGAACATTCCAGTATTCGCAGTCGCAGCTTCTGCCGCGAGGAACCTTCATGGATGGTGGAAGGGGTCGGTACCGTTGAGTGACATCCCCACCGACATCCTCATCGACGGAGCCGTCCATGGGGGGCTTTCGGTGGCCGGTGGATTCACCGGGACTGCGCTTGGCGGGCTCGTGTTCGGCCCGGCGGGAGCGGTAGTGTTCGGCGGGGTTGGCGGAATCGCATCCCTGTTTGCGGCTGGCGGAGTGCGAGGCACACTCCGGCGACTCTTCTACCGGGATTGGTTCCGATCGGTCAACAAGTCCGTCGTTGAATTCGAGTCTGCTCTCAAGCATGCCATGACGAAGAAGGTTGCGAGGAAAAGAGCAAAGATCGACGAGATGGAGTGCGAGGTAGAGCGGGCGAGACTTGACTTCGATCGTCGGGCAGACGAATCGGCCAGCGTGGCCTCGGAGAACCTCCCTGGGGGCCTGGGCTCGGTCTTGAGGCGGATCTGGAACTGGCTCGTGGCGTTTTTCTCTCGGAAGCGGCGAGAGCCTGCCGGGCCGCCAACGAGTCTCCTCGAGACTCCGAACGAGATCATTGCGGGCTGGATCCGCCTCAGGTTCGAGGACCAGATCCTTTGTGTTGCGGAATGCCAAGCGGAGATGTCGGACTTGTCCAAGGATCCGGTCGAGCGCGCTCGCGAACTCATGCGCCTGATGCGCGAGTCAGGCGTGCATCCACTATCTGTTAAGGAGGAGTTCGCGGCGCTCTGTACCGTATTGAGCGAGCGGCGTGGGTAGCCTTTCGGCTCCGAGTTGGCTGAACAGACCGCATCCGAAGTGGGCGTAACGCCAGAGGATTGGGGAGTCAGGCCATTGGTATGGGTGCGGACAGAGAGAACAGAAGAACACTACCTAGGCACAACTCGCCGAAGGCGCATTCAAGACTTCGTCACCCTGACAGACTCGACCCTGATGGCGTCGATAATCTATCGTATTTAGCTTCGTTGTTCGCCACGGAGACGGATCAGCAGTTGGTCTTGGATTTCTTCGTGCACGTCATATTCAGCGGTAGCCGCGACTTGCAGTGTAACGGCGATTGCGAATCGAATATCCAGATCGGGATCGAGACCGCCTCCTGAGGCATCCCGACACTGAACCCTGACCGGAAGTGTTGCCGCATCGTCAAATTCGGGAGCGCGCACTCGGTTGTGCACGAGACGGCGGGACCATGCAGTGCCACGCTTGATGATCGCCACAGCAGGTGGTTCAGACTTCATCGCGAGGTTCCAATGTTTATCCTCGGCGTCGTCTTCAAACTCGTCGACGTCAGCAGAGATGGCTTCCAGAGCAGCTAGGCGATATCTCGCACGCGCCGGCTCGACGGGCGAGAACCACGTGAGGGTAACCAGCATAGATCGGTGAACGCTGTCGCCGGACAGTGACGATGGCAGTGGCATGTCGAAGATCGTCCCCCGATCCTTTCGAACCTGACCAAGACCGACGAGGGTCACTCCGTGCAGCGGAGCCCCGCGCATGAGGTCGGGGTCCAAGAAGCCATACCCGAAATGGCGAGCCACTTCCTCCCCGGCCTGTTGGAATCGCCCTCCGCGCGCTGCCATCTCAGCAGCGTAGAGTTCCTTCGCAGCGTCAGGCCAGCGGCCCGCATTAATCGCCAGCGCCCTTGTTAGCAATGCAAGGTCGTTCCGAGGAAGTTCAAGCCCTTCATAGGGACCGCCTTCCGCAGTGAGCGCGCCAGCCGCATCAAGCAGTGACCGGGTCACCAGAGCGGCTGCGCAACTCGTCCCCCGGGCTCGTGACTGGGGTGAGCCAAGGCCAGCAGTTGCAACGCTCAAACCGGTTCGCGCGCTCTGAGAAACGACCCGAAGCCTCAGATCGTTGCCCGCTGGCATGGCTCGAACTTCGTGATGTCCTCCAATGCCGATGAGATCTGGCTTGATGGCACGGAATGGCCCCAGACCCAATCCGCTGGAGATAGCGGGTAGGGTGTCGCCCTCCTCGTGAATCTGGACTGTGTTCGGCGCAGGGTCCATACCGAGATGGCCAGGGTCCAAGGACACCGCTCCAACCGTAAGGGCATTGAGCGCTTCACTCGGCGCCAGCAATGTGCGTTCATAACGCTGTCGTTGTTGGGCGGCACGGACGAGTTTCTGACGTTCCGGCATGGATAAGCTCTCGAACGCGCTCAGGGTCGTGCCGGGAATTCGGAGATCATGTTCGATGTTGCCTGCGGAAACGACAAAGAGAATTCCTGTCTGACTCGACCACCAGTCGAGTAGGCGCGCCAGTGACCTGATGCGACCGGCGAAATTTGAGCCGCGCACCCCTACTGAGAAATTCACGACAAACGCTTCCGGGACCAACGGGTCGTCATCTCGAAACGCGCTCTGAAGGGCGGTATGAACGAGATCTACGAAGAGGCGGTCATCCGGAGATGTGGCACCATCATTGGTGTCGACCAGCAAAGGAATTGCCAAGAGGCGGCTGTCACGAACTGGGTTCCCGTCGGAACTGAGATCACCTCTCAGGATGAGCGATGCCATCGCTGTTGCGTGGCGCCGGTCGGCTACGAGTGATCGATCGACCAGATCGTGAACATCTTCGATGACAACGCCGCCATCGAGGTTGCGGTGACCCGCAATGGGTGTGCCATCGAGCAGAAGGACACGAATTGGACTCGCGGGATCGAAACCGGCGAAGTCGTCTCGGTCATCATCCGTTGGCTGAGAGTGCGAAGGCAACGACTGGGCAATGGTTTGGGGCAAGACGAATTGCAGGCCATCGAGTGTCGCGAGCCCATCCGGCGCATCCGGATCATCTACCATCGCGCGCACGACCCCGGCAGCGAGACCGACAAGCATGGCGTCATAGACGAAGCTTCCCTCGTGAATGGCGCTTCGATCGATGATCCGACCTCCCAGAGCTGCCACCTTGGCTTCGGTTTCTCGGCGCCACAGATGCAGACTTTGCTGATCTTGTGTTGGCCAATGCTCGAGCTCGAGTTTTACTTCAGCCTCCTCGTCAAATGGAAGCCGATTCTCGAGCTCGACGCGGTCGTCGGCAGATAGGCGATCTTTCGGCCCCCAGGGCCGCAACTCTGCAAGCATGTCGAAGAGACGCCACCAAGGGGCGTATCCGTGCTCGGCGTCATGCTCCCCTTGGTAGCGGCGCCAAAGCCGAAGGAGCTGGTCGAAGGCGTCCTGCGTAGGCATAGTTGCATAGAGCGTCGGGGACACAGCACCCGAATGTTCGGCGATCAAGTCATCAGGCAGCTCATAGTCTTCTTCCAGTTCAATCTCCGAAAGAACCTCCAGGCCAACCAACCGGGCGGCTCGGGCGAAGTCGCCGATAGGAACTGCGGTGACAAACACCAGAGCACGTTCGGGCGCAATGCCGAACGGATCGCGCCGAAGCTCAAGAGCAGCATCGTCCCGAGCGAGAGCGGCTTCGAGTCGCTCGAATTCGTGGCGAAATCGGTGACCTTGGCGGCGACGCCCGGCTCCTCGGGGCCGTGGGAACCGGGCCGGGGTGCCCGTTTTCCTCGACGCGGGCCGCGAATTAGGAAGGCGTAGGATCGGTCGATCTGTCATTCGCACCGTATCGACCTTGCTGATCGCTCAGGTCGTCCCTAGCCTTCACTCGATCCTTCACAAGCGTCCGGAACGTAAGGTTGCCTTGCGCCAATGCATAGCGGCGGTGAAGGTCAAGGAAGAACTCCTCGGCTTCCGAGAAGCTCTTGGGAGAAACGGCCGAACGCAATCGTCTTGCCGTATATCCCGATTTCTCGTCGAACTCCTTGAGCCGGTGGGCAAAATACTCTGTCATCTGATCGTCGGTAGGTCTCCCGAGCTCAAGCTTGATTTGAAACCTTCTCCAAGTGGCTCGGTCGAGTAGCTCAGGATGATTCGTAGCGGCAGCGAGAACGCAATAGGAAGGAAGATCGTCAAGCTGCAAGAGAAGGGTCGTAACAACCCGCTTTATCTCGCCGGTTTCGTGAAGATCACCACGTTCCTTTCCGATTGCATCGAACTCATCGAAGAAGAGGACACAAGGTTCGGTTCGCACGAAATCAAAGAGGCGCTTCAGCCGCTGAGCTGTTTCACCAAGATAGCTTGTGACTACTGCGTCATATCGTACCGCGAAGAGCGGAAGTGCCAACTCGAAGGCAAGGCTCTCGGCAAGGGAGGTCTTGCCGTTTCCTGGAGGTCCAAGGAGCAGGACTCGGTGACGAGGCTCCAAACCATGGGCACGCAGTATTTCGGCTCGCCCCTGCTCTTCGATAAGTTCCTGACATGCGGCACGGATGGCCTTCGCGAGAAAGAGGCTAGCCAATGGTCGCTCGGGGTGCCGTCGCTGGATACCCCCGGACCCGTCCCGGACACGCAAATTACTCGCCTTGGGCGGGCCGATACCTGTGGTCCGGGACGGTGTTGTAAGAACTCGGGCGATCCGCTCGGCAACAACCGTGTGCTTCTTGGCCCGCTCGTTTGCAGCGATCGCTTCAGCGGTAACCCGGGCAGATTCCTGGTCTCCGCTTACGCCGGCCTTTACAAGATCAACAATGAGATCGCTTCGGGCCATCGAGTGTCCAGCACGAGTCGTCCAAACGGAATTCTAGCACTGATTTCGCCAATAACAACCGGATTTGCGAGTATCGTGCCTGTTTTGGGGACAACGGCACCGATTCCTGCGTCAATCGCAGATCCAAGGATTCCGCTGATGCGAATCGTGGTCCGTCCATAGCCGCGCTGGCATCATGGGTTGCGGATGCGTCGCCGTGCTCCCGCTCGGACGTGCTTATCTATTGGGGAATGGATGAGATGCCGGCACCTGGGTCGCGGTGAGTCGGTTGCAGGCCCCTCAAGACTGGGGTACGGCAGCAGCGCCATCATACGTCGTTTGCACCAGTGCGGGGCGGCCAGAATCGAATAGCGGTCGCCGTCAAGGTTGCGATCTATGCGGAGCCGATCAGCCGCGCGATGCGTTCCAAGCGCTGCACGATCGTATCGAGTACGGCATCTTCCTCGACCCCGACGGGCAAGTCGAAGGGCATCACCGGAATGCCACCGAGTTCGAAGAGTCCCGGCGGGTCGCTTCGACGGTACGAGTCGAGGCTTTGCACGATCTCCCTGAGAGGCTTTACGCTCTTCCATCCTGCGTCCTCCTGACCCCTCAGCTCCAGCCACAGGGGCGTGTCGCGAAGCCTGCCCCACTTCTCATAGTCAATCCCCCACTTCGCCCCAGCCCCGGCAAGCCACAGATAGCGAACATATCCAGTGGCGGTGTGGGTGGCACGGAGTCCCTCCGTATTGGCTAGGCCAGATCTGACCAACCGGTCCGTCGCTTGGTCGACCAGGCGCTTCAAGCCCATTAGCCGTCTCGGCACGTCGGGGCCGAGTTCTTCAGCTCTCAACGGCGTGAATGCTTCGGAATCCTCCCGAACGGTTAGTCCACGCAACTGTTCGATGTCGGCCTCGGTCCGGAAATCCCCGGCGGCAGAGGCACCAGCCGCCATGCGGTCTAGGAGGCTTGTCCAGCTGACTAGGATCAGCCGGCGCTCGCCGCCTGCGGCAGCGCTGCGAAGCGCGTCATCAGTCTTCTCCGTTTCCAGTGGAATCTCCGCGTTCGACTCCGTGACGCGTCGCCTCAACTCTGCCCACAAGGGCTCAAGACGGGTGCCGGGGGCGACAAAAAGGAGAGCGGATGGCTGCCCGCCCGGTAGGCGCTGAAGGTAGGCGACCGGCTGGTTCCCTGTCAGCCCCGCCCAGAACTTCGCCTCGATCAAGACGCATTCGGAGCCGTCCTCGTCGACGGCGGCAAGATCCGGCCTCGCACCGTCCTCGCCGGCAGCTTGGGTGCGCACGTCGGTGATGCGTCTCAAGTCTGCGCCACCCGCACTCAAGAGTCCCGCCAGAGCATGTCGCGCCGCTGGCGAGCCGGACAGGATGTGCCCGAGCGCTTCGACAGCGACATTCTCGGTCTGCCCGCCGAACATCGGCGCGAGCTGTGCCAGAAGTGTCGGGCGATTCTCATTCATTGGTAACCTCCTCCAAACTCACTAGGGTCTCACCTTTCCCACCACACGGCCCCCAGCCTTCTCACATAGCTTCGAACGCCCACAATGCGCTGGCCCCGCTAGCCGGTCGAGAGGCGTTTGTCCTCCATGCAGGTCGGAGGATTTCCCGTGGAGTGCACAAGCGGTGGCGGACCGTCCGAGGGGCCCGCCTGCTATAGGGGTCGGGCCGCTAGGCACTTGCCGAGCACTTTGCTTCGAAAGACCTACTGCAGGCCGGACCGGGAGCACGGGAGGATTCCCAAGGCGCGGAGTCGAAGTGCCCTTAGGCCATGAATGGGACATTTGGATTCCATATCAAGTGCGCCACGGTAGACGATTTGGACCGAGCCCGGAGCCTCGAATCTGCCATCGAGACGACGCAGCAGGTGGCCGCCGAGTTCGGCGCTCCCGAGTCCGGGGGAATGGATGTTGGGGATTCCCTGGAGGAAGCCCTCCAAGCTCACCTGCACACCATCGGCAGGGACGAGGAGGAATCCCTGTGAGCACCGGGCGCAGGCCCCGCCACGGGTGCATCGCAGAGGACCGAGGCGTACTAACGGAAGGTCGCGGACCAGCAGACCGAGCAGATCGAGCGCGACAGGGCCCGGTGGACCCAAGCCTGGCAGTCGGGCGAGAAGCCGATGCCACGCAACGAGGTCACCGGTAAGGCGTACCGAGGGGGGCAACTCGGTCTGGTCGGCCAGCGTCGCGGACCAGCGGGCCTACGGCGCCGAGCGCTGCGGGACCCGCAATCGGGTGCAGGGTCCGTGCGGCTAGGCGCGCTGCGGCGAGAAGGGCTCGCCATCCTGTTCCGGCAGTTCGACATGAGGAAGCTGGCCCGCGAAAGCGAGGGCCGACCCGTGCTTGATGAGGAGGGCAATCCTGTATACATGAGGATCCCGCTGGACCCACCGCGTTCCTACCGCTATACCGTGTTCAACACCGAGCAGTGCGATGGCCTGCCCCGGCGCGAGCCGCGGGCAGGAGGCTACTTTTGGGGGCCGACTGAGGAGACGGGAGAGAGTCCTGATGGAGTCCGGGGCGACGATCGAGAGTTCCGGCAAAAAACGGGACTACTACGACCTACGCCGGGTTCACATCACTCTGCCATACAAGGAGCAGTTCCCGACCGGCCCGGCCTACGACCAGACAGGCTGGTACGAGCTCCGGCACTGGATCGGGCACCTCGACTGGCGCAACCGGGCGGCCCTGATGAAGGGGATCGAGGAAGGCATCGCTTCGTCGCACTACGGCCGCGAGAAGCTGCGAGTGGAGATCAGCTCAATGATGACGGGCGACTGGCTGCAGCTAGGCCAAGCGATCCATCGCGTCACGCCGCCTACGTTTGATCGGGGATTCAGTCTCTGCGCGACGACCCGCGGGAGATCGGCAAGGCGTCGCGGGACGGGCTGGTGATTAGCGACTACGTGCTGGACCGGTCGCGCAGAAAGAGATCGGTGCGGGAGTCCGAAGCGGCTCCGGAGGGCGAGCGCACGGCTAAGCAGCCGCTTACACTGTTGCCGTATCTGCCTGAGCATCAGAGGCGGTTCCAGACCGTGCAGATCATCCGTCTACTGATACTGCGGCTGAGCCTTGGTCGAGCCGGATGACCTAGCTGTAGTCTGCTACTCAACGCTCGTCTAGGCCCGCGGATGGGAGACCGCTAGTGGTACCGGTGTCCGTTCCGAAGATCGCCGATCGGAAAGGTTTCCATACGCATCTGGTGATAGATGCCTGCAGATTCATGTTCCGAGCCTCATCAGTACAACCCATTTGCCGACCTGCGCATGTGCATCTGATCTTTGTCTATACTCTGAGCCCCTAAGCAGTTAGGCGTCTAGAAACCGAAGTCTCCAGCCGCCCGTTTGTAGGAAATCATGGGCGCTCGCAGCGCAATTTGCGCTGGACCGTATCGCTGGACTGGAAGTGGCCAAGAAGTTTCGCACGCGGGCGAGGACAGACTCGTGCTTCCTTGCTCGGTTCGATCTGTGGCTGGATTCTCCACCGCGGCTCGCTAAAGTTGATAGATTGAAGCCGGTCGCCTTTCCGCGCCGCTCAACGACCCCATCTCTGCCCCAGGAGCGAATTCCATGACTCGAAACGCCGTTCGCCTGCCTCTTCGCGCCTGTCTGTGGGCGTTCCTGCTGGCAGTCGAAAGCACGGCCCAGACGCCCATCATCCAGCCCGGCGCCCCGGGCGAGCCGGCGCAGGAACTGAGCGCCGACCAAGCGATCGAGATCGCCGAATCGCGCTACTCGCCGGACGACGTTCGCTTCGTGCATGACATGATCCCGCACCATCATCAGGCCCTTGTGATGGCGGAGCTGGTGGCTGACCGCACGAACCACAAGGAGGTGATCGACGTCGCCGGCCGGATCAACGCCTCGCAGGGAGATGAGATTGAGTTCATGCAGGAGTGGCTGAGAGAGCGCGGACAGCACGTGCCGGATCCGACCGCACACGATGCAATGCACACGAGCCACAAGATGGCTGGCATGGCTACGCCGGAGCAGATGGCCCAGCTCGCCGCGTCCGACGGCACCGCGTTCGACCAGCTGTTCCTGGAGCTAATGATCCCCCATCACGAGGGCGCGGTGAAGATGGTCAAGGAGCTCCTCGATCAGCCGGGGTCGGCCTACGATCCGGTGCTGTTTGAGTTCACCTCTGAAGTCACCAACGGTCAGACCGCGGAGATCGAGCGCATGAACGTTTTGCTCGTCAAGCTGTCCACGGATCCGCGTTCCGCGTTGACTGCCGGGTTCCGGGATGCCGGCGAGGCGCGACTAAACCTGGAACTCGTCGCCTCGCTGCCGAAGCCGGACGGCTTCTTTGATCCGAACAACCCCGCGAATCTGCCGCTGAAGCGCCTAGAGGCCCTCGCCGCCGAAGCGGAGGCGGGCGAGTCGTCCGCCGAGAAGCCCGAAGCCAAGGAAGACGAAGACAAGCCCGAAGCCAAGGAAGTCGCAGACAAGGACGAGGACAAGGAAGACGAGAAGGACAAGAAGGGTAAAGGCAACCGACGGTCGCCGCTATTGAGCTTCTCCAATACCGACATGGCTTTCGCTGACGATGTGATGGTCGTCGGCAACTACCATGGCTTCAACATCTACCGGCTGCTAGACGCCGGACAGCCGGAACTGCTCAGCTCGGTGGTCTGCCCGGGAGGACAGGGCGACGTCTCGATCGTTGGCGACCTCTTGATCATGTCGGTTGAGCAGACGCGCGGGCGGCTCGACTGCGGGCTCCAAGGCGTCACCGAGGACGCCAGCCCCGAGCGCTTTCGCGGCCTCCGGATCCTCGACATCAGCGACCTGACACGGCCGGTCCAAGTGGGCGCGGTCCAGACCTGCCGCGGCTCGCACACCCACTCGGTAGTCTCCGGAACCGCAGACAGCGGCAAGATCATCGTCTACAACTCCGGGACCTCCTCGGTACGCGAGGAGGAGGAGCTGGAAGGCTGCTATGACGAGTCTCCCGGCGACGACCGCACAGCGCTGTTCCGCATCGATGTCATCGAAATCCCGGTCGACCGCCCGTCCGAGGCGCGCATCGTCGACTCGCCTGCGGTCTTCGCCGATCCCGAGACCGGCATCCTAGCCGGGCTGTGGAGAGGCGGCGACCACGGGGACGACACCCAGGAGAGCAGGCGGACCGACCAGTGCCACGACATCACCGTCTTCCCCGAGCGCCACCTCGCCGCGGGTGCCTGCTCTGGAAACGGCATACTCTTCGACATCTCTGAACCGCTCAAGCCGCAGCGGCTCGCCGCGGTCGTCGACGCTGGCTTCGCCTATTGGCACTCGGCGACCTTCAACAACGATGGCACCAAGGTCATCTTTACCGACGAATGGGGCGGCGGCATGCGGCCGCGTTGTCGCGCCTACGACCCGCTCGACTGGGGCGCCGATGCGATCTACGACATTGTCGACGGCAAACTCGAGTTCCGCGGCTACTACAAGTTGCCTGCGCCGCAGTTGGAGCAGGAGAACTGCGTCGCGCACAACGGCTCCATCGTCCCGGTACCGGGTCGCGATATCTTCGTCCAAGCCTGGTACCAAGGTGGCCTGTCGGTGATCGATTTCACCGATTCCGCCCACCCGGTCGAGATCGCCTACTTTGACCGAGGCCCCATCGACTCCGAGGAGCTGGTCATGGGCGGATACTGGTCGACCTACTGGTATCACGGTCGCATCTACGGCACCGAGATCGCGCGCGGGCTGGACGTCTTTGCGCTGACCCCCAGTGAATTCCTGAGCGAGAGCGAGATCGCAGCAGCGGCACTGGCCGACGGGGGCGGCGTTTTCAACCCGCAGCAACAGTACCCTGTTCAGTGGCCTGCGGAGCCGGTCGTGGCGCGGGCCTACCTCGATCAGCTTGAGCGCGGCGGGGATCTGTCGGAGTCTCTTGGAGCCCAGTTGACGGCGGTGCTCGATCGCTCGGAGGCGCAGCTTGAGGACGGTGGGAGCGACGAAGACCTAGCCGCTGGGCTGGATACGCTGGCAGCGACTCTCAACGACAATCGAGGCGACGATCTTGCCGGGAGCCGGCAGGCTCTGCTAAGTCAGACGCTACGGGGCATCGCCGCCAGACTGCGCTGACCTCCGCATCGATGGCATAGACGAGCGCATTGGTATCGAAGACCAGCGCTCACGCTTCGTCCATCACTTGATAGAGTGCCTCGCGGTCGGCGATATCGACCCGGAAACCTCCGCTTCGCCAGGTAGGAAGCGGGGGCAGCGGCTTCGGTGCAGTTCCGCCTGGCTCCGGCATTGCCAGTCCGAGCCGGAGCATCCCGTCTGCAAGGTCCGACACTGTGGTCTTCCGCCGTTCGGCCTCCTCTCGTAGGCGCTGCAGCACGGATTCATCGATCTCGAGCGACGCTTTCACCTTGAGTAGATTATGCTCCCTTGGCAACTGAAATTGCACACATTCCAGGGGAGAGCCGCTACGGGTTTCGCTGGACCTGCCGATGCCTTGCTTCGTAGAGCATTCTCCTTGGAAACGTAAGGTAAATAGTATTAATTTCTGACAAAAGCGTCAGGAGACGTCCGACCTTGAGGGATGCACCAATGACCGGAATCGCCGACAAGATCATGCAGAGGGTATCCCTCCACGATGGCGGAAGGTGGGTGTGCACGCCGAAGGACTTGTTGGACCTCGGCAGCCGCGACGCCGTCGACCAAGCCCTGTCACGTCTTGCCAAGGCGGGACGGCTGCGCCGGGTTGGCCATGGTTTCTACACCGCACTGAAGATCAGCCGTGTACTGAATGGCCCCGCGCCGGTCGATCTGGATGTCGCCATCGCGGCGCTGGCACGGAGGGACGGCGTGCGGATCATGCCGGAAGGTCTGCTAGCCGCGAATCAGCTGGGCCTTACCAACGCAGTGCCCGCGAAGGCATGCTACGTGACTGATGGCCACTCACGCACGCTCAAGATCGACGGAAGAACCGTCCAGCTTCGGCACGCCGGTCCGAGCGTCATGCGGTGGGCAGGTAGACCTGCCGCGCCGGTGGTGCAGGCGCTGCGGTGGTTGGGTCCTCGCGTAGCCGCAGACGGCGAGATCGTCTCGACGCTGAGTCGTCATCTTCCCGATAACGTGAAGTTGGACCTGTTGCACAACCTCCGCGATCTGCCTGGCTGGGCATTGCCGTTGGCGCGCAGCATCGCGAGCGATCGGGCCGTTGCCGCATGACCGGAGGTTTCGACTCGCTCGTCATACGGAACTGCGCACCGTGATTGAATAGGCTTCGAAGCTATCAGCAGGCGCTGTCAAATGGTCCAGCAAGGGGATTCCCCTCGCAGAATCATGTATTTGTACGTGCCTGTCGCCCCTCTCATGACATGTCAGGACAGGCGGACCATGAACAAGATCTTGAGAGACAGCATCGTCGCCCTCGTTTCAGGTCAGAACGCGGAGCACAGTCTCCGGGGCCTTGTCGAGCACCCGCGACAGGGCACGTGCAGCACCGGACGGGCGGCGCTTCCCCTGTTCCCAGTTGCGAATCGTCTCGCGCGGCACGTTGATGCACCGCGCCAGTTCCATTTGGCTAAACCCCAGCCGCCGACGAATCCGGCGCACGTACCACGCCATGTCCTGCATCGATTCGGCGTCGTCTTCCTTCTGCTGCAAAGTGATCTCCGCCTCGGTGGTGGCGTCCACCACCGCAGGGTCGATCCGCCCCTCAGGGAAAGTCACCGGATTGTCGGGATCAATCCTGACACGCGCTGAACTCATAGTCCCTTCCTAGCTTCGCCAAGGCGCACACAGTCTCGTTTGTTGAAAACAAACGGTCCCGGTAACGCGCCAGATTCTCCCACTGCCATGTGACCTTTTACCTGTACACCCTGTCGCGGCGAGCGACCCTCACCACTAGGACACGCAAGGCACTGTCCTCAATGCGGGTGACGATCCGGTAATCTCCTACGCGATACTTCCAAAACTCGCCCAGTCGGGAACCCTTGAGCGCCGCGCCGATGCTGCGCGGATCGTCCAGCGTAGCAACGCGGCCATGCAGAAATGCCAGAATGCGCCGCGCCGCCTGTCGGTTGAGCTTGCCCAATTCGCGCACGGCGGCGCGGTCAATCTCGACTCTCCAAGCCATAGAGTTCGAGCACTTCTTCCAGCGGGACCGTTTGAGACTTCCCGACCTGGATATCGATCAGCCGCTGCTCGGCAAGGTACAAGTCCTCCAAATCATCCAAGTGCTCTCGGATGGCTTCGATCATGTAGAAAGTCTTGCTGCGACCGGTTCTGTCGGCCAACTGATTCAGGCGTTGGGCGATTTCATCCGGCAAGCGAAGGGCCACGGGCGTCATCGCGAATCCTCCTAGGCGCTCTACTGTAATACAAGTATCTCATGAACTCAACCCAACCGTCGTGCGACGAACGAGGCAGTGCAGAGGAAAGCGGCACCGGAATCCGGTGCTCATGCAACGAAGTCGCCCCTCCGCTGGTGAGCCTGTTGCGAACCGGCCTTCAGACTACGGAGCAGTGCGTCGTTGCCCAAGATCTCGGCCATTTCCTCGTCATCGACGAACTGCTCCTCTCTGATCCGTGCCAGAGCAACGGTCACAATGAACGGTGCCAGCGGCCTCCGCTGGGCTGCCGCGGCCTCCTGCAACTCGTCGTATGCGTCCTTTCCCAACCGCAAGGTTACCGTCTTGGCCATGTTGCCTCGCCTGCTGGTGAATTCCGTGCTTCGGAACAACGGCACCAGCATCAAGCCTGCCACTATCACCATATCTCTCTGGGTGCGCCCTCGCACTGGGTCCCGCCGGCGACAGGCGGCGGCTCCCCGCCGAACTCGCCGAGAAGATCGGCTTCCTGCCCAAGCCTCTGGACCGCAGCACGATCCCCGAGGACTTGCGTACGGAGGGGACCCGCGTCCACAGGCTGCCGCGCACGCAGTGGCTTCTCTGCGGTCGAGGTGTCCGCAAGCTGGCGCAGCGCCTGCCGGTTCCGGGACGGAAATGCGTATGGCCTGGTAGTTGTCGACTAGCACCCGAGCTAGATCAGTGGCTGGGAGAATGGATGTAGGCGCTTGCGCCAGAGAAGTCGCAGGCGAGGGTGAACAATGTCCGCCGCAGCCCGGCAGGATCCTCCGGCGCATCTGCTTCGAGGATCGGCGGTCCATGCCCGGCGCCCCTGAGCAACTGGGCGTCGAGTGCAGCGAATTGGTGCGCGTGCTTGACCGCAAGGCTGCCATTACCGCCAAACTGGCTCCGGGCATGGAATCTGTGTGGCACTCCCGAGCTCGCCTTTGGCTGGATCCCCAGACGGACTGCGATCTAGCCGAGGTACCGTGCCGCAACGCTGCGGAAAATACCTCGGCGAAACAGCCGAAGTCGTGACAAGGCGGTGTCTGACAGTGGGTTAGCGGTCCGGGCTGTACCGAGGCACATGCTCAGAAAACGGACGGCGGTGCGGAAGCGACCCCCCAGAAGAACGGCTTTGGCGTGCGCAAGCGGGCCTTTCGATGAGGTCGCTCCCAGGAGTCTTCCTTGTAGGAAGCCTAGGTATACAGGTGGTGTTAGGGCGTGGACTCTAGGATGGCGGAGGTCTGTGAGAACGTCCCTTCAAAGGACCAGTGGAGCAGACAGACGAAGGGGCCCAACCGAGGATGTCCAATTATTGCCTTTGCTGTGAACTGTGAATCAGACGATGACCGGCCTTCCCTGTAATTCCAGGTCTCGATGAAGAATTCGATGAAGGCCTGAGAGGCTTGAACGGCGAGGCGGGCATGCCTTGCCTGCAGGCGGTAGGCATTCCTGCCGTAGCCGTGGGCCGAGCCTGCGCGCGTGCGCAGGTCGGCGATTCCGTGCACCACAGACCACAGGCCTTGGAGCACACCCCGCACGTCCGTGTCCGTCTTGTCGGCGGGATCGAGGCCAAGGTCTCCCATTGCGGTCTTGAGAAGCTTGCCCGGTTTCGGGCGACTCGGACTTGTGAGCCCTCTGTCCTCGATGTAGACCTTGAGCAGCGACTCGAGGGCCGCGCGGGCGGCGGTGATCGCGACCGGCGGGTCGCTCTCTGCAGCTTGCAAGGCCCGTTCGACTTCCTCGCTGACGGTGTCGAGGTTCCGGTCTTCCAGCAACTGCTCCAGTGACGCGGACAGGTGCGTGCTTGGTTGGCTGTCGATCAAGGCAAGAGCATCCTCGACGGCCGGGACGAGGGCGTCGAGCTCCGCCTTGGCCTCGTTCGCGGAGGCGAAGTAGTCGTCTACCTCAATCCAGTTCAATTTCGCCGAGAAGGTGGTTGGAAGGACGGTAGGAGCCAGCACTTTGAGCTGAGCGACCAAGTTGCGAACGGTCAGTATGAACGCGTCCGGACTGTCCCCACGAGAGAAGTGGAGCCCCTTTATCTCGGCGAGGACTTCGGCGAGCTTCTCCTTCTGCGCCGGGCCGAATCCGGGTGCTTGCTGGGCTTCCATCGCCGCCAAGCCGCTAGCCTGCCGGCTCCAGTTCCCGCAATGTGCTCAGCACGGTGTTCATTGCCCGCGAGACAATCGTGTGCTCATCGCTCAGCAGCGGGACTGTTCGCGGCGCACCGGGCGGCTTCAGCGGCACGCTGGCGCTGATCCGGACGGATGTTTCATCTTGAAATTCGGCCTCGAATTCAACAGTGGCGGTGTACGGCGGCTCAGGCGGCTTGTCAACCCGCACGACCGACACATGCTCGGAAAGTTATTCAGGGAATTCTTGAGGCATGCTCCAACATCTACCACCCCCGTGAGAAGAGGTTTCGCAGAGATCCTTTGATGCCCGACAATTCCCTCCCTCGGGTCTCGTGGCACCCCGAAACACGTCAGCAGTGGGGGCAGACCCGTAGCAGCAGGTGGCGGCGCGGGGTCCTAGCAGCCTGTGGTAAAAGTCGACTGAAATCCCAACAAATCCCGAGCAGACTCCGATAAAATTGTAGTCATGGCGATGGGTACCCGCAAACCCGGGCAGATCCCGATGTTCCTCGTATCGGACCAACTGCCCCAAGCCCC
>JAJDZN010000079.1 GCA_022824585.1 Bryobacterales bacterium | reverse complement strand
AGGCGATGTACGACGAAGCCCGCCTGTTCTTCGAGAGCATCGTGCGCGAAAACAGGAGCGTCATCAATTTCGTCGATGGCGATTACACGTATCTCAACGAGACACTGGCCTCGATCTACGGCCTGGAAGAGACTGTCACTGGACCCGAGATGCGGAAGGTCCAGCTGAGCGATGGCAATCGCGGGGGAGTCTTGGGAATGCCCGGGGTTCTCGCGGCGACCTCCTTCCCCAACCGCACCAGCGCGGTCAAGCGCGGCGTGTGGGTGCTGGAACAGGTGCTCGGAGACCATGTGCCGTCCGCCCCTCCGAACGTCCCGGCACTGGAGGAACAGGACCAGGGGACGGTCGCGAACCTGTCCTTGCGCGAGCGCACCGAGCTGCACCGCACGAACGCCGTCTGCGCCAACTGTCATCAATTGCTCGACCCGATTGGGTTCGGCCTGGAGAACTTCGACGCCATCGGCCGCTGGCGTGACCGTGACGGCAATGGCGAGGAGATTGATGCAGCGGGCGAGCTTCCGGGTGGAGAACGTTTCTCGGGCCCCGAAGATCTGAAGGCCATCATCGCCGGACGAAGCGATGATTTGGCCCGCAACCTGGTGGAGAAACTGCTAGCCTACGCCTTGGGCCGAAGGTTGGAAGGCTACGACGAAATCGTGGTGGACGAGCTGATGCAGGAAATCGCCGGCGACGGCTACCGCATGCAGACGCTCGTCAATGCGGTCGTCACCAGTTATCCCTTCACGCATCGTCGCATCGAAGAAGAGAGGAGTTCCGATGAGAAAGAGCGCTCTGATTGACCGACGAGCCTGCCTGAAAGGGTTGGGCGTCTCACTTGCCCTGCCACTCATGGACTCGATGGGTTGGGCCGACACCGCGAAGGGCCAGGCGTACAAACCGCCGGTGCGCCTTGGATTCATGTACATGCCCCATGGCGTGATCATGGATCAGTTCTGGCCTGCCGACGCGGAGAGCTTTCTTTCATCCCCGCTGCCCGCATTTGAATCGTTGCGCCCGGTGCTCGATCAATGCTTGGTGATGAAGGGGATTTCGGGCGTCCCCATCGCTCCCTTCAACGGGGCGCCGCACGCGCTCGAGCTATCCACTTGGCTCACTGCGACGTTGCCGGCCGCAGACAAGCGGAGCGAGATCCACATCTCGATCTCCGCGGACCAGATTGCCGCCAACCACGTGGGAGCCTTTACCGCGCTGCCGTCGTTGGAACTGGCCACGATGCCTCAGAACTGGAAGGAAAACCAGGAGGGGCTCAACGAAGGGTACTACTCGCACTGCAGCTATCGTTCCCCGACCCAGGTGGTCCCTGCCGAGATCAATCCACGGAACGTGTTCAATCGTCTGTTCCGCGAACCGGTGCGCAACGGCGACGGGCGCGAGGCCACGCGAGCGAACGCCCTGGATCGAAGCCTATTGGATATCGTCCTGGGCGGCGCGAGGGATTTGCGGCGAACCCTGCCTAGCTCCGACCAGCGGAAGCTGGACGAATACCTGGACAGCGTTCGCTCCGTCGAACGGCGCATCGCCGCCATCGAGTATCGCCAGAAAGAGGCGGCACTGGAAAAGGCCGGCGTCCGCGCGAGCAAGCGTCACGCCAGCGATTCGCCGCCAATCGAGATCAAGATCCCGGAGGGAGACAAGCGGAGCGAGTACATGCAGGTGATGTGCGACCTGAACGTGCTGGCGTTCCAGACCGACACGACTCGCGTCTCCACCTACATTGGATCGAGACCGAACGGCGCCTCTTACCCGGAACTCGGGTTTAGCGATCAGCATCACTCGCAAACCCATCACCAGAACCGTCCGGGAATGGTCGCCAAGGTCGCCAAGATCACTGAGTTCAATATCGCGCAGTTCGCCTACATGGTGAAGAAGATGCACGGCCTCCGGGAAGCCGACGGGACCTTGCTCGACAACTGCATCATGATGTGGGGGTCCGGCCTCGAAGACGGCAACGAGCATACGCGCGAGAACCTCCCCTTCGTGGTTGCCGGCTCAGGCGGCGGCGCCATCAAGACGGGACGCTACCTGCCCGACACCAAAGGGAATCAGGGAGATCTGCTGACCACGTTGCTCGCTTGCGCCGGCATTCCGCTGGACCGCCCCGTTGGGATCGCGACGAAACAGTTCGAGGAGATCAAGGCCTGAGTGTCTCGAAGAGGCCGCTCGACGGCTGCCGGCATGACACTTAGCCGACGGCAACTCCTTCGCAACGCGCTAGCTGTTGGCGCGAGCGTTGGAATGACAGCCGCGGCCACAACACAGTCGGAACCCGAAGGCTTCTTCACGCTCGGGGAGCGCGACGGTCATTTGTGGTTGATCACGCCGGGCGGAGCACCGTTCTTCACCATTGGGCTGAACCACATCGACGCGGCGACCCTGCGCTACCCGGAGAACATCCGGATCTGGCGGGAGAAGTACGGCGGCAGCATGCTGCGCTGGATCGCGGAATCCGTCGCGCCGAACCTAAGGCGATGGGGGTTCAATTCCGTCGGCTGGGTCCAGGAAGTGACGGTTCGCAACTGGGCCCACTCGCGCTCGTTTACCCTGGACGAGTACAGGGCGCTGGGCATGCCCTACTGTCATCTCCTGCCGTTCACCGAATCTCACCAGTGGGAGCAACACACTCGGCACTTTGACTTCCATAGCTCGGGCTGGGAGCAGTGGTGCGATTACGTCGCTCGGGCGCACTGCGCGGAGCTGAGCGAGGAGCGCGAACTGATCGGCTACTTCTACAGTGACTGCCCGACTTGGGTCCATGACCGGCCCCGGAACGAGTGGCGCGGTCCTATGTTCGATCCCGATCGACTGAAGACCGAAGCCGGACGGAAGGAGCTGACCGCGCTGGCGCGCCAATACTACAAGACGACGCACGACGCCATCCGCCGCTACGACAAGCACCATCTGATTCTTGGTGATCGCTACGAGGCCAACCAGCCGATCGCGGACGAGGTCGTCGATGCGGCGCTGCCGTATGTCGACGTGCTTTCGTTCCAAGATTTCCGCGAGCCGCTCACGCACCTAGACAACTGGCACGAGAAAACCGGCAAGCCGGTTCTGCTCGCCGACGCGGCAAGGATGAAGTGGGACACCAAGCCCGGAGAGTTCACTCGCAACGAAGGCGGGTGGTACGCGGACACGCTCGCAGGGCTTTACAGCAACCCGGGCTGTATTGGTTTCCACCTTTGCGGGGCTTACCAGAGGAACCGGGCCCGCCGCTACGGCCTGTTGGACGAGCAGGAGAATCCAGATGCGGAGAACGTGGCCCTGATCCAGGCCGCGAACGAGAAGGTCGCCCGAAGCATGGCTGCGCGCTTCTGAGAAGCACGAGCAGTCCTTCGTCCGCGCGCTGAAGATCGCCGATCAGCAGCTTGCCCGGGAGTCGGTTTCCTCTCGCGGCTCGTTTCTCTCGAACACGACCGGAGGCGGGCTCAAGGGAGCGCGCGCCTCTTGGCTGGCCGCAAAGCGACACTCGACGCCGCCTTGATCGAGCATCTTGAAACCAGTGCCGGGAGTCTCGATGGCCACCAGGGCATTCGCTACGCCAGCTTGCCGGCTTTGACTACTCCGCCCTGGATCACGGCTAGAAAGTTCGAGCGATCCTCCAGCAGCCGGATGTTGCTGAGGACGTCACCGTCAACCACGAGCAGATCCGCCAATTTGCCTTCCTCGAGCGTGCCGATTTCATCGCCGCGGCCCATGATCTCCGCCCCCGTCTTGGTGGCGCACTTGAGCGCCTCGAGCGGGGTGAAACCGACATAATTCACGAAGAACGAAATCTCCTTGGCGTAAGTGCCGTGAGGCGTCCAAGCAAACCCGAAATCGCCGCCGAGCCCGATGCGTCCGCCCGCTTTGAGGATTCGCCTGGCGCTCTCGGCGCCGGCTTCGAGCGTCTCCTGGTGGCCATCGATGACTGCTTGTGACATGTCGAACTTCTTGCCGTTGTTGACCGAAGACTGCTCGAACCAGAGCGCCGGCACGACCGGCGTGTCGCTGGAGATGATCATCTCGATCGCCTCGTCGTCAACGAACGTCCCGTGCTCGAGCGTGTCGTAGCCGGCCCGCAGCGCGTTCTTCACGCCTTCGAGCGCGCGGCAATGCCCGGTGACTTTCAGGCCGTGGTTGTGCGCCGTGCCAACGACGGCGTGCATCTCTTCGAACGTCATCGAAAGCGTGTGGTGGTCGTTGACGTCGGGCGCGGCTGCGTCTCCTGTCGGATAGGTCTTGACCCACTCGATGCCGTCTTTGACGAGCTTGCGAACCGCGGCGCGCGCCTCCTCCGCCCCGTTGACGATCAGCACCAGGCCTTCCATGCCGATCTTGCGGTATTCGGGATTCCAGTCCATGATTCCGCCCGCGCCGCAAATCTCGCGCCCCGAAGCCGCAAGGCGCGGACCCGCAATCATGTCTTCTTCGAGCGCCTGCTTGAGCCAAACGTCGATGTTGAACAAGCTTCCGCCGCTGCGCGCCGCCGTATAGCCGGCCTCGAGCGCGGTCTGTACGTTCTTGACGGCTCGAATGGTCACGTACTCGACCGGATACCGGATGTCGAGGTCCTGTAGCTCCCGCACATTGAAGTACGTGGGGTGGAAGTGGGCCTCGACGAGCCCGGGCATAATCGTTCCGCCTGCGGCGTCGATCGTGCGCGTGTCGGGCGGCGTTTCCGGCACACCCGTTTCCGGCCCGGCGTAGGCGATCCTGCCGTCTTGAACCACAACGGCGCCGTTAGGTGTCGCGGGCGCCCCGCTTCCGTCGACGAGCTGACCGTTCCGGACGACCATGCAGCCGTGAGCTAGCTTCATAGCGAACAGCATCATAACAACGGCAGCCCAAGTCGGTATCGAGCGGTGGTCAACTGCAAAATCGCCGTTGCCGGGCGCATGACGACGTTTGCCGGGATCGGTCAGACCGGCTACCCCGGGTACGTCGGGAGACCGGCCGGCTCGGTGCGAATCGTTCGCCCTAGACCGCGCCGTTCGCTATCCTCCTAGGCGAGATGAGGCAATCGTACGCCGCTGTTGTCCCCCTGCTCGCGCTGTGGTCGATCGGGTGCTCGACTCCGCCGGAGGCCGCGGCGCCAGCCGACCGGCTCAACATCCTGCTGATCACTTCCGACGACCTAGGACTGCAGCTAGGTTGCTACGGCGAGACTCGCATCGAGACGCCGCATCTTGACGGCCTGGCTTCCGAAGGTGTTCGTTTCGAGACGGCGTACGTCGCCCAGGCGTCTTGCAGCCCCTCGCGCAGCGCCATGTTCACGGGCCTCTATGTCCACGCGACGGGCCAGTACGGATTGGCGAATCGCGGCTTCCAGATGCATGCCGAGATGTTCGACCGGACGCTGCCAAACTTGCTGAAGCGCCAGAGCTACCGCACCGGCATCATCGGCAAGCTGCACGTCAACCCCGAGCAGACGTTTGAGTTCGACAGTCGCGAGACGAACTACAACGAGGCTCGCAGAGTGGGCTTGGTCGCAGATCGGGCGAGCCGGTTCTTTGCCGATTCGGCAGGCGGCCCCTTCTTCCTGATGGTCAACTACACTGACCCGCATGTCGGGCGCCGCGAGGACGGCAGCCGCCATTTCCCGCCGCAAGTCGACGGCTTTCCAGAGAATCCGGTCGAGCCGAGCGAGCAGACGCTATTCAACTTCCAGCGGATTGACACGCCCGAACAGCGGCAGCGAACAGCCGACTACTTGAGCGCGGTCAGACGTCTAGACGACGGCGTCGGACTGCTGCTGGCCGCGCTTGGAGAAGCCGGGCGCAGCGACGACACGCTGGTCGTGTTCGTCTCCGATCATGGACCGCCCTTTGCGCGGGGGAAGACGACGGCTTACGAGGCAGGCCTGCGCATCCCGTACATCGTGCGCTGGCCCGGCCTCGAGTTTCGCGGGGACAGCCCCGCCATGGTCTCCACGGTCGACTTGGTTCCGACCATCCTCGAAGCCGCGCAAGCGCCGATCCCGGAGGATCTCCACGGCCGGTCGCTGCGGCCGTTGCTTGGCGGCGACCCGAGCGTAGATTGGCGCCAGTATCTGGTCGGCGAGTTCCACTACCACGGCTCGCAGCCCTTCTATCCCCGCCGGGCGATCCGAGACGAGCGGTATCAACTGATTCACAATCTGCGAGCGGGAGAGGCCAAACCGTCCAGCAGTATCGACGGCGACCTGGCATATTCTCTGTCCCAGCAGGATCGCTTTGTCGGAACGGACGTACGCCGCGCGTTCGATACGTTCGCGGATCCTCCCGAGTACGAGCTGTATGATCTCGACGCCGATCCGGGTCAGTTCAACAATCTCGCCGGGGAGCCCGGTCTGAACGAAGAGCAGCGGCGGTTGACGGTCGCGCTGCAGGCTTGGCAGGCCGAGACCGAAGATCCCTTCCGCGATCCCGAGTTCGTTCAGCATGTTCTCGAGACCGCGGGTCCGGAGGCCGACGCCCGCATGCGCTGATTCGAAACCTCGAGCGTTACCCAAAGATTCCGGTTCCGGGCTGTTAGCACCAAAGCGGCCCGAGCGTTTGTCACGTGGGCTGGCTCTCCTCCGTTGGCCGAGAAAAAAAAAGCGACCAGTAGGCCGGCACGGCACGCTTCAACGCGGGCCGCGCCGTAGTGGCGGCCGGTATACTCTCGGCATGCGAAGCGTTGCGGCCGCTCTCCTCGTCCTTGCAGGTTGCGCCTCCAATCCCCCAGAACCGGAGCTATCCCTGCCCGATCCGCTGGCGGACGCCGGCGTCTTCTCGAGATCGAACTTGGTCGCGTGGTGCATCGTGCCGTTCGACGCGGCGAAGCGCGGTCCTGCCGAGCGCGCCGCGATGCTCGGACGCCTGGGGTTGCAGGCAGTCGCCTACGACTATCGAGAGGAGCACGTACCGAGCTTCGACGACGAAATCGCAGCATTGCGCGAAAACGACATTGAGCTTTCGGCGTGGTGGTGCGGTGGAGTCGACCCGCACGATCCACTGGGCGGGTCGGTCGGTCTCGCGCTCGAGACCCTCCGGCGCAATCAAGCATCGAGCGACCTTTGGGTCTTAATGGGCGAGCAGGCGTTCGAAGGGTTGTCTCAGCCCGAGAGGCTGACCCTAGCCGCCCAAGCGGTCGATGCGATCGCGGCGGAAGCGGCCAAGCTTAATAGCCGCGTCGGCCTTTACAATCACGGCGGCTGGTACGGAGAGCCGGAAAACCAGATAGCCATCTTGGACAAGGCCCAAGCGGACAACGTAGGGCTGGTCTACAACTTTCATCACGGCCATGAACAGCTCGATCGCCTAGGCGCCCTGTTTCCGCAAATGGTGCCGCACCTGCTGTGCGTCAACTTGAATGGCATGACGCCTGGCGGCGCAAAGATCGTGCCGCTAGGCTCGGGCGCTCGCGACGGCGAGATGATCGCTCTGATACGGGAGTCCGGCTACGAAGGGCCCATCGGCATCTTGGACCACCGCGACGAGCTAGACGCGGAGCAATCGCTACGCGAGAACCTAGAAGGGCTTGCCAAGCTGATCGCAGCGTTCCCGGCCGACGAATAGCGGGCTCCCCGCGGTCAATCGACGCGGATTTCTCGGCTCCAGTTCCATAGGAGCGGTGTTGCGCGCCGCCCTGAGCAGTCGCCCAATCTCGTCTTCCTGACGGCTGACGACTGCGAGCTAGATCGAGCGATTGGTCAGCCCGAGAGTCGGAACCGCCGTGCGCGAACCCTACTGTCGATCAACACCGATTTTCATTATCGATATGGACACCTAGTTTGGGGGCACGGTGCATGGCGAGACATCGGAATTAGGAGCGCGAAGCGCCTTGGAATACGATCTCGCGGTTGCCGAGCCAAGGGATGGCCGGGGTGCCCACGGC
>JAJDZN010000007.1 GCA_022824585.1 Bryobacterales bacterium | reverse complement strand
CTCAAGTGCGCTGCGGGCAAGCGGGAAGCCTAGCGAGGGCGGCTCGCTATGCTATGTCGAACCGCAAGGAGCTTGCGTCTGCGTGCCGCTCCAGTGCCAATGCCAGCAATCGCTCGATCAAGCGCTCGTATGGAAGTCCCGATACCGCCCACATGCGCGGGAACATGCTAATCGAGGTGAAGCCCGGCATCGTGTTGACTTCGTTGACCACGATGCTTGGCCAGCGCTTGTCATCTGAAATGAAGAAGTCCACCCGAGCCAACCCGGAGCAATCCAGCGCGCGGAACGCTCTGACCGCCAGGCCGCGAACCGCTTCGACCTGGTCGGCGTCGAGCTTGGCGGGCGCGATCAACTCAGCCGAATCGGTGACGTACTTGGTCTCGTAGTCGTAGAACCCGCCGTGAGTCACGATTTCTCCCGGAAGGGATGCCTCGGGCGATCGATTGCCGATCACCGAGCACTCGATCTCGCGCGCTTCGATGCCCGGCTCCACGATCAGCTTGGTGTCAAATTCATGCGCATAGTCCAGCGCATCGACTAGGGCCTCCCGGCTCTCCACCCTGCGAATGCCCACAGACGAGCCGAGGTTTGCCGGCTTAACGAACGCTGGGTAGCCGGTATTTCGCTCGATTCGGGAGACGCTCTCCTCGGCTTCGCCTTGCAGCACGGTCTCGTGGGGCAGGGTTGGGATTTCGCTCTCGTTGAACAGGCGCTTCATGACGTCCTTGTCCATGCCGCAAGCTGAACCGAGCACGCCCGAGCCGACATAGGGCAAGCCAGCCATGTCCAACAGGCCTTGGAGCCGGCCGTCTTCTCCGTACGGGCCGTGCAAGACCGGGAACACCACATCGAAGCCCCTCGAGCAACCTTGCTGGTGAGAGATTTCCACGTCCCTCAAGGAACACTTGCCCGCCGCCTCTTGCGGCAGCAGGCTTGCCGACGCCGCCGGATCCAACCACCTGCCCGAGCGCTCGATCGCTATCGGAATCGCCTCGTAGCGCGCAGAGGGCAATGCCGAGATGATCGACGACGCGGATAGGACCGAAACCTCGTGCTCGCTCGACCGGCCGCCGAACAGGACCAACACGCGGATCGTTTTGGGAGCCATCTGCGCCGGAGGCCGGTGGAGCGAGATGGCTGCCGACCTCGAAGGAGCTACGATGCCGTCCCCCGGCATCCCTTCAGGCCAGCCCGGCCAATCGGGATCCGACCAACTAACAGTATGGCGAAACAAGTGATCGCCGCCCCGATCGAAGCTTGGCCATGGGAGTGCCTCCGGTCATCCGGATTGCGTCAGGAGTGTGACGCTTCCGGGGCCGGCCGCACGTAAACGTTCGAGACCGGCGATCTCCGCAGCAACGTCCGTCCACAGTGGAGCAGCGCGAAATCGGATCGGGTCGCACTCGATCTCACGCGGATTGATGGGCCGGGCGCGTCGCCGCGTCGCTGGGAGGGGCCGGGTCCCCTAGTTCGGGGTCCTAGCCCCACAATCAATCAGGTCGCGCGCGATCCTGCAAACTAGTCAGTATGCCGAAGCGAGAGATCGCCGAACTCCTTGGGGGAGCGGTTGGCGTCGGGACGGAAGTTGCCGTCCAGGGCTGGGTGCGCACCCGTCGAGACTCTAAGGCGGGGTTGTCGTTCCTCCAGATCAACGATGGCTCCTGCTTCGCAAGCCTGCAGGTGGTGGCGGACGGAACCCTTCCGAACTACGCCCACGAAATCCAGCACCTCGGCAGCGGGTGTGCGGTGACGGTCACGGGCGAACTGGTCGAATCGCTGGGGCGCGGCCAGAGCGTCGAGATTCGCGCAACGGGAATTGCTGTCGAAGGCTGGGTGGACGATCCCGACACCTACCCGATCTCGCCGAAGCGCCACAGCTTTGAATTTCTCCGCGAGGTCGCCCATTTGAGGCCCCGGACCAATACGTTCGGGGCGGTCGCGCGTGTCAGGAACTGCTTGGCGCAAGCGGTCCACCGGTTCTTTGACGCCGGCGGCTACCTTTGGATCCACACTCCGATCATCACGGCTTCCGACACCGAAGGTGCCGGAGAGCTGTTCCGCGTGAGCACGCTCGATCTCGCACGCCTGCCGCGCAAGGCCGACGGCGTCCCCGACTTTTCTGACGACTTCTTTGGCCGCGAAGCCTTCCTCACTGTGTCCGGGCAGCTCAACGTCGAGGCCTACTGCCTGGCGCTGAGCAAGGTCTACACGTTCGGTCCCACGTTTAGAGCAGAGAACTCCAACACCAGCCGGCATTTGGCGGAGTTCTGGATGATCGAGCCGGAAACCGCGTTTGCGGACCTCAACGACAACGCCGACCTAGCCGAGGCACTGCTCAAGCATCTGTTTCGAACAGTACTGGATGAGCGCGCCGATGACATGGAATTCTTCGCTCAGCGAATTCATCCCGACGCGATCAGCCGCTTGCGGGCGGTGGTCGACCAACCGTTCGAGCGGATGACGTATACCGAGGCAGTGCGCGCACTGCAGAATGCCAAGCGAAAGTTCGCGTTCGAAGTCTCGTGGGGTGCCGACCTGCAGTCCGAGCACGAGCGCTATCTGACCGAGGAATACGTGCGACGCCCGGTCGTGGTGACCAACTATCCGAAGGGAATCAAGCCCTTCTACATGCGTCTGGACGACGGCGGCGAAACGGTGGCGGCGATGGATGTGCTTGCTCCCGGAATCGGGGAGATTGTCGGCGGCAGCCAGCGAGAGGAACGACTGGACATTCTTGACAGTCGGCTCGCCGAGTGCGGGATCGATCCGGAGCCTTACGGATGGTACCGGGACCTGCGCCGCTACGGCACGGTCCCGCATGCCGGCTTCGGCTTGGGACTGGAGCGCACTATCAGTTACGTGACCGGCATGGCCAACGTGCGCGACGTGATCCCGTTTCCTCGCACTCCCGGAAGCGCGGACTTCTGAGTTGCTGCGCGCTTCTAGGTATGTGACCCTTACTGCTTGAACAGCTGCCGTCGGACCTCTTCTTCGGGCAGACTGACGAATGCTGCTACGTCGGACACGATTTGCGCCAATGTGCCAACCCGAACGTAGCGATGGCGGGGAACCGTCAGGCTATGCTCGCTGGTTCTTTTCGCCAATGTAACCGTCATGTGGCTGCCGCGGGTGCGCCGCAGCTGGTAGCCGAACTGGCGATTCAGTAACTTGACGACCTCTTCCCCTGACAAATCCCGCGGCAGCTTCATACCGCGATAGCCTCGTCGCGGATCAAATGAAGCCTGATCACGCGCGGCACACTACCTTCTTCGAAGTGGCAGAGCACGGCGTCTCTCGCCATGGCCTTCAGGTCGTTCCAGTCTTCCCCCTGAGTGAAGATGCTGTGGCCAAGTGCGCGAGCTTCGTATCCGCCTTCGTCGGACTCGGTCACCTCGAAGATGATCTCAGCGATTCTCATCGACCCTTCCTCGTCGTCGTTCGTCCTCGTCAAGTCATCCTTGCCGGCTCTCCGACGATCTTCGCGAGCGGCACCATCGAGATAGAGCCTTGAAGGCAGGCGATCAGGCTTGCGCCGCCTCTCTCGCCTCGCGCTCCCGGATCGCCCGCTTGAGCTCGCGCGGGAAGATCTTCTTGAACCGCGGGGCCATCGACCCCCAGTGCTCCAGCACCCACTGGCCCTTCGGGCTGCGCGTATACGCCACGTGGCGCTCCAACAGGTTCCGCACGAGTCGCAGATCGGCCGGGTCGTCGAACGGGTCGACGTCCACTTCCGCGTTTTGCAGGCAGCGCTCGGCGAAATCCCCTCGCTCGTCCAGGACGAAGGCGATGCCGCCGGACATGCCCGCCGCGAAGTTTCGCCCGCACTCGCCCAAGATCACCGCGTAGCCGTTCGTCATGTACTCGCAGCCGTGGTCGCCGACGCCTTCGACCACCACGGAGGCGCCGGAATTGCGGATGCAGAATCGCTCTCCCGCCATGCCGTTGACAAAGGCTTCGCCACCGGTGGCGCCGTAGAAGGCCACGTTTCCGATGATGATGTTCTCCTCGAAGACAAAGCTTGACCCGGGCGGAGGCGCGATTACCAAGCGTCCGCCGGACAGTCCCTTGCCGAAGTAGTCGTTGGCGTCGCCCCGGATCTGCAGGGTCATGCCGCTGCTGGCCCACGCTCCGAAGCTCTGGCCGGCACTGCCCGAGAAGTGGATCTTGATCGTGTCTTCTGGCAAGCCCGCGGCGCCGTAGCGCTTGGCGATCTCATGGGACAGCATGGTGCCTACGGTGCGGTCCGTGTTCCGCAGGTCATAGGCGAATTCGACCGGGCTGAGCTCCTCGATCGCCGGCCGGCAGAGCTCGATCAGCTGGTTGTCGATCTGCTTTTCCAAGCCGTGGTCCTGCGCGCCGGTGTGGTAGCGCGAGATTGCCCGGTCGACCGGCGGGTCGAAGAACACCTTGGCAAAGTCCAGCCCCTTGCTCTTGTAATGGTTGACCGCTTCGCGCGTGTCGAGCCGGTCAACCTTGCCGATCATCTCGTTGAATGTCCGGAAGCCCATGCGGGCCATCAGTTGGCGCACTTCCTCGGCCACGAAGAAGAAGAAGTTCACCACGCCCTCGGCCGTGCCCTCGAACTTCTTGCGAAGTTCCTTGTCTTGCGTCGCGATGCCCACCGGGCAGGTGTTGAGGTGGCACTTGCGCATCATGATGCAGCCCATCGCGATCAGCGGCATGGTGGAGAAGCCGAACTCGTCGGCCCCAAGCAGAGCTCCGATGACGACATCGCGTCCGGTCTGCAACTTGCCGTCCACCTGAACTCGGATGCGACCGCGCAGGTCGTTCATGACGAGCACCTGCTGCGTTTCGGACAGGCCCAGTTCCCACGGCGTGCCGGCGTGCCGGATCGAACTCACCGGAGATGCGCCCGTGCCGCCGTCGTGCCCGGAGATCAGCACCAGGTCGGAGTGGCCCTTCGACACTCCGGCGGCAACGGTGCCGACGCCGACCTCGGAAACGAGCTTGACCGAGACGTTGGCGTAGCGGTTGGAATTCTTCAGGTCGAAGATCAGCTGCGCAAGATCCTCGATCGAGTAGATGTCGTGGTGCGGCGGCGGCGAGATCAGGCCCACGCCCGGAGTCGAGTGGCGCAGCCATGCGATCGTCTCGTCGACCTTGTGGCCGGGGAGCTGGCCGCCCTCGCCCGGCTTCGCCCCCTGGGCGATCTTGATCTGCAGTTCGTCGGCGTTTGCCAGGTAGTGCGCCGTGACGCCGAACCGACCGGACGCAACCTGCTTGATCTTCGAGCGGCGCTCGTCCCCGAAGCGCGCGGGATCTTCGCCGCCCTCGCCGGTGTTGGAGCGCCCGCCGATGCGGTTCATGGCGCGCGCCAAGGTTTCGTGCGCCTCGGCCGAGATCGAGCCGAAACTCATCGCGCCGGTGCAGAAGCGCTTGACGATCTCCGACGCGGGCTCCACCTCGTCCAAAGGCACCGGCTCGGCTGCGTCCTTGAGATCGAACAGCCCGCGCAGCGTGCAGAGTTGCCGGTTGAGGTCGTTGACAGCGCGAGAGTACTCTTCGTAGGTCTGCCAGTGATTCAGCCGAACCGCGTGCTGCAAGCGGGCCACGGTGTCGGGGTTCAGCAGGTGTTGCTCGCCGCGCAGCCGGTACTGGTACTCGCCGCCTACCGGGAGATCCGTGCCGGCCTCCGACGTCGGGGAATAAGCGTAGGCATGCTTCTCGAGGGCTTCGCCTGCTAGCGTCTCGAGGCCGACACCCTCGATCTGGGAAGTCGTGCCGGTAAAGTACTGATCCACCAAGTCGCGGGCCAGTCCGATCGCTTCGAAGATCTGCGCGCCGTGGTAGGACTGCACGGTGGAGATGCCCATCTTGGACATCACCTTCAGAGTCCCCTTGCGGATCGCCTTCTCGAAGTTGGCGTGTGCCTGCTGCAAAGACAGCAGCGGGTCCTCCAAAGCTCCCCGCGCGTGCATCTCGGCGATGGAGGCGTACGCCAGGTAGGGGTTGATCGCGTTGGCACCGTAGCCGATGAGCAGGCAGAAGTGCATCACTTCGCGCGGCTCGCCGGACTCGATCACGATGCCCACCTTGCTGCGCTTGGCTCGGCAGATGAGGTGGTGGTGCACGGCGGCGCAGGCGAGCAGCGACGGGATCGGAACGTTGGCCTCGTCGACGCCGCGGTCGGACAGGATAAGCACGCCGGCCCCGGAGTCGGCCGCTTCCTCCGCCTCCGCGCAAAGGCGCTCGAGTGCGACGCGCAGGCCGCCCGGTCCTTCTGCAACGGCGAATGTCGTGGCAAGCGTCTGCGATCCAAAGCGAACTTGGGGCCCGAGGTTGCGTAGCTGCTCAAGCTTGGAATTGTCGATGACCGGCAGCGGCACTTTGATCATGTGCGCATGCTCGGGCCGCTCGGCCAGCACGTTGCCCTGCGGGCCCACATAAGTGACGGTCGACATGACCAGCTCCTCGCGGATCGGGTCGATCGCGGGATTGGTCACTTGGGCGAACAACTGCTTGAAGTAGTTGAAGAGCAGCTGGGGGCGCTCGGACAAGCAGGCCAGCGGGATGTCAATGCCCATTGACCCGGTCGGCTCGGCGCCCTTTGAGGCCATCGGCGCGAGCAGCATGCGCTGGTGCTCGAGCGTGTAGCCGAAGCTGCGCTGGCACTGCAGCAATGTCTCTGGGTCGGTTTCCTTGACCGAAGCCGGTTCTGGCAGGTCGGCAATGTCGACCAAGTGCTCCCGCAGCCAGTCGCCGTAGGGCTGCCGCTTGGAGATCGCTTTCTTGATCTCCTCGTCGCGGATGATGCGGCCCTCCTGCATGTCCACCAAGAACATCCTGCCCGGTTGCAGGCGGCCCTTGGTCCGCACGTCGGCCGGGTGGATGCCGCTGACAACGCCGGTCTCCGAGCCCATCACCACCAAGTCGTCCTCGGTGACGCAGTAGCGCGAGGGGCGCAGCCCGTTGCGGTCCAGCGAGCCGCCCACGAAGCGCCCGTCCGTGAACACGATCGAGGCCGGGCCGTCCCAGGGCTCCATCATCGTGGCGTGGTACTCGTAGAACTCCTTCTTGTAGGCCTGCATGTGCTCGTGGGACGACCACGCTTCGGGGATGAGCATCATGAAGGAGTGCGCGATCGAGCGCCCTGACTGGATGAGCAGCTCGAGGGCGTTGTCGATCTGCGTTGAGTCCGAGCCGGTCTCGTCGATGATCGGCTTGATCTTTGCCGCGTCGGAACCGAACAGCTCGCTCTCCAGCGTCGCCTCGCGCGCACGCATCCAGTTCGCGTTGCCCCGCACGGTGTTGATCTCGCCGTTGTGCGCCAGGTAGCGGAAGGGTTGCGCCCGCTCCCAGGTCGGAAACGTGTTGGTCGAGAAGCGCTGGTGGATGAGAGCGACGGCGGACTGAAAGTCCGAGTCGCCCAGATCCGGGTAGTAGTCGAAGATCTGCGGCGCGAGCAGCAGGCCCTTGTAGCAGATCGTCCGCGACGAGATCGATACCGGGTAGAAGCGCTCCAGCCGCTGGTTTCGAGCCTCTTGCTCGGTGCGCTTGCGCGTGATGAACAGCTTGCGCTCGAACGCGTCCCCGCTCAGCTGCGGCCCGTCGGCCTGCGCAATGAAGACCTGGTAGACGTGGGGCTCGCTTTCGCGGGCAAGCCAGCCGATCGCCTTCGCATTGGTCGGAACTCGCCGCCAGGCGAGCAGCCGCAGGCCTTCGGCGTGGATCACTTCCTCGACCATCTGTTGCGCCCGCCTGGTCTTGGCGTGATCGGGCGCCACAAAGATCATGCCGACACCGTACTCGCCCGGGCCGGGCAGCGAGAAACCTAGCGCCGCCGCCTGCTTCAGGAAAAAGCCGTGAGGAATCTGTAGCAGTAGCCCCGCGCCATCTCCGGTCTCGGGGTCGCACCCACACGCGCCCCGATGTGTGAGGTTGACCAGTACCTCGACGCCCTGCTCGATGATCTTGTGGCTGGCACGGCCCTTGATGTTGGCGACGAATCCAATGCCGCAGGCATCGTGCTCGTTTCGCGGATCGTAAAGGCCCTGCCGCGGGGGCAGCCCGTGCTTCGTCATGACAATTTCCCTAGCACCCGGTGGCTCCGAGCCATCCCTAGGCGCCATGGGGCCGCGGTCGAAGATCGGAGTTGAGGCGCAAGCGCAGCCCTAGCGCCGTGGATGGCGACGGGGCCGCGTTCCATATCATACCAATCGGGCAGCGCGTGGTATTCTTGGGCGCTTCGGCACCGTACTATGGGAATCGCAAATCGCCGTCAGGTCCATCTCGAAAACGACCGCTTGCGCGTCACGCTGCTGCCGGGCGGAGGCCATATTGCCGCAGTCGAGTTGAAGGAAACCGGGGTCAGTCCGCTCTGGGATCCTCCGTGGGAGACCATCGATCCGTCGGCTTACGAGCCCTCTGCCCACCCCCAGTATGGCGAGGGCTTTGAGGCGCGCCTGCTTTCCGGCATTGCAGGGCACAATCTCTGCTTCGATATCTTCGGAGTGCCGTCCTCCGAAGAGGCTGCTGCCGGGCTGGGCGTGCACGGAGAGGGCTCCTCGGTGGACTGGGAGGTCGTCTCCGGCGAAGGCTGGGTCAGGCTCAGCGCCGAGTTCCCGCTGGCGGGCATGCGGTTCGAACGGCAGCTGAGAGTCGCAGCCGGAAGTGGCCGCGTGGACATATCCGAGACGGCCACCAACTTGGCCGGCATCGACCGACCGGTCGGTTGGACGCAGCACGCGACGTTGGGACCGCCGTTCTTGGAGAAGGGCGAGACGCTGTTTGAGATGTCCGCTACTCGATCGAAGGTGCTGGAGGGCGAGTTCGCCCCCGGTGCCGATCGATTCGTGGCGGGCGCGGAGTTTGACTGGCCGTTGGCGCCGCTGGCGGCGGGCGGCTTGGGCGACATGCGCCGCGCGGTAGAGGACGAAGTGTCGGGTGCCTACACGGCGCACCTGATGGACCCCGAGCAGGACGAGGCGTTCTTCGCCGCCTACCACCCTGGTTCCGCGACGCTCTTCGGCTACGTATGGAAGCGCAGCGACTTCCCGTGGCTGGGTATTTGGGAGGAGAATTTCTCGCGCACGCACAAGCCCTGGAACGGGCGCACGCTCACGTGCGGAATGGAGTTCGGAGCTTCTCCGTTCCCCGAGACGCGATGGGAAGCATTGCAACGCGGGCGATTGTTCGATGAGAAGACGATCGGCTGGGTTCCGGCCAGGTCTTCGGTACGAGCAGACTACGCGCTGTTCTTGGCTCGCGCCGGCGCCGACGAGATCCGCGGGTTTGGCTCCGGACTCGGATTGGATGAGTTGCGCCGATTCGCCAGTGGCGGGAACTGAGGCGGAGTTCGACCAAACGAGGAGCAGACGCCCTCAAGACATTGGCTGCATGGCCGGCTAGCGCCCTGATACTGCAACCGTCGCGGCGGTCGGCTAGGATGAGACGAGGGGGTCGACACGGCAGCATGCGTGACCTTCGCCTGTTCCGATGTGCGGCGCTGGTTCTTTCGCTCGCATTGCTGCCTTGGCAGGCGGTGTGGGCCGCCGTCTCGCCTCGCCCGGCGTGCTGTCGGCTGGGCGTGGCGGCCGGGCAATGCCTCAGGCAGTGTCCGATGAAGGCGTCGCCGGCGGCCGAAGCGAAGGCTACGGGATTCTCCATGGCGTGCCATCGATCGAGCGGCACGCCTAAGGACGAGGCCAAGTGCGGAATCAGAAGCCGCTGCAGCAATGACCACGCCAAGCCCGCGTGGAATCCTGAGCCACCCTGTCTGCCTGAGTTCGCCGAACAACTGCCCTTGCCGGCAAGCGTGCTGTTTCAGGCGACCCAACTAACGGCGGAATGGCCTCCTCGGAGCCCTGTCCCTCCCGCCCCTCCTCCGCAGCCCGCATAGGCTGGCTGAGTCTTCGGCGCTCCTGGCGTCTGGCCCGCAAGGGCCGTGCGCAGGGGGTCGGCTTAGCCCCTTCGGCGTCGTGGTCACGTTGCGGCGCCCCGGTTCTGGTCTGCGGGGGAAGCTGAATGAGGAATCTAGGAAGAACAACGAAATTGTTGAGTTTGGCCTGGGCTGCGACTGCGGCTTGGGCGGATCTGGCGGTCCAAGTGGTCGATCCGTCGGGAGCCGTCGTTCAAGACGCGATCGTGGTCCTGCGGGACGTGTCCGGGTCGGAGGTGGCCCGGGGCAAGACCGCTGCCTCGGGGGTCGCGGAGTTCCCGGGGCACGCGGCCGCCGCGGATGTGGCGGCCGAGGGCTTTCGAGCGGAGACCGTCTTGACGGCCGGACAGCACGCAGTGGCGGTGCGCCTGCAGCTGGCACCGTTCGCGGGCGTGTTGGATGTCGTCGACGAATTCGATCCGGTAGCTCCGGTCGCGTCCGACTCGGCCGAGCCTGATCGTCTCGCGAGGGCTGGCTTGGTCGAGAGTCTTCGCGCGACTCCGCACGTGCATGTCCTTCGGAGGGGCGGAACGAACTTCGAACCAGTCGTGCAAGGGCTCCGGGAGACTCAGCTCGCAATGGTTGTCGACGGCACGCGGACGTTCGCGGCGGGACCCGCGCGCATGGACTCGGAGCTGAGTCACGTCGATCCCAGTTCCGTCGCGGAGGTCGAAGTCGTCACTGGCCCCTATGCGCTAACCGAAGGCGCGGGCGCGATGGCCGCGATTCTCGTCAATTCAGAACCCGTTACGACTCGCCAGAACTGGCGTGTTGGGGGCCGGGGCGGGATCGGTTGGAGAAGCAACGGAGCAGGGCGCATGGCCAATGCGCGGGTCGATGCGGGCAGTTCCAGGCTCGGCTTCAGCGTGCGTGCGACAGGCGATCTGCTCGACGACTACGAAGCGGGAGCCAGGGGCCGTCCGTCCGGCATGCTCGTACCGGGCGATGCGGCTTCCCACCAGTTCGGTGCCAAGCTTCGCTTCAATCCTACCCCGCAGCAGGAACTGCAGGTCGGCGGCTTGTACGACGAGCAGACCGGCGTGGACTATCCGGGCAGGCTGCTGACGGCCGAGCACTTCCTGCTCCGTTCTTGGCAGGCGAGCTACCGCGTGGCGAATCCCGAGGGATCTCTGTCGTCTGTAACGCTGGGCGCGTACGTCAACAAGAAGAGCCACCGAATGAGCAATCGCGAGAAACCCACCGCAATCGACGTGCCTGGGCGGCGTCCGCCGTTCGCTCTGGATGTCTCGCTCCCGGCGGAGTCCGACACGGTCGGCGGAAATGGGAGGGTCGAGTTCTCGCCAGGCGAGCAGTGGCAGCTGCAGGCGGGGTTTGATTTCTTCCGCCTCGAGCAAGATGCCCAGCGATTCATCGCCCGCGCCAGCAACCGCAAGCTCCTCTTCAGCGACGCCGTGTGGGCGGGGGTCTCGCTGGCCGACATCGGGACCTATTTCCACGCCGGGCGCAACCTTGACCGGGGCGAGGTCCGGGCGGCCGTGCGCCTAGACTTCGTCAACAGCGACGCCGGGCGGCCGAGCGAGTTCTTTCTCGCCAACGCGGGCACGAACGTAGAGCGCAGCGAGACTAACCTGAACTTCAGTCTGGCAGGACGCTATGACCTAGGCAGCGGGTTCACGATTGCGGGCGGCTTCGGGCGCGTCGCGCGAGCGGCAAATGCCTTGGAGCGGTATTCCGACCGATTTCCAAGCACGCGCTTCCAGGTGGCGGCGGAGTTCATGGGAAATCCCGCGATCAGGCCAGAGTCCAGCTTGCAGGGCGACGTTAACTTGGAATGGCAAGCAGGCAAGTTCCGCATCACTGCCGGCGGATACGTCCGCAGCCTCGGGGACTACATCACGGTGAATCCGGTCCGCGGGCTGAACCGGCGGCTGCCTCTAAGCCCGCCCGTGGTCTTCCGCTATGTCAACGGCCAA
>JAJDZN010000028.1 GCA_022824585.1 Bryobacterales bacterium | reverse complement strand
ATTGATATGCGCGACCAGCTGGACACGCATTTCAAGGCCCGGCAAGACGCCTATGTGGCCGGCAGCATGGCGGTGTACTACCGCCAAGGTGACCCTGCGGCCGTGGTGGTGCCGGACGTGTTCGTGGTGCTGGGCGCTGCGCACAAGCAGGCGCGCAAGTCGTATCTGCTCTGGGAGGAGGGCGGCGTGGTGCCGAGCTTCGTGGTGGAGGTTGCCTCACCGTCCACGAGCCGCCGCGACGCGACCACCAAGCGCGCTACGTACGAGCGGATGGGCGTGTGCGAATACTGGCGCTTCGACCCGCTGGGCGAGTTGATCGCGGGGCGGCTGGAGGGCTGGCGGCTGGTGGATGGCCGCTACGGGCGCGTGCGGGCTGTGCGAGCGGGTGGCTGGCACCGGAGCGAGGCGCTGGGGCTGGAGTTGCGGGCGGAGCGGTGGCTGCTGCGCTTCCATGATCCACGGCTAGGGCAAGACATGCTGACGCACGCGGAAACCAGCGAGGCCCTGCAAGAAACCGCGAGCCAGCGCGACGAGGCGGTGCGTGAGCGCGACGAGGCGGTGCGCGCGCGGGACGAAGCTAATCAACGGATCCGCGAATTGGAAGCGAAACTGCGGTCGTCCGACAAGTCAGCCTAGGATTGCAGGGTTCGGAGCGGTCTCCGACCAACCGTTAACGCAGCACCGCGCAGGACTTGCCACCCCAAACTACGGAGACGCTTCCGACTCAGGCGGCGACGTTTCAACCGACACCTTGCGGCAGCGGTTCGGTCTGTGGCGACAGAGGTTGCCACTCACGAAACCGCCTCTCGCCCGGTGCGGTCGGCAATCCAGTGACGCTTCGAACCCCGCTCGTTCGCCCCTTGCGAGCCCTCATGGGGCTGAGGCTCAGCCTCGCTGTCGCAGTGCTTTCGAATGGACAAGAATCAGACCACACGCCACGGTGGCTAGGTCCGAAGACAAGGCCACGCCTGGACAACGCGGTCCGGCAGACCACGAGATCAGACGGCCCTAAACGACTGGTCGTTATCGAGTAACGCGCCCACCGAGGGCAACACTCTCGAGGCAAGTTCTCGGATTCCCAGGCCCACAAGCTTCGGCTCGGTGACAGCGGGCAATTCTCGGCGCGTCGAGAGCTTTGGTACGATGCCGGCCAACTCGGACGGAATCGTCGATGCAGGCGGATTGGGGCCAGGCATGGGTGGCCGTCGGCACCTTGCTGATCGCGGCGGCGCAAGGGCAGCCGCTTCGTCAGAATCCGGAACCGAACTGTGCGGGGCAGCCGGTCGGTGGAGCGTGCTGGATCGAACTCGACAGCCGCCCTGAGTGTTATGTGTGGAGGCGAAGCCTGAAGGAGGATGAGTCCGTGACTTGGACCGGCAGCTGCACTGGCGGTCGAGCGGACGGGCGTGGAGTGCTGAAGTGGGCGTGGAAAGGGACGCCGTTTCGAGTTGTCGAGGTCGAGGGCAAGGGGCTGCTGCGGAGCGGCAGGATGGAGGGCCGCTGGATCGAGCGCTTCTCGCGCGGAACGGTCTGGGAAGGACTGTACCTCGAGGGCAAGAGGCATGGACATTGGGTCGAGCGCTACGTGGGTGGGGCTGTCCACGAGGGTCCGTATCTGGAGGGCAAGAAACATGGTCGCTGGGTCTTCAAGGGCCCGGATCCGGACAGCCCTACGTGGACCCAGATCTTGACCGAAGGGAGCCCCTCACCGGCAACGCCGGCGACTTCCCCAGACGACGCCGGCGGAGCCGATTTCTAGCAGTCAGATTCCGGGTATGCAGCCCGACCGCGACCGAGGGTAATGCCGTGCAGAACTGCACTCGCCGCCGCGAACTACGTGGTAGCCAGCGATACAGATGTCCTGGCTACTCGCTCCGGGGTGCCATGCCAATTGTTTCCGGGAGGCGAGTCGGCTCGTGATCGGCAGGGGCTCGGTACGGTACGAGCCTGAAAGACGCACGGGCCTGCCGACTCTGGCGAGCGCTCAATTCCAGGACCTGTGCGCGCGGTTGCCCGCCACCGTCCGACCGCCAAGGCGGTGCCGGTGAGCGTGGAGGCGAGATAGTTGAGGATCAGATCGAAGGACTCAAGCGGGCAACCTGACCAGTCGCGGCTGATCTCGCTGAAGAGACGATGTTCGACCAAGTCGCGTTTGAGCATCCAGCAGGATAGGGGGCCACGATGATGGGGAGCCGGCGGGAATTGCAGAAGCGGTGCTGGAGGGCGTATTTCGAAGCGCAAATGCGGCAGGAGTTGCTGCCATCGCAATCGGCGAGCAGGACCAGTTGGAAGGTGTCGGGATAGCGTGATCGCTCGATTGAATAACGATCGATTCTCGATCTTGAGACGCCAAGATTGTAGTCATGGCGATGGGCATCCGTGGACCCCGGCTGTTCTTGGACGAGAACTGAGGTGGGGCCGGGCGACGCCCGGCTCATCCGGTCAGCGCATCCGGCTCAGGAGACCCGCGCATTGACCGCAGAACATCCTCCATCTTCTGGACCCTGAGAGCGCAGATTCGCTTGGCGACGAGCGAGGAGTGCGTCGTAAACAGTTTGGTCGTCTTCACCTGTGATGTCTTCGGAAGCCAGCCCTCTGCAAAGTCGCCTCGCTGGAGAAGCACCGCGTACGGGTCATCCGTGATGTATGAGGTAATGGCTGCCAACACGAGATCCTCTCCGGCGGCGTTGAAGGAATCCGGGGAAATGACCAGCGCGGGGCGTCGCTTGGATGAGGTGGGATCGGTGAACGGAAAGAAGACGAGGACGATGTCGCCCCGCCTATAGGCTGTCGTAGACGGCATCCTCCTCGTTCTCCCAGAACTCGAAGCTGCGCTCCGAAGCCTTCAACCAGGGAAGGTCGGCCGCTAGCCGTTTCAACTCGCTCTCGGAGAAGACTTGATAGACCTCACCGGAAGTGGTTTCTTCGACCTCTTGCAGGGGCGCGTAGACCCCATCCCGGTATTCCGCCTTGATGCTCACGGCGCATTGACTCTAGCACGCAACTGGCAGCACCGCCTCCTTGCGCCAACAGGCCCAATTGACACTGACGACTGCGAATACCCGTTGCGAGAAGGGCATCTCATGGCAAGTTGGCTAGCACTCTCGCTAGCCCATTGATTGATTCGCCAGCCCTCAGGCTACTCGTGCGTAGCGCTGGGGCGGGGCATCACTCCGCGCGCGCATCCGCCCTGTCCTCAGCCCGGGCGCCGCTGAGAGCGTTCACCATCGCGTAGTTCCCCTCGTGACATGCGTACTCGTAGATCTGGTAGTCGGTCAGGCGCGGCATGGACCGCACGGCGCTCCAAGGCTGCGTATAGGTTGCAGGATCATCGATGGAGAATTCGTTGAGGATCGTGTCTTCAGCGACCCGCGTGAAGCGTTCCACCGCTCGCAAGTCCTTGGACGACGGGAACCGGTGGTGCGTCTTGTCGCTGAAGTTGCCGGTCTCCACAACCAGCGTGTCACCCTCCCAGCGACCGCGCGAATCGCCGTTCCACTGGCGGATGTGTTCGCCCAGGCGCGGCCGCCCGTCGAGCGGGATGATGCGCACGTCGTGGATGTTCTCGACCAAGATCGCCACGTAGTCTGGCGTCTGGACGATCAGATAGGTGTTGTTGTATCCGGTGGACACCGGCGGTACGCCGTGGTACGTGATGCACCGCATCCAAGGGGTGAAGTTGAGCCACGAGTCGGGCCGCCCGCTATAGCGACGCGACCTGTCGGCGGCTCGCGCCTTCCCTTGCGGCGTTAGCGGGGGCAGGCGTCCGTTGGGCGGATCGACGATCAGCGAGGTCCGCGAACTCGGGTCCACGCGCCCCTTGTCGAACCAGTGCGCGTTGTAGGAACCGATCACTCCAGGGACATGCGGGCGCTCCGCATGGGCCGCCTCGTTGCGGGCGACGGCCTCTTCCGCGGTAAAGAACTCCCGCTCGCGAAACTGGGTCGGCCGCTGCAGCGGCGTGAGCGAGGCGTAGGACCAAGTGCCCCGCAGGTCCGGGTCGCCCCACGCGGCGCGCGGCATCTCCCATGCCTCTTGGCTTGCCAGATCTCCGGCTGCGGGCGCGGGCTCGGCAGCAGCGGATTGAGCGCCTAGGGGCGCGGCCGCCAGCCAAGCCGCCAAGACGGGCAGCAAGAATGCGCGGTGTGCGGCACAGCGAGGGCTGTTCATGAGATCCTGCCTGGTTGCATCCAGAGTTTCGCACCAGCGGAGGCGAGGTTGCAAGGGCTTGAGAGCAACCCGGCAAGGTCGAACAGTCCGCGCCGGACCGCCGGCGCGATGTCCGGGTGATGGCAGCCGATCGGCTGGCCCAGCGATGCTACGCGGCCGGAGCCGCGGGAGGGGCTGCCTTGCTGCTGCCGCCGCCCGACGCTGCCCTGTCGTCCGCGGGTCCGATCACCAGCACGAATTCGCCCTTTTGTGACGGCCGCGCAGACAGCGCCTCGAGAACGGAGGCGGCCGGCCCGCGCAGGACTTCCTCGTGCAGCTTGGTCAGCTCCCGGGCTATGGCGATGCTGCGGGAGCCCCCCAGCAGCTCGCGGGTGTCGGCCACCGCCGCGAGGATGCGGTGCGGTGCTTCGTAGAAGACGGTCGAGCAGTCGGATCGTTCTAGCGATCGGATCGCCGCTCTGCGCTTCGCGCTCTTCGATGGCAGAAAGCCCTTGAACGCGAAGTCGTGAGAGGGCAGCCCCGAGACGGAGAGCGCCGCCACGGCGGCGCTGGGACCTGGAACGGGCACGACCCGGACCCCGTGCTCGATGGCGGCCCGAACGACCCGAAAACCCGGATCCGCGATCAGGGGCGTGCCCGCGTCGCTGACCAGCGCGATGGATTCGCCGGCCGCGGCGCGCTCTGCCAATTCGGTCGCGCGCCGGGCCTCGTTGTGATCGTGGCAGCTGACCAGCGGCTTGCTGATCTGGAAGTGCTGCAACAGGCGGCCGGTGCGGCGCGTGTCCTCGCAGGCGATGAGGCTGACTTCGCCCAGGATCCGCAGCGCGCGCAAGGTGATGTCTTCCAGGTTGCCGAGCGGCGTGGCGACCAGGTAAATCACGCCTGCGGCAGCGGCTCCCCCGCTCTGCCCTGCCTCGAGATCGTTCACGGCCTTGCGGACAGCGAGTGGGAGAAGAGCCACTGCAGCAGCTCGGGCTCTGCGTCGCAGCGGTCGCTGCTGCACTTGGTGCTGCCGTTGTCGCCGCCGGAGACCATCTTTCCTCCCACGCTATGGGCATCCCCGACCCAGGTTGTCAGCTTGAAGTTGCCGCCGAGCTGCGTCATCGTGGCGAACAGCTTCTGCGCGCGTTCGTACGGGGCAACGGTGTCACCGTCCCCGTGAAACGCCCAGATCGGCACCTCCTTGATCAGGGACGCGTCGATAAATTCGTCGTGCTCACCGCGGCCTGTCCCCGCCGAGGGTGCCGCCGCGGCGAAGTAGGCGGGATCGAGCTGCAGCAGGATAAACGATCCGTGCCCGCCCATCGAATGCCCCAGCAGGTAGATCCTGTCTAGATCGGCAGCAGGCAGCGAGGCGACGATCGCCTTGATCTTCTCCAGGTGCACGGCATCCCAGATTCGCGTTGACTGCGGGGCAAGCACATAGCTCGGGTATTGCTTCCGCCTCGCCTCGTCGGCTAGGAGCCTGGTCCAGACCCGCAGCTGTCTGCGGTTGTCCGTGCCCCTGCCGGCGCCGCCGTGCAACGACACGATGACCGGATACAGCTTGCCGTCGTCGACCGTGAGTGGCCGCATGAGGCGATACGGCATCTCCTCGTCAGCATGAGGCTCGTAATTGTCGCTCCAAGCCGCCGCGTCCGCGTCCTCCGGTGCCTGCGCGCTGGCCAGCGAGGCGCTCGCTGCGAGAGAGGCGGCTACCGCAGCCGAGAAGACTCGGACCAGAATCTGATTGTGCATGTGGAGCTCCTAGGCGCGCTTGGCCCAATCATACGCTTCGCCGGTGCCTTTGACCTCTTATATAGCGGGCGGCCGCGGTGACCGTAGGCGCTGCCGGCAAGTCCGGCGGGCATTCCCGCTGCGCGGCTGCGGCGGCCGACCATGCCGGATCGGCCGCGTCCCGGGCCTACCCTTCAAATCCCCCGGCCTGCTCGAATGCGTGGCCGAGGTTCAGCATCGTCTGCTCTTGGAAGTGGTTGGTCAGGATCTGCATGCCGATTGGCAGCCCTTCCGGGGTCGTGCCGCACGGGACGCTCATCCCGGCGATGCCTGCCAAGCTGCCCGTGATGGTATAGATGTCCGACAGGTACATTTGCAGCGGGTCGCTGGTCTTCTCTCCGAGCTTGAACGCGGGAAACGGCGACACCGGCGTGACGATCGCGTCGACTGTCTCGAACGCTTCCGCAAAATCCCGCGCGATCAGCGCGCGAACTTCCTGCGCCTTGCGGTAGTAGGCGTCGTAGTAGCCGGCACTGAGCACGTACGTGCCGAGGATGATCCGGCGCGTCACCTCCGGGCCAAAGCCCTCGGCCCGGGAGTTGCGGTACATCTCTCGCAGCGTGCCGGAGCTCTCGGAACGGCGCGAGTACCGCACGCCGTCGTAACGCGCCAGGTTGGAACTCGCCTCGGCCGTGCAAATCAGGTAATAGCTCGCGATCGCGTACCGGGTGTGGGGCAGGCTGATCTCTACCGGCTCGCAGCCCAGGCCTCGCAGCAGGTCCACGCCGGCCTGCACCTTGGTCCCGACCGCATGCTCCAGGCCTTCGGCGTAGTACTCCTTCGGAATGCCGATCTTCAGCCCCCGCACCTGCGTGTTCAGTTCGCCCGCGTAATCAGGCACCGGCGCGCTGGCTGCCGTCGAATCCAAGGGATCCGGGCCGGCAATGGTCCCCAGCAGCAGGGCAGAGTCCTTGACGGTCCGGGAAAACGGACCGATGTGGTCCAGCGAGCTCGCGAACGCCACCAAGCCGTAGCGCGACACGCGGCCGTAGGTGGGCATGATGCCCACGGCTCCGCAGAACGATGCCGGCTGGCGGATCGAGCCGCCCGTGTCGGAGCCGAGCGAGATCGGCGCGTAGCCGCCCGCGACGGCGGCTGCCGACCCGCCGCTCGAACCGCCTGGAACCCGATCCGGCGCGGCCGGATTGCGCACGGGGAAGAATGCCGAGTTCTCATTCGACGAGCCCATTGCGAACTCGTCGCAGTTCGTCTTGCCGACGATCACAGCCCCGGCTCGTTCCACCCGTTCGACCGCCGTGGCGTCGTACGGCGCCACGAAGTCCTGCAACGCGCGTGACGCACAGGTGGTCTGCTCTCCCCGCGTCATGATCACGTCCTTGACCGCAAGCGGCACGCCAGCTAGAGGGCCGATCTCCGCTCCGGCGGCAAGTTCGGCGTCGACCCTGTCAGCGGCTGCCAGGGCACGCTCCGGGGTGAAGCCGAGGTACACGCCTGAGGCTCGGTTCTCGGCTTCGGCCACGCGCAAGGCCTCTCGCGCCAGCTCGCGCGCGCTGAAGCGCTTGGCCCGCAGCCCGGCCCCGATCGAGTCGACGGTCAGTTGCTTGAAGTCGTCCATCTCAGCCCTCAGCGCTCGATCACGCGCGGCACCTTGAAGTGGCCCTCTCCCGGCAGCGGCGCGCACCGCAGGGCGGTCTGCTGGTCGAAGCTCCGGCCTTGCTCGTCCGTCCGCAGCTGCGCGGCGTTGCCCTCGTGCAGGACTTGGGCCATCGGCTCGACTCCGCTGGTGTCCAGCTCGTTGAGCTGGTCGACGTACGAGAGGATCTCTTCGAGGTCCTGGGTGTAGCGCTCGATGTCGGCCGCGCTGAGGCGCAGGTTGGCCAGCGCGGCGATGTGTTGGACTTCTTCCGGTGTGATCTTCATGACTTGCGTCGGCGCCCCGCTGTGCCCTTCGGCGGACGCCGGGAGATTGGCTTGCGCGGGCGCGCTGGCTCTTCGGGCGCCTCCAACTGGAACTCGATCCGGGTCACTGCCCGGGATCCCGTTTCCTGCTGGAGCAGCGAAACGATCTGCCGCTGCATCGGTCCGAACTCTTCCAGCCAGGCCGCGTCCGAGACCTGCACGAACAGCGTGGGGGGGCGCACTCGGACCGGGTCGGAGTGGCTCGCCAGCAGCGGGCCGACCGCCTCGGGCCAGTAGGCCCTGATCAAGTCCAGCTGCCAGCGGACGGTGTCGGGCGTGCCTTGGAACAATCGGGGAAGGATGCTCTTGGCCTGCTCCATCCGCGCCTGCCAAGCCATCATATCGCAGCCTTCGCCGAGCCGCCTCGAAGGCCCCCCGGTGCCGAACGGATTCTGTGCGCCCGGCGCCTTCCGTATAATGGAAGAGCCGGCCGGGCGGAACCCTCGGTTTCGCTTGGCCATTCGCCATGAAACTGCATTCTTGGAGTCAGGTTGCGTCGGAGGATCTCAGCGCGACGGTCACGCGTCGCGTCATCCACAGCGCGCGCATGACCACCGCGCGCATCCATCTGAAGAAGGGTGCCGTTGTGCCGCGCCACAGCCACGAGAACGAGCAGATCAGCCATGTCCTCGAGGGATCGGTGCTGTTCCAGTTCGATGATCGCGAGATCACGGCCAGGGCGGGAGACTTGGTGGAGATCGCTTCTCACGAGCCTCACCGCGTGGAGGCTCTGGAGGACTCGCTGGCGATGGATGTCTTCCAGCCCGTGCGGCAGGACTGGATCGAAGGCGACGATGGCTACCTCAGGAATCCATCAGGTTCCTGATCGCGTAATTCAGTAAGGACTGCGAAGACTCAGCGCCCCGCCGCCTCAGTCGCGGCCGCATAGATCGCGCGGCGATTGCAACAACGAAGCTATGGACTTGGGAATTCAGGATCGGGTGGCGGTCGTCACCGCCGCCAGCCGCGGCATGGGCAAGGCGATCGCGGAAGCGCTGGCGGGCGAGGGCTGCAACTTGGCCATCTGCTCGCGCGATTCGAGCGCTATCGCCGCAGCCGCCGAGGCGATTCGCGGCATGCACGGCACGGCGGTCTTCCACAAGGCCGTAGACGTGAGCGACATCGATGCCCTGCGGGCCTTCGTGGCAGAGGCGCGGGCCGCCCTGGGGCCGATCAGCATTGCCGTCGCCAATGCCGGCGGGCCGCCCGGCGGCCGCTTCGAGAATTTCGGTGCCGAGGACTGGCAGGCCGCCTTCCGCCTCAATTTCCTGAGCACCTGGGCCCTGATCGAGTCCGTCCTGCCCGACATGCGGGCCCAGCGCTGGGGACGCGTGGTCTCGCTGACCTCGACGTCGGTGCGGCAGCCGATCGAGGGCTTGATCCTGTCGAACGGCGTGCGCGCCAGCGTGGTCGGCATGCTCAAGACCCTTGCCGCTGAATACGGACCCGAGAACATCCTCTTCAACAACGCGGGTCCCGGATTGATCGCGACTGACCGCCTGCTCAGCATCGCGCAGCGGCGGGCTGACGCCGCCGGGATCGGCCGGGACGAGATGATCGAGCGGCTCGCCAGCCAGACGGCGCTGCGCAGGGTCGGCCAGCCGCAAGAGTTCGCCGCCGCGGTGGCGTTCCTGTGCTCCCAGCGGGCGAGCTACGTCACGGGTTCGTCCTTGATGATCGATGGCGGGCTGGTGAAGGCGGTCTGAGGCGGGGCGGGATGAGCGTGCAGAGATTCAAGGTGCGGTTCTTGGCTGCGCTGGCGGGCGCCTTGGCGCTCGCGCTGGCTTCGGCGCCGGGGCAGGGCCCGGTTCCGGTCCTGATCAGCGCCGGCGGGCCGCAGTGGGTGAACAACCACGGCGCGCGGCTGATCATCGGCCAGAAGAGCTTCACTCGCCAGGACCCGATCTCCAGCCGCGAGGTGCTCGGGGCGGCGCAAGGCGTTGCCTACGCGGCCAACCGGCTCTTCGTGGCCGACGGCAACCGGCTCGGCGCGCGCCCGGTCAACAACCGCATCCTGATCTACAACAACGTCGCCGGCTTCGTGCCGGAGCCCGACCTGCTGCTGCCTCAGGACTCGCTCTGCCCGGCTTGCGTCGGACTCCCCGACATCGTGCTGGGGCAGCCTGACTTCGACACCACCGCGTCTTCGGACCTGCCGGACGTGGCCGGCCTCAACAACCCCTCCGCCGTGCACAGCGACGGGGTTGTCTTGGCGGTCGCTGACACCAACAACAACCGCGTCCTGCTGTGGAACCCGATCCCGGCCGTCAGCGGCGCGCCACCGGACGTCGTGCTCGGCCAGGCCGACTTCAGCGGCTTTTCCCCAGAAACCTCGGCCAGCGGCATGCGCGGGCCGCAGGGCGTGTGGCTCGATGGCGGGCGCCTGTTCGTGGCCGACACCCAAAACAGCCGGATCCTGATCTGGAACACGATCCCGACCACGAACGGCCAGGCGCCGGACCTCGTCCTGGGCCAGCCCGACCTGGACACGCGGCACGAGGCGGACCTGACCCAGGGCGTCTACGATCCAGACGACAAGCACCTGCTCGACCCGGTCAGCGTGACTGTCTCGCAGGGGCGTCTGTTCGTCGCCGATCTTGGCTTCAACCGGATCGTGATCTATAACGCCGTGCCGACGCAGAACTTTGCCAGCGCGGACGTGGTGATCGGGCAGCCCGACTTCACCGCCAGCGAGCCCAACAACGCACCGGCGCTTTGCGATCCGATCGGGCCGCTGGACGACGACGGAAGCCGAAGCGAGAACGAGACGCCCCCGACCAACGTGCCGCTCGTGATCCCGCTGCCGCCCCAGCGCCCGGAGCTGGATCCCGACGAGGTGCGCTACCCGCGCCGCTGCGCCGGGACGCTGAACTTCCCGCGCTTCGCGCTGGTGGTGGACGAGCGTCTGTTCGTGGCCGATGCGGGCAACGACCGCATCCTGGTCTACAACCAGATCCCGACAGAGCACGGTGCCAAGGCCGACTTGGTCATCGGCCAGCCGAACTTCGTGCAGCTCACCGAGTCCGAGGGGCCGGGGAGCGTCCGCTCGCCGGCGGCCATGGCCTATGACGGCCAGAATCTGTTCGTCGCCGACCCGTTCACGCGCCGCGTCTTGGTCTTCACGCCGGGCGAGGACATGATCGATCTCAACGGCGTTCGCAACTCTGCGGCTGTCAGCATCCGCAGCCGCGGGCACCTGGAGTTCGACCAGAACCTGCCGGTGGACATTTCCGACACGCCCGAGGACGAGTCCCGCCAGGCGCCCGTGCTGCCGGGCGGCGAGGAGATCAAGATCACCCTGGACGGATCGGAACTCTTCTATACGACTGTCGAGGGCGAGACGGCCGAGAATGTCCGCGACAAGGTCGTGAGCTTGATCAACGCCGACCCGGACCTGGCGGTGACGGCAGCGCCCGGGCTGGGCGTCGGACGCCATGCCACGGGCGAGATCCGCTTCGGGGGCGAGGCGCGCCCGGGCGACGAGGTGACCCTGGACATCAACGGCCGCAAGTACTCCTACATCGTGCCCGAGGGCGACATCCCTGAGCGATTCGTCGACCGCCTGAATTACTTGGTGGATAACGCGGAGGATCCCGAGGTGATCGTCGAGCGCCGGATCGACCAGATCGAGACACTCGAGATCGTCCATCGGGAGGTGGGCCCGATCGGCAACAGCCTTCCGTTCTCGATCAGCATCACGCCCGGTTCACCCACCACGGCCGAGGTGACCGGTCCCACGCTCTCGCGCGGCACGGTCAGCTATCGCGCGAACTTGCGGGCCAAGCGCGAAGGTCCGACCGGCAACTGGATCAGCGTGGAGGTGCGCAACGCCGGCAGCGAGTTGCAGACCAGTACCTCCGGATCCCGGCTGACAGGCGGATCGGACGCCCGGGACATGCCGCCCGGGACGATTGCGTCGATCTTCGGAAGAGACTTGGCGGGCGAGACCGCCAGCGTCTGGGAGCGCGCCTCGCTGCCGGCCCGGCCCGGAGAGGGCCTTCCGACCGATCTTGCCGGCGTGCAGGTACTCGCCAACGGCCGCCTGGCGCCGCTGCTGATGGTATCGCCCACGCAGGTCAATTTCCAGATTCCGTGGGAACTGGAGGGCACGGGCCACAGCTTCTACGTGCGGCGCGCCATGCCCGACGGCAGCGTGCGTGTCTCGGCTGCCAAGGCCATCCAGTCCGTGCGCGCCGGGCCGGGCTTGTTCGCGACCGAGGGCCCGGAGCCGCGCCACGGCATCGCCGTCCACGCAACTGGCGTTGCGGAGGGCTCGATCGCAGTGACGGTGCCCGACCGGCCGCGCGACGACGATCCGAACAACGACGCCACCGAGAACCGCCAGCTGACCCAGGAGGGCGCGGAGGGTCGGATCGTGGTCAATGGCCGCGAGTACTATTACCGCTCGCCCGGTGACGAGAGCCCGGAGACCGTCCGCGACAAGTTCATCGAGCTGATCAACGCGGGCGACGGCGACCCGGACGTGATCGCCGAAGCGGGCACGAGAAGCTTCTTCTCCGCCCGCGCCGATTTGGAATTTGCCGGCGAGCCCAAGGCGGGCGACACGGTATCGGTCACCGTGCGGGACCGCACATACAGCTATACGCTCACCGAGCAGGACGTCGAAGATTCGGAGACCGCGCTGTTGATCATGCGCAACATCCTGGTGCGCTCGATCAATTCCGGCGTCGGCGATCCGGAAGTGACATCGCGCGTGCTGCAGGAAGTGGGATCGGTCAAGCTGCAGATCGTGGCGCGCTCGCTCGGCGTCGACGGCAACGAGATTCCGTACAGCTTCGACGTAGTCTCCGATGGCGGCATCGAGGTCAGCACGAACCGCGAGAACGGCTTCTTGGAAGATGGCAATACCCCGCCGGTGGTAGTCATCAAGGCCAGGGAGGCGGGCAAGCAGGGCAACGCGATCACCTACGCCGCGCAGGGCACGGAGGTGCCGGACGACGATCCGAACACCCCGGACACCAACGAGCGCACCGAGGCCGAGGTCTTCTTGACGCTCTCGGCGCGAGGCTCGCACCTGTGCTGCGGCAACGAGCCGATGTCCCTGATCACGGAGGACAACCCGCTGGTGCCGGGCGAGGAGATCATCGTCTTCGCCACCGGGCTCGGCCTGACCGACAACCAGGACGCGATCGCAACCGGCCAGCCGACCCCTGCCGGGACATTGGCGAAGGTGCCGCTGGTGGCGGACGATTTCGTCTCCTCGCAGTTCGGCGGACGCACGGCCCAGGTGGAGTTCGTCGGCTTGATGGAGGGCACGGTCGGCGTCTACCAGGTCAACCTGCTCACCAACACGGACCTGGCCGACAATCCGGCGACGCCGCTGTGGATCGCCCAGCAGTTGTTCATCAGCAACGTGATCACGCTGCCGGTGAAGAACCTGGTACCGCGCCCGCCGCCGGCCTTCTAGCCGCCAGGCATCGGCGCGATCAGATGCTCCGGGCTCCGACTCGGGATCAGAAGACGAGCCGCAGGCCGAGCTGGCCCTGGAACTGACCGCTGGGGATGACGCCCCGCGCCTGGTTGGCGCTCGAGGAGCGCTGGTTGCCGTTGAAGTTCACGAGGTTGGCCCGGTTGCCAACGTTGTACATCTCCCACATCAGGTCCGCCCGGATGTCCTCGCTGATGACGAACTTCTTCGTCAGCCGCAGGTCCCACCGGAAGAAGTTCCCGCCGCGGCCTGCCCAGGCGCCGACCCCCGCCGGACGGTCGTTGCGCAGGAAGTCGAAGTTGTCGTCGTTGCCGGTCGTGATGTCGTAGGGCGGCGCGCTGTTGGCTGTGAGGATCGACGACAGCTGTACGTTGCGGGGCAGCCGGTAGATGAAGTTGCCCGTGAATCGGTGCCGGACGTCGTTCTCGGTCGGGCCGAAATTGGCCTCGCCGTGCTTGATGTGCGGCGAGGTCCAGTCGAAGTCTCTCGCCGAGCCGAGCGTGTAGCCGGCCAGGAAGCCGAAGTCCTGCGTGAGCCGCTTCTCGAGCCGGAAACTCAAGCTGTTGATGTGCAGCCGGTTGGTGAAGTCGGCGACTTGGATCCGCAGGCAGCCCGCGCGGTTGGAACGCAGGTTGGCCGCCGTTGCCGGCAGCCCCAACTCGGCAACGATCTGGCGGGCGAACGGGCACACCCGCTGCGACGCCGATGTGGCCCCTGGCAGCGGCGCGTTCGGCTCCCACGGGGTTGACAGGCCGGCCCCCCAGTCGTAGTTCAGGCCCAGGATGTGCACGAAGTCGACCGAAGCGGCCAGGTCCCGCTTGATCCCGAACTGGAAGCCCGCGTGGGACTGCTGGGTGTAGGGCGTGTTCATCCGCGGCGAAGGCGCATCGGGCGTCCCGCCGACGCTGGCGCCTCCCGGCAGCAGCGGCGTCGCGATCCGGTTCGGGAAGCTCCCTTCGATGAGCGCCCTCTGCGCCGCGTTCGAGGCGTCCAGCTGCGTTCCGGAAGTCAACAGCCCGTTGTAGCTCAGGACCCGGCTGCGGAGCGTGCTCGTGTTGACCCGGTCGTGGAAGACGCCATAGCTGGCCCGGGCCACCGCGTGACCTTTTCCGGTCAAGTCCCAGGAGAAACCGAACCGCGGCGACAGGTCCAGCGCATCCTCCACCCCCGGACGCCAGTCCCTCACCGGCAAGGCGCCACGCTCGCCCAGCGCCACCGCTACCCAGACATCCTCCGGCCGGTCCCGCGAGAAACCCGGCTGTTCGAACGCGTCCGGTCCACCGATAGACGCCACGCCGTCCACATCCAGATAGGTCCGCTTGTCCCAGCGCAGCCCCATGTTGATCGTGAAGCGTGGCGTCACGCGCCACGCGTCGTTGATGAACGCGGCGTAGGAGGCCACGTCTCGGCGGATGCTGATGAACCGCGGCTGCGTCGAAGTGCCGTTCTCGAACGGCAGGTTGAAGTTCGCCGTATAGCGGTCCGGCAGCGTCGCCGTATCGGATGGGAACCGGTAGACCCCCTGGAAATCCACGTTCGCGTCGGCCGTGGCCAGGATCCGATTCGATTCCCCGCCCCACTTCAACGAATGGTTGCCCCGCTCCCAGCTCATCGTCTCAGAGAAGATCCAGTTCGCTTGGACCCGCCCCTGCGGGACGTCGCCAGCCGTTCCGAGGTCGACCGAGGGAAAGTCCAGCGTCGGCAGGAACCGTCCGCTCGCACTGGCCTGCAAGTCTCGGAACAGCCGCTGGATTGAGCGGTTCGCCCGGAATTCGTTGACGACTCTGCTGCCGATGAGCGACGTCAGGCTCGCCGTTGCGTAATAGGAGCTGCGCACGTCGTCGAACCCGTGATCGGCTCCGATTGCCTGCCCGGTCCGCTTGTTGGTGAACTCCCGGTCGTCGTACAGGTACATGACGTTCATTGTGTGCCGCGGATGCAGGTTGAGCGTGAACTTGCCCAACGCGTTCCGCTCGTCCACCGCCAGCGGCAGCGCGCTGGACGTGTCGTAGCCGGCGTTCAGGGAATCCACGAACGCCTTCACCGAATCTGGAATCGTCACGTGCGTGCTGTTCTCGTCCGTGCGGCGCTCGATCGATCCGAAGTAGAACGCCTTGTGCCGCACGAACGGGCCGCCAACAGTGAAGCCGTACTGCTGCGTCTGGAACGGCGGCGGGTTGGCGTCCGGCACTGCTTCGCCGCGGACCACCCGGAACGGATCCTTGTCGAAGGCGTCGTCGCGGATGAAGTAAAAGCCGCTGCCGTGGATGTCGTTGCCTCCCGACTTCACCACGACATTGATCGCCCCCGAGCCGGTCCGGCCGAACTCGGCCGAATAGCCCGCCGACAACACCTGAAACTCCTGGATCGCTTCCTGCCCCAATCGCGTCCGGGTCGCCTCGGAAAGGTCCGAGCCTCCCATCGTTACCTCGTCGTTGAAGTCCACGCCTTCCAGCCACACCGACTTGTTCCGTTCGTCCATGCCGTAGAAGCTGACAGAATCGCTGTTGCCGCTGCTGGCCGAGCTCTGGTCCACGGTCACGCCCGGCGACAGCAGCATTAGATCCATGAAATCGCGACTCTTGGTCGGCAGTTCCTGCACTCGCTGGTTGGCCACCACGACTTGGACCGTGTTCTCCGTCGGCTGCACCAGCGGCACCGCCCCGGTTACCGTGATCGAGTCGGAGCTCGGCCCCACCTCCAGCTCGAAATCGACTTTCGTCGTGCCGCCCACGGCCAGCGCCACCGATGGCCGCGTCACGGCCTGAAAGCCGGGAAACTCCACCGTCACGGAATAGTTCGACGGCGGCAGCCCCGAGAACCGGAACGCCCCCACTTCGTTGGTCAACGCCTCTCGCGTCGCGCCGGTTGCGTTGTTGCTCACGCTCACGGTCGCGCCCGGCAGGAACCCGCCCGATGGGTCCGCCACGTCACCCAGGATCGACCCCGATGTGGACTGCGCAGTCGCCGAGGGCATCGCCAACGGGACAACGCACAATACCGCAGCCATGCGTATCCGTTGTCCTAGCCTATTCAACCCTATTCAACTCCATCAGCTAACCTTGCGAGAATAGCACTCCAGTCCAACGATCTGCGTCGACCGCCACGCGCATCCGCTGTCCGCGATCAGCTTGTCGCTGTGCTCCCGGATCCGTCTCGTCAACGCCGCGCTGCGTTGGAGGGCCGCTTGCAGGCTGCCGAAACAGCCGAACAGCGGGATATCACCTGTCAGGATCGCCTTCTCGATTCGGGCGAATTCCCGGAGGGTCGAAGGGGGGCGGCCTCGATTGCAGCAATGCAGGCCGGTCGGCGCCCGCGAGGCTGGCCTAGAAGCGAACGGGAGCTCTGCCTAGATGTGCCACTCGATGCGATCGCGGTTGAACCGGGTGCGCACCTTGCGGGCGCCTTCGCGCGGCTCGGCCTTGTCCCGCGCCCAGTCTTGGAAGGCTTCTTCCAGCTCCTCGGCGACCGCTGGGTGGTCAGACGAAAGATTCCTCGATTCCGCAGGGTCTTTGTCCACATCGTACAGGCGCGTCAGGCCTCCGGCCATCAGCAGCTTCCAGGAGCCGCGCCGCACGGCGGCGTTCGGGCCCGACCGCCAGACTAGGTGCTCGTGAGGCGAGCCGACTGCCGCCCCCTCGAGGAATGGCAGCAGATCCACGCCGTCGAGCGCCGGCGGGGCGGAGGTGCCGGCGGCCGCCAACGCAGTGGGGACGATGTCCAGCGAGCTGACCGGATGCTCGAATCGGACTCCGGCGCCGAGCCGCCGGGGCCATTGCAAGACGTACGGCACGCGGATGCCGCCTTCGTACAAATTGCGCTTGTGCCCGATCAGAGGGTGGTTGCGCCTGCCGTCCACATCGCTTTGCTCGGCCGCGCCGTTGTCGCTGATGAAGACTACGAGGGTGTTCTCCTCCAGGCCGTGCTCGCGCAACTTGGCCAGCACGGCCCCGACCCAGTCGTCGAGCGCGCTGATCATCGCCGCATAGATCCGCGCCGTCTCGTTTTCGATCTCGGGAAAGCGACTGTAGTATTTGTCGATCGTCTGGATCGGGCCGTGCGGAGCGTGGAACGCAAGGTAGAGGAAGAACGGCTCGTCTTTGTGAGCCTCGACGAACTCGACTCCGGCGCGTCCCAGCCGATCCGTCAAGTACTGCTCGAAGGGGAGAGGTTCCCTTCCTAGGAACAATGAGCGCGCCCGCCCGGATCCATCTGGCGCGCCATCGTCCTCGTGGCCGGGCGCGATCCTGGCGTTCGGCCAGTCCGAATCGACGAAGCGCGAGCCGGACGGCATGCCGAGGAAGTAGTCGAAGCCGCGGTCCAGCGGGTGATACCCGTCGGACATGCCAAGCTGCCATTTGCCTACCGCCCCGGTGGCGTAGCCGGCCTGCTTCAGAGCTGTTGCCAGCGACGTCTCGCTCTTGGGCAGCGACTTGGGGGGGGCGTTGACGGGCGGCACGGTCTGGGAGTTGAGTTCCTTGCCCCAGCGTTGCTGGTAGCGCCCGCTAAGCAGAGCGGGCCGCGAGGGGTTGCAAACCGGCGCCGTGACATAGCCCGATGTGAAGCCGACGCCGTTGGCTGCGATGGAGTCGATGTTCGGAGTCGGGATGTCGCCGCCATACCACGAAACGCTGCCGTAGCCGAGGTCATCGGCGAACAACACGACGATGTTGGGAGGTCGCTCCGGCGCAGCAGCTTCTGGGGGAGCGCATCCCCACGCCGAGAGCGCCGCGGCCAGCGCTGCCGCGACAACTACGGTCGTTTCGGCGTTGCGTACCTTGAGCACGGCTGAGCCATGGTAGCGCACGCCGCCCGCGCCCGCAGTCGGATTCGGCGGTCGGAACCATTCGCGCGGCCGAGTCGGCGTTTCCCAGCGGTTTGCGGCGCCGCGGGCAGCTCGCTCCACCGCATGAAAGCGGCCGGAGGCGGTACACTTGCGGGTGTCGGCGCGCCGGGGCGTCGAGCTTGGTCCCGGGCGTGAGGAATCGGTGCGCCGGATGCCATCTCTGTTGGGGAGCGGCCTGAAATGACCATGCGCTCGGTAGCAGCCCTTCTACTTGCCTGTGCAGTCGGTCCGGCGGCCGAGCGCGTCGAGTTCAACCGCGATGTGCGGCCGATTCTCTCGGAGAACTGTTTCGCGTGCCACGGCCCCGACCGCAATGCCAGGCAGGCCGAGCTGCGCCTGGACCGGCGCGAGGACGCCATGGCGCGAGGGGTGCTCCAGCCGGGCGACGCTTCGGCCAGTCGGCTGGTGCAGCGAATCCACCAAGAGAATCTGGCATTGGTGATGCCCCCGGTGGCGACAGACAAGAAGCTCACTGGCGAGCAAAAGGAAATCCTTTCAGAATGGATCGCCCAGGGCGCGGAATATCAGGAACATTGGGCGTATCGGAAGCCGAAGCGTCCCGCCGCCCCGCCGGGGCCGTCGGGAATCGACCACCTCGTCAACCTCCGGCTTGCGGAGCGCGGCCTGCGGCCCGTCGCCGAGGCCGGGCGGCGGACGCTGGCCCGGCGGCTGAGTTTCGACCTCACCGGCCTGCCTCCCGAACCATCCTTGGTGGACGGCTTCGTGGGCGACACGGCGCCCGGCGCGTACGAGCGGCTGCTGGACACTTTGCTCGATTCCCCGCATTACGGCGAGCGGATGGCAGTCCATTGGCTGGACTTGGTGCGCTACGCGGACACGGTTGGCTATCACGGGGACACGGCCGTGAACGTGTATCCGTTCCGCGACTACATCGTGCGCTCGTTCAACGAGAACAAGCCGTTCGATGAGATGACCCTGGAGCAGCTTGCGGGTGATCTGCTGGAAGAGCCCACGCCCTGGCAGCTCGTGGCCAGCGGATACAACCGCCTGAGCCGCATGACCAACGAGGGGGGCTCGCAGGCCAAGGAGTACCTGGCCAAGTACGCCTCCGACAGGGTCCGCAACATCTCTACCGTCTGGCTGGGGTCGACGCTGGGCTGCGCCGAGTGCCACGACCATAAGTTCGACCCGTTCTTGGCCAAGGACTTCTACTCGATGGCGGCCTTCTTCGCCGACATCGAGGAACAGGGCGTGTTCTCGGGCAACGGCAACTGGGGGGCGAGCGTCCGCGTGCTGGGGCCCGACGCCCGCCGCGAGATGGACCGGGTCGAACAGCGGCTGGCAGAGCTGAAGCCGGCCGCCGGCCCTCCGCCTGAGGTTTCGGAGCGGGCCTTGGGAGAGTTCGCCGCCTACCTCCGCGAGGATCTCTTGCGCTGGAAGGTGCTTGACCCCGAGCGTGTCTGGGCAGACTGCACGCACCCCGACTTCGACCAGTGCCGGCGATTCGCGCTAGAGGAAGAGTCGGGCGGGGTCGTGCGCGTCACGCTATCCGGCGACAAGAAGCCCAGCAAGTCCATCCACCGCGCCGAGATTCCCCTCTCGCCGGGGACACTGACCGCGGTGGCCCTGGAACTGTACCCGACCGGAGACTACAGCTCCTTCCACTTGAGCGAATTCGAAGTCCGGCTGCTCGGGCGCGAGCGCTGGCCTGTGAGGGTCTCGCTTGCCGGCTTGCTCCCGGATCGCGAAGAGCCGGGCTCGATGCTGCGCGACACGCTGGACGACAACTATCACACCGGCTGGAGCGGCAAGTGGGCGGACGACTCTTCCCGGGCCGCCCTGTTCGTATTCGAAGCGCCGCTGCAGACGCGGGCCGGCGAGCGCTTGCAAGTCACGCTGGTCGGATACCAACAGGCCGGGCTGGGCCTGCCTTCGCGGTTCCGCCTGCTGGGCACGGACTCGGCGTTTCCCGAACAGCCCGCGACCGGGGCCTTGCGCGCGGCCGTGCTGGCCGGCGGGGAGGGCGGCGACGCGCAGCGGGCGGCCCTGCTGGAGGCATACAACAGCTTCGGTGCGTTTCGGCCGGACTGGCGGGAGATCCGCGCCTTGGAACGCCGCAAGAAGGTGCTGCTGGACGGCGCGGGCGAGTCGCTCGTGGCCAAGGCCGTCGACGAGCCGCGCCCGATGCGGATCCTTCCGCGCGGGAACTGGATGGACGATTCCGGCGAGGAGGTCCAGCCGCAGGTGCCGCAGTTCCTGGGCCCGCTGGCCTCGGATGGCCGCCGGCCGAACCGCTTGGACCTGGCTCGCTGGGTGACGGATCCTGACAATCCGCTCACCGCCCGCGTGTTCGTCAACCGCCTGTGGAAGATGTTCTTCGGCACGGGCCTGTCGAAGGTTCTGGACGACCTCGGGTCGCAGGGCGAGCCGCCGGCGAACCAAGAGCTGCTGGACTGGCTGGCCGTCGAGTTCGTGGAGAGCGGCTGGGACGTGCGCCACATCGTCAAGACGATGCTGCACTCCGACGCCTATCGGCGTTCGAGCGAGCCCTCCGACGAGCTTCTCGCCGAGGACCCGTACAACCGCCTGCACGGGCGCCAGACCATGTCGCGGCTGGATGCCGAGTTCGTGCGGGACAACGCCCTCGCCGTGAGCGGCCTGCTCAACCGCGCCATGGGCGGCCCGAGTGTCAAGCCGTACCAGCCGGAGGGGTATTACAAGGAGCTCAATTTTCCCAAGCGCGTGTACGAAGCGGACTTCAACACCAACCAGTTCCGGCGCGGCCTCTACACCCACTGGCAGCGGCAATACCTGCATCCCGCGCTGATGGCGTTTGACGCGCCGGCGCGCGAGGAGTGCGCCGCCGAGCGCGGCGTGTCCAACACGCCGCTGCAGTCGCTGGTGCTGCTGAACGACCCCAGCTACGTCGAAGCCGCCCGGGCGTTCGCGGCCAGGATCGTCCGCGATGGCGGCAGGAGCGTCGCCAAGCGGATCGATTTCGCCTTTCGCGAGGCCTTTTCACGGCCGCCTCTGGCCGCCGAGCGCGCCGTCCTGCTCGGCCTGCTGGAGCGGCATCGCAAGCAGTTCCGGGCGGATCCCGATAGCGCCGAGCAGCTGCTCGCGACCGGCATTTCGCGACTTCCCGCCGGAGTCTCGGTGCCGGAACTGGCGGCGTGGACGAGTGTGGCGCGGGCGCTGTACAACAAGCACGAGTTCTTGATGCGGTACTGAGTGATGACCACGTTCAAACCAGCCTTCGACTTGCAGCAGACGCGCCGGGCGTTTCTCGGCCGCGCCTCGATGGGCCTCGGCTCGGTCGCCCTCGCGTCCCTGCTCAAGCCCGACCTGCTCGGGATCCAGCCGGGCCTGAGCGGGTTCCCCAACGGCCCGGCCAAGGTCAAGCGCGTGATCTTCCTGTGCATGGCTGGAGGGCCCGCGCATCTGGAACTGCTCGACTACAAGCCGGAACTGGCCAAGCGCAGCGGCGAGCCGATGCCGGAGTCGTTCACGAAGGGCCAGCAGATCGCCCAGCTGCAGGGCAAGGAGCTGCGCATGCTCGGCCCGCAGCATCCCTTCAAGCACTACGGCCGCAGCGGCCAGCACATGACTTCGCTGCTGCCCCACATCGGCAGCATCGCCGATGACATCTGCATCGTGCGCTCGATGCAGACCGAGCAGATCAACCACGACACCGCGCACACCTTCATGAACACCGGCTTCCGGCTGCCCGGCCGGCCGAGCATGGGGTCGTGGCTGCTGTACGGGCTCGGCAGCGAGTCGGAGGACCTGCCCGGCTTTGTCGTGCTGACCTCGGAGGGCGGATCGCAGAGCCAGCCGATCGCGGCCCGGCAGTGGAATAGCGGATTCCTGCCGAGCATCTACCAAGGGGTGAAGTTCAACTCGACCGGCGACCCGGTCAACTACGTGCGCAATCCGGCCGGCGTCAGCCGCGAGATGCAGGGCGGCCTGATCGAAGCGGTGAGCGAGTTGAACGCGGTGCAGCAGGGTTGGACAAGGGATCCTGAGATCGCGACGCGGATCGCGCAGTACGAGCTGGCCTTCCGCATGCAGATGAGCGTGCCCGACCTGGTCGATTTCTCGAACGAGCCCCAGCACATTCTGGACATGTACGGCACGCAGGGCGGGGACGGCACGTTCAACGCGAACTGCCTGCTGGCGCGGCGCATGGCCGAGCGCGGGGTGCGCTTCATCCACCTGTACCACCGGGGTTGGGACCACCACAACGAGATCAAGACGCTGTTGCCCAAGAGCTGCGGCTATGTCGACCAGGGCACGGCCGCGTTGGTGAAGGACTTGAAGCAGCGGGGCATGTTCGACGACACCCTGATCGTGTGGTGCGGCGAGTTCGGCCGCACGCCGATGTCGCAGGGGGCGAATCCCGACCTGATCGGGCGCGACCACCACATCAAGGGCTTCTCGATGTGGATGGCGGGCGGCGGCATCAAGGGCGGCCACAGCTACGGCGCCACGGATGAGTTGGGCTACAACGCGGTGGAGAACGTGGTGCACGTGCATGACCTGCACGCCACGATGCTGCATCTGTTCGGCATAGACCACACCAAGCTCACGTACCGCTTCCAAGGGCGGAACTTCCGGCTCACCGATGTCCACGGCAGGGTCGTGAGCGACATCCTCTCCTAGGCAAGCGGCTTCGCCCGGAGGCAGGGCCGGTTTCCGGATATCGGTCGGCCGGATCCGATTGAATCGCTTTCGCGGGCCTGCGAGAACCGCCCCGGCCCGCTGCGCAGCCAGGCGCAGGCTTGACCGATGGCATTGAAAGGCAGACCAGCCGCGCGTGTCCGCGCTGTGCCGCCGGCAGCTTCGCGTTCCCCGGCCTTGAGCCGGAGCGGACACTACAGGCACTTGGATCTGGCACCTCGCGCTACCCGAGAAGCGCTCAGCTCAGTCGAATTCGCCTATATCTCCCAAACTGATGCAGATAACTTGATGTGAATACACTCAGATTTTTTTAGCAAAACGCTTGACATGCTCTCTAGGGCGTGTATACTGAGCATGAAAGCGATGCTTTCACTGAGAAAGGAGACAACATGCACATGCTTCAACACACACCGTTCAACCCTTGGAGGCCCGCCTTCCGCCTGTTGGGCGGGGCCGCGGGTCCGTCCAGCTGGCTGCCGGCGTTCGACATCGCCGAGACCGACGGCGCAGTCGTTCTGCGCGGCGACCTCCCCGGTATCCCTCAAGAGGACATCGAGGTGCGCATCGAGGACGAGGTCTTGACCGTGCGCGGCGAGCGCAAGCGCGCCGAGAAGGCCGAGGGCGTCGCGCGCAGCGAGCGCGCATTCGGCAGGTTCGAGCGCACGTTCCGCTTGGCGGACAGCATTGACGCCGATGGCGTCAAGGCGTCCTTCACCAACGGCGTGCTCGAGCTGACCTTGCCCAAGCGCGAGCCTGCGGACTCCAGCCGCCTGATCCCGATCAACTGATCCGCAGCCACAAGGCGGGGCGGGCGCGGGTGCTATCCCCGGCCTGCCCCGCGGCACGAGCCAAGAGCGTCGAGGCAGGTCCGATAGAGGGTACAAGCCATGATTCCATTCGAGCGGTTCACCCAGAAAGCCCAGGAAGCCGTCCGGCAGACACAGCTGCTGGCCGCAGAGGCCAATCACCAGACCTTGCAGCCCGCGCACCTGCTTGCGGCGCTCGCAGCGGAAGAGAACGGCATCGTTCAAGCCGTCTTGGCAAAGCTCGGCCTCTCCGCCGCCGACACCGCCGCCAAGCTGCGACCTGTCCTGGATAAGATACGCTCCGTGCGCGGCGTCGCCGGCGGGACGCACCTGGACCAGGCGCTGCAGGCGGTCTTCGCACGGGCGGAGAAAGAGGCGCGCCAGTTCAAGGACGACTACGTCTCCACCGAGCATCTGCTGCTGGCCGTCAGCGTTCAGAAGCGCGACCCCGCAGGCAAGCTGTTGGAGGAACTGGGGGCGACGCACGAGGCCATCCTCCAGGCGCTGGCCTCCATCCGCGGGACCCAGCGGGTCAGCGACCAGAACCCCGAGGACAAGTACCAGGCTCTCGAGCGCTACGCCCTCGACCTTACCGAGCAAGCCCGGCAAGGCAAGCTCGACCCCGTGATCGGGCGCGACGAGGAGATCCGCAGGGTGATCCAAGTGCTCTCGCGCCGCACCAAGAACAATCCCGTCCTCATTGGCGAGCCCGGCGTGGGCAAGACCGCCATCGCGGAAGGCCTCGCCCAGAGGATCGTCAATGGCGACGTTCCCGAATCGCTCAAGGACAAGCGCCTGGTGGCACTGGACCTGCCTTCGATGGTGGCCGGCACGAAGTTCCGGGGCGAGTTCGAGGAGCGCCTCAAGGCCGTGTTGCGGGAGATTGAAGACGCCGACGGCGCCGTTGTGTGCTTTATCGACGAATTGCACACCCTTGTCGGCGCGGGCGCCGTCGAGGGCTCGATGGATGCCGCCAACATGCTCAAGCCCGCGCTGGCCCGCGGGCAGCTGCGCTGCGTCGGGGCGACCACCCTGAACGAGTACCGCAAGCACGTCGAGAAGGACGCCGCCCTTGAGCGCCGTTTCCAGACCGTCTTGGTCGACCAGCCGTCGGTCGAGGACACCATCGCCATATTGCGGGGCTTGAAGGAAACCTACGAGATCCATCACTCGGTGCGGTACCGAGACGCTGCCCTGGTGGCCGCCGCGACGCTCTCGGATCGGTATATCAGCGACCGCTTCCTGCCGGACAAGGCAATCGACTTGGTCGACGAGGCCGGTGCGACGCTCCGGATGCAGGTCGACTCCGTGCCGGTCGAGGTCGACCGCATGGAGCGCAAGGTGATCCAGCTCGAGATCGAGCGCCAGGCGCTCCAAAAGGAGGGCGACCAGGCTTCGGCCGAGCGCCTCGCGGCCGTCGAGAGCCAGCTGGAAGGGCTGCGCGCCGAGTCGTCGCTGCTGCGCCAGCAATGGCAGCACGAGAAAGAGCGGATTAGCGAGGTCAAGCGGCTCAAGGAGGAGATCGAGCGGCTGCGCAACGCGCAGGAGGCCGCGTCCCGCGAAGGCGACCTCGCCGCCGCATCCGAGATCCGCTACGGCCAGCTGGTCAAGGCGGAACAGGAGCTGGAGAGGGCGACTGCCGAGCTCGAGTCGCAGCGCGGCGACAGCGCTCTTTCCCGGGGAGAGGTGGTCGAGGAGGATATCGCCCGCATCGTAGCCAAGTGGACGGGCATTCCCGTGGCCAAGATGCTGCAGGGGGAGGTGGAAAAGCTCGTTCACATGGACGATGCGCTGCGCGCCAAGGTCATCGGGCAAGACAGCGCTGTCGGCTTGGTGTCGAACGCCGTGCGCCGCAGCCGCGCCGGGTTGAGCGATCCGGATCGCCCGATCGGAACCTTCATCTTCCTGGGCCCGACCGGCGTGGGCAAGACCGAGCTGGCGCGGGCGCTCGCGGAGTTCCTGTTCGATTCACGCAAGGCAATGGTCCGCGTGGACATGTCGGAGTACATGGAGAAGCACTCCGTTGCCCGCATGATCGGCGCCCCGCCGGGCTACGTGGGCCACGACGAGGGGGGCCAGCTGACCGAGCACGTGCGCCGCTCGCCGTACTCGGTCGTCCTGCTCGATGAGATCGAGAAGGCGCACCCGGACGTGTTCAACGTCTTGCTGCAGGTGTTGGAGGACGGCCGGCTCACTGACGGCAAGGGCCGCACCGTGAGCTTCGCGAACACGGTCATCGTCATGACTTCCAATGTCGGCTCCCAAGACATCCTCGGCAGCGGATCGATAGGCTTTTCGCTGAGCGACCGGGGCCGTGGGGATCACGACGGCATGCGCCGCAGCCTCCTCGACGAGCTGGGGCGGAAGTTTCGTCCCGAGTTCCTCAACCGGGTCGACGACATCATCGTTTTCAACAACCTGCGGAAGGGGGATCTCAACGCGATCGTCGAGTTGCAGCTAGCGAGGGTGAAGGCGTTGCTGGCTGACAAGCGCTTGACTCTCGAGGTCAGCCCGGACGCCAAGCAGTTGCTCGTCAGCCAGGGCTATGACCAGCAGTTCGGCGCTAGGCCGATGAAGCGGGCCATCCAGAGGCTCATCCAGGATCCCCTGGCCTTGGCGGTGCTCGAGGGGCGCTTCGGCGAGGGGGACACCGTGAGCGTGGAGCGAGACGGTGACTCGATGCGCTTTGCCTTGGTTCCTGCCTTGGAAGCCCTGGCTTCCTGATGCTAGGGACGGCGAGCGCCTGTTCGCTGATACCATGGCGGGTTGCGGGATTCGATCTGGAACCGGACCCTTCCGGCGAAGTCCCGTGTTGCGCTGCTGTCGTCGGACCCGCTCCCCGCGACGGCCGATATCGCCATCATAGGCGCCGGCCTTGTCGGCCTCTGCACCGCGCTGTCGCTCAGTCGCCGGGGTGTCAGCCGCCTCGTGATAATCGACCGCACCTGCGTGTGCGGTGAATCGACGGGTTCTAGTGCCGGCGGGCTGTGGCCGGCGCACGAGTGCCTCAGCTTTGCCAGCCCCGAGATCGTCCGGAGAGCGGCGGCCCAGCATGCCGGGCTGCGCGCGCAGTTTCCGTGCGATTACGTATCCAGCGGATTGCTGGAGCTGCTGGCCGACGAAGACGCGGCCCGGGCTGCGGAAAGGGCGGACCGCACTCTTGCGGCAGGGTTCGAGGCCGAGCTGCTGGCCGACGCCGAGCTCGCGGAGCGAGAGCCGAGGCTGCGTCATCGCGGTCCGGCGCTGCACTTCCCCGGCGACGGTTCGATACACCCCCTGAAGCTCGCCTCCGGGATCGCTGCGTGGTTGCGTCGGCGCGGCGCCTGCATGTGCCTGGGAGAGGAAGTGCGAGACGTGTCGTCGGACGGTCCCGTCATCACGACCGGCGCGGGCCGGATCAGCGTCGGCAAGGTTGTGTTCGCAGCCGGGGCCTGGACGCCTCTGCTGACACGGATGCTGGGCTGGAGCCCGCCGATCCGACCATTGCGAGGAACCCTCATCGCAACGGACGGGCAGCCCGCTGAAACCCTCCGAAACGTAGTCATTGGGCGACATTTCTACTATTGGCAACTCGCCAGCGGGCCTCTGGCAGGGGGTGGCTCCGAGGAGGACGTGGGGTTCCGCGAGGGCCTGGACGATGCGGTTGTCGGCGCGATCCGGCAGGAGTGGGGCGGATTGTTTCCCTCTCTGCGCGAGGTGAAGTTCACCAGCGCCTGGACTGGTTTTCGGCCGCACTGCGCTGACATGCACCCTGCCGTTGGCCCCGTGCCCGGCCAAGCGGACATGTTCGTCTCGGCGGGCCACTTCCGCAAGGGCATTCTGCTGGCGCCGCTCAGCGGAGAGCTGCTCGCGGACCAAGTATTGGAAGGCGCCAGCCCGGAGTGGGCTCGGGCATTTCGGCCGGATCGTTTCCCAGCCGCCGTCGTGAGGCGATAGCGGTCGCGCAGTGCGCAGCCGGTCTAGCCTGCGGCAGCGAACCGCGCTGCCACGGCGTTCCAATCGATGACGTTGTAGAACGCCGCGATGTAGTCGGGCCTGCGGTTCTGGTAGTTCAGGTAGTAGGCGTGCTCCCACACATCGATGCCGAGGATGGGCGTGCGGCCATCCATCAGGGGCGTGTCCTGATTGGGCGTCGATTCGACGACCAATCCGCCGCCATCCACGCTCAGCCAGGCCCAGCCGCTTCCGAACCGGTTGGCCGCCGCGGCCGAGAATTTCTCCTGGAATCCCGCGAAGCTGCCGAAAGCGGCGTCGATGGCCGCGCCGAGGTCTCCCGAGGGCTCCCCGCCGCCCGCGCCGCTCATGACGGTCCAGAACAGCGAGTGGTTCGCGTGGCCGCCGCCGTTGTTGCGAATCGCGGGGTTGGACACGGCGTCGGCATTGGCGACCAGGTCATTGATGTCCATCTCGGCCAGCGGCGTGCCGGCCACCGCGGCGTTGAGCTTGGCCACATAGGCGGCGTGGTGCTTGTCGTGGTGGATTTCCATCGTGCGCGCGTCGATGTGCGGCTCGAGCGCGCCGAAATCGTAAGGTAGGTCGGGGACCGAGAAAGCCATGCTTGGATGCTCCTTGAGGTGACGGGAAAGAAGAGACCTATGTTAGCAGGCACCGCAGCAGCGCTTCGGTTTCCCGCCCTGCAACTTGCCCGCGCTCCGGGCGAGGCCGGACCTTGCCCGGGGCTCGACGCCTGAGCGGGTTCTGCGAGATCGCAGCCGGCGGCGGGGACGGGCCCGCGCGGCTCAGAACTTGTCCAGCCCTTCGGTGAGCTCGATGTAGGTGCCCCACGGATCGGTCAGGAACGCCACCGACAGGCCGGTGCTCTCGCTCTTGCGGAACGGCACGTCAAACTTCACGCCTTCGGCCTCGAGCTTCTCGCAGAAGCTCTCCAGATCGTCCACTTCGAAGCCGATGTGGTCCACCGCCCGGCCCTTGGTCGGTTCGACCGGTCCGTCGGCCTTGGCGAAGGTCAGCTCGATCCCCGGCACGTCGGCCTTGCGGAACGGTCCGCGCGTGCCGGGCTTGCCTCCGAAGTGCTTGACGTACCACGCTTGTGTGGCTTCGTCGTCGGCAGTGAAGATGTGGATGTGGTGGCTGTCGATGCCGACCAGCTCCTTGTTCTCCATCAGCTCTACGCGAACGCCGTCCGGTCCCTTGGCAAACGCCATGTACACGTTCTGGCCGGTGTTGTGATGGACGTCCGAAGTAGCGCCGGCCACGACCTCGGTGGTGACAATCTCGATGCCCGCGGCCTTGAGCCTCGGGACTAGGCCGTGCAGGTCCGGCACCTTGAAGCCGAGGTGGTTGACGGTGCTTCCGTTGCTCTCTCCGGTCGGAGCCTGCTCCCGCAGGAACAGCAGCGTGTTGGGGAGCGTGACCACCTGCGTCTTGCCGAACTTGGCCATCCGTCCGCCGAGCAGTTCTGCCCAGAATCGCTTGTGCGCCTCGACATCGGTGACGTTGAGGTGGTGGCGCCCGACCGCGAACGGGTTCTCGCGGGCCGCCAACAGTTGCGCGGACGCGGGGCCGGCGAGCGCTAGGCTGCAGGTCAGAAGGGCCGGTAGTATGCGGGGCATGACGCCATCGAGTGTAGCAGCGGCCGCGCGGCAGGCCCGGCGAAATAATTTCCGCACAGAGTTGCGCGCGGGCGGGTGCGGGTGCTAGGGTAGTTGTTAGACGGCGGCCTGCTGGGGCGTTGGTGCCCTTGGGCCGCTGTTTTGCGCGCGCCGCGAGGCGCGAGCGAGGCTGGCCCGCCGCGGGGACCGGCCGGGGGGGCTCTTCGGGGCCTGACCGGGCGGGGCGATCCGGGGCGGCGCGGATCTTTCACAGATCGGTTGGACGTGCAGAACGACTTCGTCTGATTCCGGGCCGAAGCGTTCCCGGCGTCGGCGGGGGTCCCTCGGGGCCCTGGCGGGCAGGCCGGGAGACTTCAGTCGAGAGTTTGATCCCGGCTCAGAATCAACGCTGGCGGCGCGCCTAACACATGCAAGTCGAACGCGAAAGGGCCCTTCGGGGCGCGAGTAGAGTGGCGGACGGGTGAGTAACACGTGGATGACCT
>JAJDZN010000038.1 GCA_022824585.1 Bryobacterales bacterium | reverse complement strand
TCGGCCATCACACTCATGTCGTACACCCGGAGTCTTGGGCTTGCTTGCGACGCGCTGATCGATGCGCTAAGATATCGGCACTTGGTATCCCAACAGTGAGGTGTGCAATGTCATTCATTAAACATGCTTTAGTGCTAGTGGTGGCTATGTGCGGAGTCTTGGTGCCCGCGTCCGCGCAGGATGCTGCCACCCTGAGCGGCCAAGTCAACGACGAATCCGGCCTGGCCGTTCCAAATGCGCGGATCACGGCCAGCAACCTCTCGACCGGTGGAGAGGAGCGTGGTTCGACGGACGGTGCGGGTGCGTACGAGCTGACCTTGGATCCGGGCACGTACTCGATCGTGGTCGAGAGCCCGGGTTTCGAAGCGGCGATTGCCGATGGTGTCGAACTGGCCGCCGGCCAGTCCGTCGAGCGTAATTTCAGCCTCGAGGTGGCCGCCGTCACCGAGACGGTCGTGGTCGTCGGCAGCCGTGCTGCACCCCGCTCGGTCATCGAGTCCACAGTGCCCGTCGACGTCATCAGCACTTCGGACCTTGTTCGGCAGGGAAGCAGAGATCTGGTCAGCCAGCTGCGGACCGTGATCCCGTCATTCAACATCAACACCCAGCCGATCAGCGATGCGGCGACCGTGGTCCGGCCGGCGAACTTGCGCAATCTCGCGCCCGACCACACGCTCGTCTTGGTCAACGGAAAGCGCCGCCACCGGGCGGCGGTCATCACGTGGCTGGGCAATGGCATCGCGGACGGCTCGCAAGGGCCGGATATCTCTGTCATCCCGTCGATCGCGATCCGGCAGGTCGAGGTTCTGCGGGATGGCGCGGCGGCCCAGTACGGATCCGACGCCATCGCGGGCGTGATGAACTTTCAGCTGAAGGATGACCCCTCGGGCGGCAGTTTCGAGATCCAGACCGGAGCCTTCAGGGATGCCAATCCTGGGGACCCGTCTACATGCGGGGCCGGCATCATCGGCGATATCCAGCACTCGTGCAACGGGATTGGTGGCCACGGAAGGACTCTTTCCATTGCTGGCAATATCGGAGTGCCGCTGGGCGAGAACGGCTTCGGCAACTTCAGCATGGAGGTCGCCAACGCCGCGCCGACCAGCCGCTCGATCCAGCGCCTCGACGCGGCGGGCATCATCGGCGCGGGCAACGGCAATATACGCAATCCCGCCCAGATTTGGGGATCGCCGAGGATCAACCACGACGTGAAGTTGTTCGGGAATTTCGGGTACCAGCTTTCTGATAGTTTGCAGCTGTACGGCCACACCAACTACTTGACACGCAAGGTGACGGGCGGGTTCTACTTCCGGAACCCACATACCCGCGGCGGTGTCTTCCGCGGCCCGAAGCTCGAGGATGGAACGCCCTCGCTGCTCGTGGGTGACCGGGTATGGGCCGAGCAGTCTCCCGAAGGCGGGCCGCCCCCAGGCCGCGAAAAAGGCGTCGGCTGCCCTTTCATCCCGATCGTGAACAACGTTCCCGACGCAGATGCGCTTGCGGCTGTCGAGGCCGACCCGAACTGCTTCACCCTCTACAGCCGGTTTCCCGGAGGCTTTACGCCGCAGTTCGGCGGGGACCTGATCGACTATTCAATCGTCGCCGGCCTGCGAGGGTTCGCGCAGAACGGGTTTGCTTGGGACGCGAGCGTCAGCAGGGGCACCAGCGAGATTGACCAGTTCATCTTCGACACTGTCAATGCGTCAATCGGATCCGATACGCCGACATCATTCCGGCCAGGCATCTACCGACAGGACGAAACCAACCTGAACTTCGACGTCTCCATGCCGGTCAGCGATCTCGTACACGTGGCCGCTGGCGGTGAGTGGCGGCGGGAGGAGTTCACAATCGGGGCGGGCGATGACGCGTCGTGGCAGATCGGTCCATATGCGGCGCAGGGCTTCAGTTCAGGCTCGAACGGCTTCAACGGCTATCGTGCCGACACGACGGCAGGGAAGTGGGAACGCCAGAACATTGCCATGTACGGCGACGTTGAGTTTTCCCAGCCGGGCCGGTGGACGTTCGGCACGGCGCTGAGGTTCGAGAACTTCGACGACTTCGGCAGCACCGTCAACGGCAAGGTTTCGGGCCGGGTCAAGGTCACTGATGTGCTGGCCGTGCGCGGCGCGGCCAGCACCGGCTTCCGGGCACCGACGCCCGGGCAGCAGAACGCGTTCAACGTGACGACGGCATTCATCAGCGGGCAGCTGACCAACAACGGCGTTGTCCCCGCGACCTCGGCAGTCGCCATGGCGCGCGGCGGCGGCCAGCTCCAACCGGAAAAATCGTTCAACATGAGCGGCGGCGCAGTGATCGAGAAGGGCGCGTTCACCTTTACGGCAGACTTCTTCCGGGTCAGGATCGAAGATCGCGTTGCTCTGTCGCAGGAAGTTGCCCTGACGGAACCCGAGATCGAGACGTTGCTGGCGGAAGGGATTCCGGAAGCACGGAACTTTCCCGTGTTCCGGTTCTTCCTCAACGATTTCACGACATTGACGCAAGGCGTTGACTTGATTTCAACGTATGCCGCAGGCAACACCACGATCAGCGCGGTCTTCAACTACACGGACACGCAGCTTCGGGACATTCAATCGTCGGTGATCGACGAGTTCCGTATCACTACGCTGGAACAGGGACTGCCGAACACTCGCTGGACCATCAGCGCCACTCACGATGCCCGCCGCTGGGACCTTATGGCGCGGGTGAACTACTTCGGCAAGTTCTGGGACAGCGAGGACGGGCGGAACGCGGTTGGCTTGCCCGGCGGGCCGATGGCGGCGGCGCTATACCCATCCTACGCGGGCAGGGCGCTGGTGGATATCGAGTTCGGCGTGCCGATCGGGCCCAACGTGCATCTGGCGGTGGGCGGAGAGAACGTCTTCAACACCTATCCGGAAGTGAACCAGTTCGGCGCGATGACAGTCGGCAACATGTACGGCCAGTTCTCGCCGTTCGGCTTCAATGGCGCAAACTTCTACGTCCGGCTCAACTATGGTTGGGGCTCGGGCCGCCCGGGGCGGGGCACTCGGGCTGAATCGACGCCTGAGCTCGATCCCTTGCGGAAGCGCCAAGAGGTTGCCGAGAAGATCGAGGACCTCGACGCCCTGCACGACGAGTTGATCGACCTGTTGAGGGCCAAGCAGGAAGCGCAGACCGATCTGTGGCTGAAGCGCTGGGCCGGGGACAAGCTGGAAGAGGCGCTGAGGGCGAAGGAGCGCGACATGGAGATGCTGCGGGCCGCCTTGGCGAGGCGAGGCTTTGGCGACGAAGTCGAGCCGATCGGAAGAACTGCCGAATTGAAGCAGCATCACGTCAAGGGCCAGATCGCAGCCGCCAACCGGCAAGAGCAGCCCGTCATGGCCGCTGCCTCGGTGCTCGCGCCGTAAACTGATTCGGTTCCCGCGACGGGAACCTGCGGCGCTGGGCGGCCGGCTGCCCCGGCTTGATCGCCGGGGCAGCCGGCTAGGCGGTGGTACACAGCGGTTGACAGGGCAATTGGCCCTGCTCTATCGGCGCGGCGTCGAGCCCGACGCTCTTGCTTCATTAACGGGTCGCGGAGGTCGCGGATAGTCCGTCCGGCGTCGCACGCACGGGCGCTCGCCCGCAAATTCGTTGCAAGCGGGGCTCGCAGGCGACTTGCGTTCCCCGGGGCATCTGTCGTATTCCGACTGCTTCCCGGTTGAGTGCGAATGCCGTGCAGAGAGCCGATCCGTGCCTGGAAGGGTGCGCCGAGCGCCAACGTGTCGACGGGATGCTGCCGGGCCCGATTCCCGAGTAGTCTGCCAATGCAATCGAAGTGCTGCTCTTGGCATGGGTGATCTCCACGGGAGACCACACCCGCACTTGCCTCGAGACCTCCAAGGTCAGGGCACGGGAGGCGGTCGATCTCTTCCTTTCTGGCGATTCTCCGCTGCCGGGCTCGATCGACCGGCGTGCCGAACTCTTGGACGGCGGGTGCTTCCCGGAATTGTGCCGTTCCTGCTTCGGAGGCGACGACCAGATCTGATGCGGACCTTCTGTCGACCCTCGCATGCAACCGCCCGCTAGGCGGGACGCTGACCCTAGGTGCTGGGTGTCGTGCGGTCCAACGCTGCCTCGCAGATTGAACACCATCGACGGGACTGTGTTCGGAGGTGAGATGTCGGCCCTCAGCGGCGCAATCCGGAGGGGCAGGGGCCTGTCTGCGCTCCCTCGCGTGCGTTGCTACGCCGCTATGCTCGTCGCGGTCGATACCGAACACCCTCGATACCCTCGAAGTCTGCGTCCTGCGTCCAGAGTTCCGCGCTGTACTTGCCGACGGTCGCGAGGATGATACTGTCGGCCAGAGGCAGTTTCATTTCGACACTTAGCGCTGCCGCCCGCACAGCCAGCGCCCCTCCCAGCTCCGAGACTCTTCCCTGTTGCATGGCCGCCGTCAGTGTCTTCGATTGGTCCCGCAAAGAAGGAGGCGTTCGCACCATCGGCAAACTACTCCAGCCAGGCGCTGCAATCGACGACATTCATACCCGGTCCGCCGGGCGCTCGACGCTTGGGTCGAGTCCCGTCAGAGAGCCTCTCAGGTCCCGGATCGGTCGCACAGGAATCAGCTCGATGCGGTCACCATAGGCGATCACCTGGATCTTTTGGCCCGGCAGGAGGCAGAGCTGGTCCCGGATCTGCTTAGGAATCACCACTTTGTATTTGGGGGATATCGTCACTGTTTCCACGAGGTCTCCAGCTAGCGTGATACGAAGATTGTATCGATCAGGCGTTTCCCATATCACGCCACCTAGCTTCTTGATGCCGAACCAGCACTAGCTGACCAGAAACTCGAGCTTGTCGGCGCACGTCCAACTTGCAATCGCTGCCCAGTGATTCGCAGTTCCAGACCATCTCGTGCCAAGAATCTTCTGCAAGAGTTCCAGCCCGAACCGCTCCTGCCAGACGCGTCATGCTGAGATTTCGCTTCGATTGCTGTACCCGACTGGGAACGTAGTTTAAGTATGCCTGCAAGAGTCCTTGTAGCCTTTACCGCCGCACTCGCGATTGGATGTGGTGGCAAAGGCCGGCGAGACTATCCGCCCTATTTCCCTTGGGAGACGCCTACATTGGAAACCCCCAGTCAATACGAAGCGGCTGCCGAGACTGAACAGTCCATCGACGATCTAGAAAAGCTCCGAATTCCTGCCTCAGATCCCGATCATCCGTCATTTGATTCGACAGTCAGTCAGTGGGCCGGTGGCTAGCGACAATTAAAATTTATGTCCCGAAAGTTTTAATTGTCGCTGGACAGGCCGGTCGTGAGGTTGCGCTTTCAGTAACCACAATCGCCGGAACAGTAGAGGAATTGGCTGCGACCCAACGAACACACTGATCTTGGCTGTGCTGGGCTTGGACGTTACGCTGAGGCGAAGCTGTTCAGTACGCCAGCGGTTTAGGTGCGGGTGGCGGCGGCCATCAAGCAGGCGCTGCAGGGTGTATGACCGAGCTTGAGAGACAGCTCAGGCTGGATCTCACTTGGTGATATGCAGCTAATTGTCTTGCCCGACGCTAACTTGGCGGATTTCTGGGAGGGGATCGATTCGGCGGCTCGTGCGACGATTGCCCTTTCCACGAGAAACGGCTCCCGGCTTGCGCCGAGAGCCGCGGTTAGTTCGAACGTTTGCGGGATGCTAGAACGTGATCCGCAACCCGAGCTGCATGATGCGCCGGCTGTTGGGCAGGGTATTCGTCACCAAGCCGAACGTGCCGCTGCCGAGCGACGTGTTGGGGATATTGAAGGCGGGGGTGTTGGCTGCGTCGTACGCCTCCCAGCTGAAGCGGGCGCGCCAATTCTCGCCCCAGCGGAAGTTCTTGGCAAGCATGACATCAAAGTTGATTCGCATGGGTCCGCGAATGCCGGGCAGGGTCCGCCCCGCGTCGCCGAGCGTGAACGGCGCCGGGTTCTCGAATGCGGCCTCGTTGAGCCAGTTGTGCCCGATCACTCCGTCCGCCGCTTGCTTTTGAGTCGAAGACTTGAAGGGAGCACCTGTGAGGTTCGGCCTCAGGGCGACGCCAGCGGCTAGATCTCCGCGCAAGTTGCCTCCGCCGTCTATGTTCACGCCCATGTAGCCGCCGCTGCGAATCGTCCCTACGGTCGACAGCTGCCAGCCGCCGGCCACCGCGTCAAGCACCTTGTTCCAACTCGACCCCCAGCGGCGGTTCCTGCCGAATGGCAGTTCAAAGATTGGGGCAAACACTATGCGGTGCGGCAGTCGGTTCACCGAACTGGAACGCTCGTCGCTGAGGTCGTAGATGTTCTGGGGATTGTCGTTGTCGCCGAACGTGTCGCCGTCGCCGATGAAACGAATGTTGTCAATCCACTGAATGTGTGTGTAGGCAACGGTCCAGCCCAGTCCGTTCTGGTAGCGTTTCTCCGACTTGAAGGTGAGCGCGTAGTAGTTCGAGATGCCCCAGTTCGGTGACATCAGCTGGATCTGGTCTTGATTCCCCTGCCAAGCCACCCATGGCCGGAAGTCCTCGATGTTCGCTCCCGGCGCATTGGCCGCTGCGAGATGTTCGGGGCGGATATGGTTGATGTTGAGGTTGTTGATCGCTTGGTGGCGGGCCAGAGCGCCCATGAACCCGAAGTCCCAGAGCACGCCCTTCCAACGCGTCTGCAACGTCAAGTTGAAGTTCTGCGAATAGGGCAGCACTCGATCTTGGTTCCAGAACTGAATGGTGGACGTCTCGAAGCGCGTGCCTACCGCGCCGAAACCTCCATGCAACTCGGATTCGGGTATGTCGTCCAAGGCGCCTGCCGGGACGCCATCGCGCAGGTAGCCGCTCAAGCCTCCGCGTACGCGGAAGATGTTGTCGAATCCGGCCCGACCCGGCTGGATGGAGTTGCGGTCGTAGGGATTGCCGAAGAAGATCCCGAAGCCGCCGCGCAGCACCATCGAGCTATCGTCCTTGAGTCGGTAGGCGAAGCCGAAGCGCGGCGCGAAATTGTTCTTGTCCCACTGCCAGAGGTACTTGCCGGTGCCGTCGCGATTCGGGAAGAGCACCCTCCCGATCGCGCCTTCGGGGATTCCGTTCTGGCCAGCCAGCGGATGCGGGCAGTACTCGCAGAAGCCGTTCATGCGTCCCCCCACTTCGTAAATCGGGGTTTCTGTCTCGTAGCGCAGACCGATGTTCAGCGTCAGGCGCTGGGTAGCTCGCCAATCGTCTTGGAAGAATCCCGACCAATACTTGATCCGCTTGCCGATCCCGGGCGCGACGCGCGTGTCGAGATTCCACACACGCCCGAGCATGAAGTCGGCAAAGGCAACGCCCGTGTTGTTGTTGCGCCCTCCTCCCGACAGTTTCCACTCGCCGGTTAGGTGGCCCGTCGACCGCCAGTGTCCGGAGGGCTGGGGACGGCTGACCTCATTGCCTTGGTAGGACGTGTACTTCCCGCCGAACTTGAAGGTGTGGTTACCCCTGATCTTGGTGAAGTTGGCTTCGTAGTCGAAGTTGGTGAAGACCGCGAACCGGTGGGCGTTGCCCAAGGCGCCGATCCACGACATCGGCACGCCGCGGCCACCCCCGAAGTTAAAGCGCGGGAAGACCTCGCCGCCTTTTTCGAGGCCGGGAATGCCAAAATGATCGGCGTAATTCGTGTCGCAGCAATCTCCCGATTTCCTGTCTACCGAGACTCGATTGAACCCGATGATCGATGTGACGAAGAATGTCGGGTTGAAGGTGTAGGTATTGTTGAGGCCCCAGTTCTGGCGGCGGTTCAGGATTGCAATTCCCCCCGGATCCGCGATCCCGTATCCCTGGGTGTAGTCGGTCACCGTGTCATCCGGCTCGGTCAGGATCATGCGCATGAATGTGCGCCACTTGTCCGAGTAGTTGTGATCCAACCGAAACGTGTGGTAGTCGCGATTGCGCGCCCGGTCGGCGGCCTCGCGCCAATTACCTGCGAGGTTGTTTAGGTTGTTCGGCACACGGTTGGGGTCCGGTATGTAGCTGGCTGCCTTGACCGCCACCGGGTCCAAGCGATCCACGGGGATCGTGTTGTCTGGGAATGGGGATGCTCCCCGGGGTCTGGTGAACGATCCGCCTTGGCGCGTCATGGGGTCATAGATTGGCACGAACACCGCCCGCCCGCCCGCGTTGCGAGTGGCGCGCGAGAAGTTGCCGGTTCGGAATTCTGGCAGGCCGACATTGCGCGTGCGAATCAAGCCGAGCTTCTCTCGAAAGACGTCGATGTTATAGAAGAAGAACGTCTTGTTCTCGGCAATTGGGCCGCCGATCGAGATGCCGCCGTTGTTGCGCCGAAGCTTGGGCTTGGCGTCTTGGTTCCACCCGGCTGCGTCGAAGGCGTCGTTGCGCACGAAGTGGTAGATGCTGCCGTTCCAGCTGTTCGTGCCGCTGCGAGTGAGTGCCTGCACCACGCCCGCCGAGCTGCGGCCGTATTCGGCACCCATCGAGTTGACCTCCACCTTGAACTCTTGCATCGAGTCGACAGGCGGGGCCATCTCGATATTCTGTACGCCGAGGCCGCCCCGCGTGTTGTTCACGCCGTCAATGTAGGATCCCGTCGAGCGGGAGCGGCCCCCTCCGATGGAAACGTACCCGTTCGATTCGGAGCGGGATGCGCCGGGCACCAGGTTCACGAGGTTAAAAATGTCGCGGTTCGGTAGCGGCAGCTCTTGAATCTGTTCCGTGGCAACGGTACCACCAACCGAACCGGATGTGGTCTGGACCTGAAGCTGTTCCGCGGTGACCTCGACTGTCTCGGTCACCGCACCGATCTCCAGCGCGAACGACTGCGTGATTTCTGACGCTACGTTAAGGCGCAGGCCGCGCACCTCGGCTGATTTGAAGCCATCGGCCGAGGCAGCGATGTTGTACTCGCCCGGCGGCATGTTGGGCACGGCGTAGACACCGTTGATGCCGGTCTCGGAGGGAGTCTCCACGCCGGTCTCGGCGTTGACGATTGAGATCTGCGCACCGGGAATCACTGCCCCGGTGGCATCGCTCACGGTCCCGTTGATCGTGCCAGCCGCACCTTGGCCCCATGCAAGGGCCGGCAGCAGCACCGCCAGTGTCCACGCTGCCAACAGCCGGACCTTCAATCCTTGTTTAGCTCTCATTGTTCACTCCTATCGCTCGAACTTGCCTCGCGGGCCAAGGCATCGGCACCGCGCGACCTTTCCAAACTAGCCATCCGGCGATTCGACTGCAACAGCCGCCTATCCGACTGCAAGAGCCGCCGACGCGCATCGGATGGCCCGTTCATACCCCCGCCCGCGATTTTATGGAATGCCGCCACTTGAAGTCAAGGGCTGTTTTTTCGCAGCCCCGCCGCTCGGCGATCTTCCGTTTGTGGCCCCCCGGCGCGCAGCCAATGGCATTAACTTGAGGCCGTGAGTGGCGACGAAGTCGTAAGTGACTGAAATATGGGCAGTTCGCGAGCAGAGAGAATTTTTTCCGGCGGGGCTTGACTTTTTGCGCTTGGTTTGCCATCGTAGGATTGGAGTCAACTCTTGGACCCGCTGATCCGCAATCTCAAGTCCACCACCTTTTTCGGCCAGCGCCTGTCCCGCCCGCAGATTGTGCGCATCCAGCAGACCGTGGGGCAATTCCCGAAGCTGAGCCGGACCGAACTAGGGCACACGCTGTGCGTGCATTTCGGCTGGCAGACACCCAAGGGCGACAACCGCGTGCAGTTCGCCCAGCGCCTGCTGGAGGAGCTGGAGCGGATCGGGATCCTGACCCTGCCGCCGCGCAAGGGACCGGGCCGGGGGCCGCAGAAGCCGCTGGAGTTAACTGCCCGCACGGCGCCACAGCCCTTGCTGGAGGAGTCGCTGGCCGGGTTGCGCCCCGTGCAGCTGCGGCTGGCGAGCGGGTCTGCGGAGGTGGCCGAATGGAACGAATGGGTCGAGCGCTACCATCCGCTGGGCTATCGCCAGCCGGTGGGTGCGCATCTGCGCTACTTCCTGCTCGACCGCGCGGGGCGCAAGCTGGGCTGCCTGGGGTTCGACTTCGCGGCGTCGCGGCTGGCGTGCCGCGACGCTTGGATCGGCTGGTCGGAGCCGGCGCGCCAGAAGCGCGTCAAGCTGGTGGTGAGGAACCAGCGGTACCTGCTGTTTCCGTGGGTGCGGGTGGCGCATCTGGCCTCGCACGCGCTGGCTCTGGCGGCGCGCCAGCTGGCGGCGGACTGGCAGCAGCGGCACGGCTACCGGCCGGTGTTGCTGGAGAGCTACACGGACCCGGCGCGACACCGCGGGACATGCTACCGGGCGGCCGGCTGGCAGCCGCTGGGCAGCACCAAGGGGCGCGGCCCGGGCAGCGGCCCCAAGCAGGTCTGGGTGCGGCCGTTGCA
>JAJDZN010000208.1 GCA_022824585.1 Bryobacterales bacterium | reverse complement strand
TCGGGCTCGTTCGCAGGAGCGGTTGCGCGACAGCGGGCGCGCAACCTAGGCGCGGGTTTGGGAGTGCTGCTATTGCTGGCCGGTGCCATGGCATTGGTGGTGGTCTCCGAGCGTCGGGCGACCCGGCTGGCCGCGATGCAGATGGAGTTCATCGCTGGTGTCTCGCACGAGCTGCGCACGCCGTTATCGGTAATCTGCTCGGTCGGGGAAAACCTCGCCGACGGCATCGTCTCGTCTGCGGAAGGGGCCAAGCGATACGGGCAACTCATCTTCAGCCAGGGCCGGCGCTTGGACGAGATGGTCGAGCAGACCTTGCAGTTCGCCTCGCTGGAGTCCGGCAAGCGGCAGTACAAGCTGGCCCGGATCGACCCGGAAATGGCAGTGCAACGGGCCGTGGATCAAGCGCGTCCAATGATCGAGCAGGCGGGGTTCGCGCTGGAACGCGGCACCGCTCCCGGCTTGCCACCGGTTCGCGCCGACGAGAACGCCTTGCAGCAGATACTCGCCAACTTGATCAGCAACGCCGTCAAGTACGGCGATCCGGGACGCTGGATCCGCGTCGAGGCGGACGCGGGCGAGAGCGATGGTGCCCCCGAGGTGCGGATCCGGGTCTGCGACCGCGGCAGGGGGATTCCGAAAGCCGAGGAAGGACAGGTGTTCGACGCCTTCTATCGCGGGGCAGCAGCGGGGGACGGGAACATACAGGGTTCTGGATTGGGGCTCAAGCTGGCGCGTGACCTGGCGCAAGGCATGGGGGGCAAGCTCTCGATGCAAAGCGAGCCCGGCCGGGGCAGCGTGTTCACGCTGCGCTTGCCGGCGCTGGTCGACGCGGAGGCCTAGCAGAACCGGCAATGTCGCGCATTTTGATCATCGAGGACGAGGTCGGCATCCGCATGACCATCGAGGATCGCCTCAAGGCCGAGGGCTACGAGGTCGAGGTGGCCGAGGATGGCGTGAGCGGCTATGAGCGCGCCCGCGCCGGCGGCATCGACCTAGTCGTGCTGGACCTGATGCTGCCCAAGAAGCCGGGCCTCGACATCTGTCGCGACCTCCGCGGGGCGGGCATCGTCACGCCCGTGCTGATGCTCACCGCCAAGGGGCAGGTGATGGATCGGGTCAAGGGCCTGCGCACCGGCGCCGACGACTACTTGGTGAAGCCGTTCCAGATGCTCGAGCTGGTGGCGCGGATCGAGGCCTTGCTGCGGCGGGACCGCATCAAGGGCGGGGCCAGCGAGGCCAAGGTGTACGCGTTCGGGGACGTGCAGGTCGATTCCAAGCAGGCGGCGGTGCTTCGCGGAGAAGAGAAATTGCAGCTCTCGGCGAAGGAGTACCAATTGCTGCTGTACTTCGTCCAGCATCCGCAACAGGCGCTCTCGCGGGACCGCTTGCTGCGGGAAGTCTGGAAGTATCAGGCCGAGGTTTCGACCAGGACGGTCGACGTGCATGTTGGCTGGCTCCGGCAGAAGATCGAGGACGATTCGCGCAAGCCGCGATGGATCATCACGCGGCACGGTATCGGATATATCTTTGATCCGAAGGAGCGCAGCTAGGCCCCGCTCCCTGCTGATAGACTCAAGGCAGGAATGAACCGCCGTCGCTTCATGACCGCTGCGGCAGCCGCCGCGACTGTGCCGGCAGAGCGGGCCGCGTCCCAAGGCAGGATCCTGCTGCCCACGGACACACCGGACGAGCTCGGCTTCAGGATCATGTGGTACAACCCCGTGCCGCCGATCGACAAGAGCACCTACCGTCTCGAGATCGGGGGGCTGGTCGAGAAGCCGCAACGGTTCGAGATGGACAGGCTGCGCTCCTACCCCAGATTCGAGCAGTCCAAGCGCCTGAAGTGCGTGCAGTGTTGGTCGGCCCGCACGACGTGGGGAGGATTCCGCTTCGACGAACTGGTAGAGGATGTCAAGCCCTTGGCGAAGGCGACTTCTGTCCGCATCGACTGCGCGGACAAGTGGTACGAGTACATGTCGCTTGACGAGATGGCGGAGCCCGGCGTGATGATGTGCCTGGAGATGGCCGGCCAGCCGCTGACCGACCAGCACGGCGCGCCGTTGCGCCTGCTGGCGCCTTCGAAGTACGGATACAAGTCGGCCAAGCTGGTGACCAAGATCACGTTTGTAGAGAAGGGAGGCGGCTCGATGGCGTGCGATATCGGGCCGTACTACTCCCCCGAGGGCGAGATCCTGCCCGGCTACGACCATCCTCTGGACTTGGGCCCGAACCTGCGGAAGAAGATCCCGGGCGGGGAGATCGTCGCTTACTGATGCTGCGGCTGGCCAAGCGCGACTTTCTCAAACTCGCAGGACTGGCGATCGCCGAGAAGCTCGTGCCCTCTTGGGCTTGGGCCCGACCGGCGGAACCAGCCGAATCGGATCGCAAAGTCATCATTGTGACCTTCGGGGGCGGCTGTCGCTATCAGGAGACCTTCGCGCCGGAGGGCTTGCGCAACATACCGAGGCTGGTCGGGCTCAAGGACGACGGGCGGTTCTTCCGAAACTGCGCCAACGACGGCGTGCTGTCCCACTACAATTCCACGTCAAGCATCGTCACCGGAAACTGGCAGCGAGTGGATGACTTCGGGTTCGGATGGGCCAGGAGCCCCACCATCTTCGAATACTTCCGCAAGGCCACCGGCGTGCGCTCGACCGATGCCTGGGCGATTTGCACGAACAAGAGTTTTGCCACGATGGGCGCGACGAAGGTGCGCGGTTACGGCGACGGCCACGGCGCGAACGTGGTGTTGCCCAAGCAATTGCTGCTTGAAGCGGTGGACGAGGTCATCAAGCGCGATCTCGATCAGGGCGTCGCGGACCGGGAGAACGTGCTGCGCCAGCTGGAGGGCATCCTCAACGCCGGCTACGAGGGGATCGGCTGGACGATCTTTCGCGGCGGCCGGCAGCTGGACCGGCAGGTCAGGCAGACGCTCAAGCGCGGCTTGGTCGAGTATATCTACGGCCCCGAGGCGCCGAACTCGGGGGACGAGCTGACCTTCTTCGTTGCAAGAGAGGTCATGCGGGAGTTCGCGCCGCGCCTGATGCTGGTGAACTTCTGGGACATGGACGTGGCGCACTGGGGAGCGTACTCGCTCTACTTGCAGGCCATCACCAAGACCGACCGGTTGTGCGGCATGCTGTGGGACGAAGTGCGGGCCAACCCCGCCTATCGCGACAAGACGACGCTCTTGATCCTGCCGGAGCTGGGTCGCGACGGGGACCAGGATACGGCCAACGGCTTCTTGAATCACCGCAGCGGGGACCCGTCGTGCCGGGATGTTTGGATGCTGGCGCTGGGCGCGGGCTTGGACCGTGGCGAGACCGACCGCCGCATCGCGCATGTGGATCTAGCGCCGACCGCGCTAGGGATGCTTGGCGTCGCGCCCGGCGAGATGCAGGGCAACCCGATCCCCGAAATATTGGTCTGAAGCCTGTCTTCGACTCTGCGCTTTCCGGCGTCGCAACATCGCTTCAGAGATGGATTGGATCTCCTCGCCCCAGAGCCTCAACGAGGTTCGGGATCGACTCCGAGGCCATCTGCGACGCGGTTGATGTAATTGAAGTACGAAACGACCTGGACGGCGTCGTGTATAGCGCGGTCGTTCCATCCGGCTTCGCGCAATCCGCCAACGTCTGCGGCACCCACTGATTCAGGGGCACGCGTGAGCTTCTCGCCGAATTCCAGCAGCGCACAGGTAGAACTGTCCAGCCCTGCAGTCCGCCAGTTGTCCCGGACGCCGTCTGCCACTTCGTGATCGACCTCTTCCCGGAGGTCGTGCCAATGCGCGTCCACTCAATAGTGGCACTCGTTCGCCTTGGACACAGTCACGGCCAGCATTTCCCGCTGGCCTCTGGAAAGAGGCGACGGACCGTGCATGATATGGGAGTAGAGGGTCATCGAAGCGGAAAGCACCTCGGGATTCGGGCTCATGATCCGCACGATGTTCCAGATCTTGCCCGCCCGTCGCAGAGCCGTTCGATACTCGTCGAGGAGAACTCCCTCCGCGACCTCCGGAGCGATAGTCTTGATGTAGGCCACGGATTCACTATATCCATGGCCTGCGGCGCCCGCTGTGGATGTCCGTACCCAAGGGTGTCCTTCCCTCTTCTGTCAGCAGAACTTCACGGTCGCGAATCCGACCCCCTGCGTTCAGCGCGTGCGATCACTAGCAGGAAGAGAGAGCTGCCAGGCATGGACAGGGTGCTACGATGACGGCTCATTCTGTGAACTTGCGACGGGAGAGTGACGCCCGAGGACTGCGACGATGACGAAACTGGCAGCTTGGAGCATCGACGGGCAGCATGCCGAAGATGGCTCGCAGCAGTCGAAGCCGAAGAGGATCGGCCGCTCCCAGATTGGACTGGAGAAACATCTCGAAGATTGGATCGCGAACGACGTGACGCTGATCGCTGAGGGATTGACTCTGGTCGGCCGTCAGATCACGATCGACGATGGGCGTCTCGATCTGTTGGCCATCGACTCGCAGGATCGTTGGCTCGTGATCGAGATCAAGCCAGGGCTGCTCGACGCTGGCGCCTTGGCTCAGGCGCTCTACTATGCCTCGTCCATCGCGCGGCTCAGTGCTGATGAACTCTACGGGAAGCTCCAATCCGATCTGGGTGATTTCGGCGACACGGAGAGGTTGTCAGCGAGAGTGAAGCAGCACCTGAGTGACGAGGCGGAGCGGCGTGAGATCGCGGTGATGCTCGTCGGTGTTGGTATCCACCCCGGGTTGGAGCGTATGAACGAGTTTCTCGGTCGCTTTGGCGTTCCGATCAGCGTCGTCAGCTTCGAGGTGTTCGAGTTGGACGATGGCCCGCAGTTCTTGATTCGCGAGGTGGTCGACGAACCGACCAAGCCGCCGCCACGTCGCCGGCTCACTGTGGACGCGATCCGTCACCGGGCCGTCGATGTGGGCGTGGGCAAACAGTTCGACCGCTTCGTGACAATGGCGGAGGATGCCGGTCTCGCGGTCCAGCCCCAACCGGCATCCGTTAGGATCGCGCCGCCCGCCAACCGCACCCGCTTCCTAATGTACGCGCAGCCACGCTCCGGGGACGGCGGCGGCGAGTTGCGTATCGAAGTTGGTCCGAAACAGTTCGCGGAGTTCTTTCCGCATGTAGACGAACGGGAGGCCATCGAGGCCCTCGGCAAGTTGGACGGAGCGTGCGTGGGTGGCGAGGCTCTTGACACACTGCTAGACCAGATCGAGCGATTCCTGCTGGACAAAGTCCAACGGCCGGGTGCAATCGGGGGTTAGTGCCCAGGTGCCTGCCAAGAACATGACCAAACTGCCACCGGGAATCGTCGGCAACACCGGTCTGTACTACGCCTGCTACAAGCTTTCCGCGCTGGGCTGGAACGTCATGCCGACGGCGCGCAATACCCGTGGAATCGACATCGTCTGCTTTAGTGTCGATGGCAAGACCGTGCGCACCATCCAGGTCAAGAGCCTGACGAAGGCAGATACGGTTCCGCTAGGCACTGACATCGAGAAAATCATGGGGGACTTTTGGGTCATCGTGAACTCGCTTGGCACCAATGATCCAAGAGCGTACATCTTGCTGCCCCACGAGGTGCGGGCCTTGGCCGTTCGTAACGTTGGCGGAAAACGGGCGTGGTGGCTACCGCTCAAGCAGTACGCGGTGGATGCGTTCGAGGAGCAGTGGCAGCGCATTGGCCAGCCCTGAACGTAGCTACGGATTCCGCTGGCCGGGTACTTGGCGCCGTAGAAAAGAACAACGGCTTGGGCGCGAATGCCTGATTGAGATATGCGCCGCGCACGTTGCTGGGCGAAGCTGGGGCGGCTCAAGAAGGCCGTCTCACGCTCGTGGCGTAGGTGGTGGGACGATGCGGACCTTATGGACCACCATTCCAATTATCTTGGTGGTGCGTTCGACGCAGCTGATCGCGATCTCGAGCAGAGGCCCAGTTACCGCTGGGCGACGCTGTAACGCTCGATCCACTGCACGGAATTGCGGTGCAATTCCACGCGAGGCACGTCGTTTTCAAGTGCCCGCCCGGGCGTGCTGCGACCATCTGCGACGACCTTGTCCAATAGCACCGCCAGCCTAGCGGCAATTTCAGGGCGGTCGCCGGCCAGGTTCTTGGTCTCGCGAACGTCCGTATCGAGATTGAACAACTGTACGAAGGGAGCCTTGCGCAGGTCAGCCACAGCAGGGGTCGACCCGAACGAGCGCATGGCGTCTCCCCAAGCCTGTTCGGGGATCGGCAGAGTGCCCCACATGCCTCGCGACCCGCTTCCCGGCGTGAGGGCGAGCTTCCATTGCCCGTCGCGAATTGCGAATGCGAGCGGCGATTGCATGACTAGGCTCGTTCTGGGACTCGACGAATCTGGCGAAGTGAGAAGCGGCAGGATGCTGATCGAGTCGGGGGCTTCGTCGGGCTCGAGTTCGACGCTCGCGATTTCGGCAACAGTCGCCGCCATATCGTTCAGACCGACTAGGCCGTGGCACTTCGAATCCGGCTCGACTCTGCCCGGCCAACGCGCTAGGAAGGGAACCCTCAGCCCGCCCTCGTAGACCGTGAACTTGTACCCCCGGTAGATGCCGCTAGCGTAATGGCCGAGCGGCTCGAGCTTTCGGATTAGGTTCGGGGTTGCCTTGCGCACGTTGCCGGCGTAGGGCGCGGCTCCGTGGTCGGAGGTGGCGATGACCAGCGTGTTGTCCGCGAGGCGATGCTTGTCGAGCGCAGCGAGCACGCGCCCGAGTGTCGCGTCGGTCTCTTCGACGAAATCCCCGTACAGCCCCAGCTTGCTGGTGCCCTCGAACGCGGGACTCGGGCTCGTGGGAGTGTGCGGCGATGTCAGGGCCACGTACAGGAAGAACGGCTTGCCGCTTCGGGCCTGTACGGCGTTGCGATCTAGGAACGCTTCCGCCTCGGTGGCGAACGCATCCAAGACCTTGTAGTCTTCGAAGTCCTTCGCGGCCGGACCCACGCGGTTGAACGCGCTCCATCCCTTTTGGGCAGTGACCTCGCCTTGGAAGTGGCCGTTACGAACGAACACGTAGGGGTACATGTCGAGCGAGCCCGGGAGGATGAAAGAGTAGTCGAAGCCAAAGTCATTGGGCCCGACCTTCAATGGACGCTCGTAGTCGACGTTGTCCACGCCTTGGTTGCCACCGTCGTTGGTGTGCATCAATGTGCCGAGATGCCACTTGCCGACATAGCCGGTCCGGTAGCCGGCCCGCTTGAGCATCGTTCCGAGCGTGAACGCGCCGGCGGGGAGCTGGGGGTTGAGAAAGCCCCAAGGGCCGCTCCGAGACGGCTTGGCGAAGCGCCACGCGTAGCGGCCCGTCATGATGGCGATGCGCGAAGGCACGCACACGGACGCTACTGAGTGCGCGTCGGTGAACATCATCCCGTCGCGGGCCAGCGAATCGAACGCCGGCGTGCTGGTCTGGCAGCGGTCCCCGCCGTAGCAGGCGATGTCGCCGATGCCGAGATCGTCTGCCATCACGTAGACGATGTTGGGATTGTTGGCAGAGGCCCGGGACGCTCCGAGGACAAGAAGCGCGGACAAGGCGGCAGTGCTGTAAAGGCTGGCTGATCGGAACCGGCTCATGGGGGCGGCAACAGTATCCCACGCTTGTGTCGAGGGCTGTTCCGGCGAGGCCGCGGAGAGATCTTACGTAGGGTTTACAGCGCCCGTCGCTGGGCGCGTAGTCGGCGCAAAGAGCGCTGCGTCCAACGCAGTGTTCGCGGTCATTCGGGCCGCATCACAACGAAAAGGAGAAACACCACACCATGAAAATCACACGAGTCATAGTCGCGGCCCTGCTTTGTGCAGGCACTGCGCTCGCTCAAGATACCGACAGCGGCATGACAGACGAGGACCGCTTCCGCGTTCCCGAGGCCCTGCAGCAGGCGCTGGGCCTATCGGACATGCAGATCGAGCAACTGCGGGAGAATAACAGCGCCATGGTCGAGGCGGTGCGCCCCGTGGCCCGGCAGTTGGCGGAGAAGTTCCGCGAACTGCGTCGCGAGACGACTGCTGATTCCCCGAATCAATCGATCATCGGCGCGATCGCGTTGGAGATTGGCGAGATCAATGGCGAGATCGACTCGATCCGAGCCAGTTACCAAGAGTCGGCGAGGGCGTTCTTGACCGAGCTCCAAGTGGAGGCGTTGGCGCCAATCGAAGCAGCTGCGGGCCACGTGAACCAAGTGAGGCAAGCGGCCCAGTTCAATCTGATCACGATTCCTGAGGAGGGCGCGGTCGGTGTCCGTCAGGGGACACGCCGCCAACCGACCAGGGGACGTCGCTGATCGGCGGCAAGATTCGTCGATCAACCTGTCAACCACTGCAATGCGCCCGCAGGCACCGTGCCTGCGGGCGCGCCTGCTTTGCGTTCCGCAAGAGGTGTCAACGCGCGGGCACTGTGAACTTGGATCGACGCGCGTAGAAGAGTCCTACGCTGGCAGACCGATGCGAGGGGGCCAAGCTCAGGCCGTCTCACAGCCCAGCCTGCAGGAAGGCGATCACGTCCGCCATCTCTTGCTGGGTTAGCGACTCCTCGAATCCCTCGGGCATCAGCGACACTTTCGATTCCCGCAAGTCCGCGATGTCGGCCTTGAACACGGAGATGTCCTCGAGCTCGCCGCGCAGCGTGACCGTGGCCGATGTCTCGGAGACGAGAATCCCGTCAAAGAAGCGACCGTCCGTCGTCTCCAAGAGATTGTTGCGGTAGCGGTCGTCGATGGCATAGCTCGGATCCAAGATGCTGGTCAGCAGGTCTTCCTTGCTGCGGTTGGCAACGCCCGACAGGTCAGGGCCGATGCGCCCCCGCTGTGCTCGCGAGAGGTGGCAGTTGGAGCATTCGCGCCGGAAGACCTCATCGCCTCGCTGTGGGTCTCCTCTCAGCTCGAGCGCTGCCAAGTGTTCGGCGATCACTCGGCCACGGTCGCGCTCGTCTGCGGGCTCGATTCCGGCTGCGGCCTGTCGGACGCGCTCGTTCGGATGCTGGGCCAGTCGGATGAGCGTGACCGCAGGAATTTCGGCGGGCGGGATGCGGCCCTGCCTGACCGCCTCAACGAACGCCACGGCGTGCGCGCGCTTCCGGATCAGGGCGTCTGCGATCGTGTCGCGGACCAATAGCGGCGAATTCGGCCATGCATCGATCAGAGTCCGAGCCGCGCCTGGATCCTCGAACGCGGCAATGGAACGGGCGGCTTCGATGCGCAGGTCGGATTCCGAGTGCTCGTGCAGGAAGCTCTTGAGGGAGTCTGTGACATCCGCGTAGCGGCCCGCCTGCAGGATGCGCGCCGCTGCCAGCCGCTCGCTGAGCGGGCTCTGTGGTGCCTGTGCCAGCCGCTTCGCCCGCCGCACGTGGGCTGCGAGATCAAAATGGCGCGCCACTCGGCTGGCAGCCGCGCGCAGGTCTTCAGACGGATCCTCCAAGAACCGGCTGATGATCTCGCCGGCGAAGGCACTTCCGCTCGGCCCGCCGATATGCAGCGAGAGCCCGGCGCCCAGCCCGTCAAGGGCGGCGATCCTCCATCGGTCGTCGCTGAGGGGGTCGGCGCCCGAAAGCAGCTGCAGCAGGGCGTCGGTTGCGGAAGGGTCGCCGTGGGCAGCCACCACTTGAGCGGCAGAGCGCAAGTAGCTGGCTCTTGCCCGGGTGCGGTCGTCGAAGAATTCAGGTTGGTGCTCGACCAAGGCGGCGAGCACGGATGCCGCCATTCCCGGAGGCGCGCTGAGCGCGGCCGCGTGAAACCAGCGGTCATCCGGGAAGCGGGCTAGGACGCCGGCTAGGGCGGCGGCCGATCCGTGTCGCTGCGCCAGGCCGCCGGCGCTGAGGGCTGCTTGGAACGCGACCCGCGGGTTCTCGTCCCGCGTGCCCGCGAGCACATTCGCAACGAACTTGTCAGGAATCCTCTCGGCGAGGCGCAGCGCGCTCTCCCGGAGGGCCGGATGCGGATCGTCAAGAGCGGACGACAGCGTGTCCGTGGCAACCGCGTCGAGGCCTTCAAGTGTCCACAGTGCAAGCAGCCGCACGGCGGGCTGCGGATGGTTCAGCACGATGGACCGCAAGTCCGGCACCACCGCGAGATCCTGCCGCTCGACGAGCAGGCGCTGGGCCGTGCGCCTGTGCCAGCCGTTGGGATGCTCCAGCCGCCGCGCGAGGTCGGCGCCCGATAGCGAGCCGAGCCGGGCCGTCCGTGCGACTGGGCCGGTACTCTCCGGCACGATTCGATAAATCCGGCCCTTGTCGTCTCCGGCGCGGAAGTCCATCTTCAGCCTTTGCTGGACCGCTTCGGGAATGAAATCGGGATGCTCCAAGTACTGGCGGTAGTAGTCGATGACATAGAGGGCGCCATCCGGGGCGTTGGCGAAGTTGACGGGTCGAAACCAGTTGTCGGTTGAAGCGATGAATTCCTCTGCCGGGGGCCACCTGCTCGCGACGTAGGTGGGCCCGCTTGGCGTGAGCAAGTCGCAGTGCACAAGGTTGCCGTTCCCTTCGCCCACGAAGACGCTGCCCCTCAGCTTGGCCGGAAACCGGTCCCCTGTGTACACCGTGGTGCCGCTCGCTGCTGTGAAGAAGCCCTCCAACTGCTCCTCTCGGCCCGGGCGAGTTTCCGCGTAGCGCCTGCGGCGGGCTTCGGTGCGCTGGATCCTCCACTGTTGGGGCTGGCTGACGGGGAACACGTTCGCGGCCGGCCGGCCGTGGTCAGAAATGTCCTGCTCGGCGTGTTCCACCGGCAGCAGGGGGTTCCGCCTCAAGTACCCCGGCGGGATGACCGTGTGGCGCAAGTGGACCGTGTTGTGCGCGATGAACCAATGGCCCCACTCGTTGTAGTCGTGGCCGAACTGCGCGTCTCCGGTCGACGCTTCCGCCGCGCCGCTCAGGGGGTCGAAGCGGAATTCGCGGTCGCGCACGCTCACCATGGGCATTTCCGGGTGCTTCGGGGAGGTCACCTCGCCCGGATAGCCATGATTGACGACATAAAACCAGTTGTCGAGCCCTAGGCGGGGGTTGCTCAGGCGGCCCTCCACGTGCGCTAGCGCGAACCCGGTGTAGAGAGTCTCGCGGATATCGGCTCGATGGTCGCCGTCCGTGTCCTTGAGGTAAAGAATGTCCGGAGCTGCCGTAGCGACCAGTCCTCCTTTCCAAGGAGCTATCCCCTCGACGCCCAGCAGGTTATCGGCGAAAACGGTGTGCGCGTCCACGACGCCGTCGCCGTCGGTGTCTTGGAGATACTTGATGCGGCTGAGCGGGAGAGTCCCTTCTGGCGGGTCTTCGGGGTTGTCGGCAAGTTCGGCAACGTATGCCGCGCCGTTCTCGTCGAACGCTAGCTCGACCGGGTCGACCACGTGCGGCTCTGCCGCGAACAGCTCGATGCGAAAGCCGTCGGCGATGCGAAACGAAGCCAACGCCTCTTGGGGCGAGAGCGGACCTGCATCGCGCTGACCGCAGCTGGCGAGCATCCAGAGCGCTCCAGCTGCGAGCGACGTCCTCATCTTCATCGCCGCTCGCGTGGCACCGCGATCATGTCGACGGCGAGACTCCGGCCCGCCGCGGCCGTTCCCCGGACCGATGCCTTCGAGGCGGCCGGAGGGGATCTGGGATCGTAATACTCCGGACGAATCTGATTCAGGGCGTTGCTGGTGCTGTCATCGGAGACGTAGTAAGTGGCCTTGGCCAAGTGGCCTAGGTCGCTGCCGGCTTGCCCGAGAATTCCGGACAGGTCGGCAAACATCGCTCTGATTTGCTGCTCCGCACCCCCGGAGCCGCGGCCATTCAGGGTCGAGACGTAAATGCTGGCCGGGTGAAACACTCGGGCGATGCGCGAAAAGACCGGGGACGCCGTCATGCCGGGGGGTGTCAGGTATGCGATGGGCCGTGCGTCGTCCGGCTCGTCCGCTGGAGCTGCGGCGACGATGGCCTCGATCTCGATCGCCTGCCGGTTCAGCCATTCGACGAATACTACTGGCGGGGCACGGCCCCCGTAGAACTCGATGATTCGACTCTCGACGAGGCTTGCCGCCTCAATCGGGCGCAGGAAGCACCTCAGCTGGACGAGTTGCTCGCGGCTCGCTCCTAGGTGCTCGAGCGTCTCGTCAATCTGGACCAGCACGTCAGTGGCGGCTAGCTCCGGTTCGCCATCGGCAGCCCTGCCTGAAACGAAGCTGCGCGGGCCGTTCGGAAGGACGGCCGCGTGCGAGCCTCCCCGCACTCCGGGCAGAGAGGGAGAGACCGTCCAAGTCACTTCGCCGGGCGTTCCGGCGCTGATTCCGGCGGCAGCCACCGCATCCAGCGCCACGAGGGCTCCTGCAACGGGCAGCTTGCCTTCGACTAGAGTGACCGCTGGCCGGCTGTCGAGGCGGAAGCGAGCCTCGATCTCGCCGGCTAGGGCAGAAGCGGCCCGCGTGTTGGCCGTGACCGCGTTGAGGCGGACGAGCTGGTCCAGCGAGCTCCCCGCGGATTCCAATGCCCGCGCCAAGTTGTCCAACGCACGGCGCACCTGCGCGCCCGGGCTCTTTGTGGCATCCACAGAGCCGTACGGGTCGGCAGGTAGCGATTGGCCTGTGTGGACCAATGCCGCACCTTCGATGCGAATCGCCTGCGCCCCGCCCAGCGGGCCTTGGCCAACGCCGTAGCGGGCCAGATGCACGCCCGGTACTGGATCCGCTCCGAGCACCGGGCAGCTGAGCACAAGTGCCAAGACCGGCCGCGGACGGAGCAACATCGCCCACTATCGTATGTCGCCGGAGATTTTGAGCCAAGAAATACTGATCGGTCCCAAGCATGGGGCCGGCCCGCTCCCGTCCGGAAGCCTATGCTCCGTACCGCGCTCGCTGCGGGCGCGCTCGGTCCGGGCTGTTGCCCTGCGCCGGATCGCGAGCGAGCAGATAGGGGCCCTAGGGTCCCGAACGTGGCGGCAGGTGGCGCCCTGCCTGCGCGTCGCGCCACATCGCTTCCGAGTCCAGCGACGCTCCGGGATCCCCCTGGGCTTGCATCCAGCGCCCCAGCGCGGCGGCCAAGCGGTCGCGAACATCCGCAAGGCCCAGATCGCCGATCAGGTTACGCATCTGGTACGGGTCCGCGGCGACATCGTATAGCTGCTCGGCCGGCCGCCGCATGAAGCGGTTGGCGAGCATCACTGCTCTGCGGTTGATGGCGGCTTGCGCTGATGGGCCGCTAGCGGCTAGCCACGTCTCCCAGAACCAGTTCGTCCGGAACGCGCCCATCATGTGCTTCTCGAAGTAAAGCGCTTCGGGCTGGAGATTGCGGATGTAGTGCCAGCGGGCGTCGACGATGGACCGGATCGGGTAGGGCGGTCCCTCGGGCACGTTGTTGTGCATCAGGTACACGTATTCGCGGTGGTCGCCGGCCTGGCCCCGCAAGACCGGCAAGAAGCTGCGTCCGTCGAACTGACCGCCGGTATCGGCTCCGGCGGCAGAGACGAGGGTCGGCAGCACGTCGGCGTACTGCACGAGCGCGTCCGTGCGGATCCCGGCGGCGATTCTCCCGGGCCAGCGCACTACGAGGGCAGTACGGACGCCCGTGTTCCAGTTGGTCCACTTGTTGCCGGGAAACGCCGAGCCCTGCTCGGAGGTCAGCAGCACCACGGTCCGATCGGCCTGTCCGCTGGCATTGAGAGCGTCAAGGACCTTGCCGACTTCCCAGTCCCAGACTTCGATCTCGGCGAGATAGGTGGCGAACTGCTCGCGTGTCCGCGGCGTGTCGGCCAGATTGTCGGGAAGCACCAGCTTGGCGAGGTCGAACTTGTCGGGACGCCCCACCGTCCAGGGCGCGTGGGCCTCGTGGAAGGCGGTTACGAGGAAGAACGGCTGATCTGCATCACGGCCCATGAACGCCTCAATGCCGCTGGTGTCGAACTCTGGTGCGGGAGTGGGCTCGCGGTGATTTGTGATGCCGGGGACGGGCTCGAAGCGGAAGGATTCATCCGGCAGGACATGCTTCTTGCCGGCCAAGCCGACCCGGTAGCCGAGCCGGCCCAGATGATCCACGACCGAGAGCGTGCCAGTGCGGGCTGCCGAGTGGTTCCAGCTCGAACCGCTCCGAAACGGGTACAGGCCGGTGTACAGCTCCGTGCGGCAGGGATTGCACATCGCCATCGACAGGTATGCCCGGTTGAACGTCACGCCGTCGGAGGCAAGCCCGTCGATGTTTGGCGTAGAGATGTTCGGCCCGCCGTAGAGCGGCAGGTCGTTATAGGTGACATCGTCGGCGATGATCAGCAAGAAGTTCGGCCGGTCGTCTTGCGCTACGGCAAGCGGGGCGACGAGCAGGGCTGCGGCTAGCAGCCAGGGTTTGGTGGGCATAGCCTAACGATCGTAACGGGATCCGGCCTGCCGTGTGCCACTGGCCCAGCTTGGTCTGAAACTTCAGCTCTAGGTGCTACCCTGATTGGCCGAGCCTCCCGATGTCTGACTTCTCGCGGCGCGACCTGTTGAAGTCCTCGGCCCTGATCCCGTCGGCGATCGGCTTGGCTGGATGCACCGCGGGCGACCCATCCGCGGCGCAGCCGCCCAACATCATCGTGCTGGTAACGGACGAACAGCGCTGGGACATGCTCGGAGCGGCCGGAAACCCGCTGATCCAGACCCCGCACATGGATCGCTTGGCCACGGAGGGGGTGTTGTTTGAGAACCACTTCGTCACCACATCCCTGTGCGCTCCATCGCGGACGTCGATCTTCACCGGCCTCTATGCGAGCTGCCACGGCACGCACGGTTTCGCAACGCCGATGTCGGAAGATCTGCACGAGCGCAGCTATCCCGGGCGCCTGCGCGCCGCCGGCTACCGAACGGGCTTCGTCGGCAAGTACGGTGTTGGCCGCACCTTGCCGGAAGACAAGTTCAGCTACTTTGAGGGATTTTCCGGGCAAGGGCAGTACCTGCACGAGGTGGAGGGCGAGTCCCGGCACCTCACCGGGATGATCGGGGACCAAGCCCTCGAGTTCTTGGAGACCTGTGACGGAGAGACGCCGTTCTGCCTTTCGGTGAGCTTCAAGGCGCCGCACGTCCAAGACCGTGTCGCGCCGTTCTTCATCAACGATCCCGCATTTGACGAGCTGTACGAGGATGTCGAGATTCCCCCCTTCAAGAAACTCGATCCTCGCTATTTCGTGGGCTTGCCCGACTTCCTCAAGGACGGGTACGAGGGTCGCATCCGTCAGCAGCGCCGCTTCCCGACAGCGGAGACGTGGCAGGCTGCCATGAGGCGCTACTACCGGCTCATTACCGGTGTCGACGTGCAGGTGGGGCGAGTCTTGGCTTGGCTTGACGAGAGCGGCCTCGGGGGCAACACCGTAATCGTGTTCACTTCTGACAACGGGTTCTTTCTGGGCGAGCGCGGTTGGGCAGGCAAGTACTTCATCCACGAGGAGTCCATTCGAGCGCCGCTGATCGTGTGGGATCCCCGCAGCCGGAAGAGGATGGGGCGCCGCTGCACGGAGATGACGCTCAATCTCGACATCGCGCCTACGATCTTGGAACTGGCCGGGCTTGAGGTCGATCCTTCAACGAATGGCAAGAGCGTGGTGCCGCTGCTGGATGGCGCGTCGCCCCCGTGGCGCACCGACTGGTTCTACGAGTTCCTGTGGCAGCGAGAGGGCATTCCGATCCCGCGCACGGAGGGGGTCCGCTCGGAGCGCTGGAAATACAACGTCTACCTCGACGGACAGCCGGGGTACGAGGAACTGTACGATCTCGAGGCGGACCCAGAGGAAGAAGCGAACCTAGCCATGTCTGCCGACCACCAGGACGAACTCGAGCGCCTGCGCGGCCGCCGCCAGGCGTGGAAGGAAAGCCTGGCGGCTTGGCAGGCCGGCGAGCCTTGGGCGGATCCCGTCTAAGTTGCCCCAGGCGCCCAGACGGTTGCCGCAGCCCCGCGCTTGCGCAGACTTGGCTGCGCTCTGCTAGCGCCGGTCCGGAGGATAGCGTCCCGACGGCTTGGCAGGGTCGTATTTCGGGTTCTTCGCGGGCATGTTCGCGTCAACGTCCCTCAGCCACGCCTCAAGGCGCTCTTGGAGGGACTTTGACCGTTTCGGGAGCAGGTCCGCGAGGTTGTAGCGTTCGCCCGGGTCGTCAGCGAGGTTGTAGACCTCGATCGAGCTGTCCTCGTACCACTGGATGAGCTTCCAGTCCCCGTCCCTCAACGCAGCGCTCGGTGCGCCGCCTTGGTTGCCGTAGTGCGGGTAGTGCCAGTACAGGGGTGCCCGCTGGAATCGCTCACCGCGCAGCAAGGGGACCATGCTGGTTCCGTCAATGTGCTGATCGGGACGCTTGCGGAGCCCCGCCAATTCGAGAAGGGTCGGGTAGAAGTCCACGCTTGTCACCGGTGCGTCAATGGCCGAGCCGGGCTTGGAGACGCCGGGCGCTCGAATCAGCATGGGCTCGCGGATGCCGCCTTCGTACATCCACCCCTTGCCGCCGCGCAACGGAAGGTTCGCCGTCGGCGAGCCCTCGGAAGTGCTCAGTCCCCCGTTATCAGACATGAACACCACGATGGTCTTTGAAGCGAGCCCGTTTTCCTCCAGCGCGTCTAGCACCATCCCGACAGCCGTGTCCAGCGCCTCGACCATGCCGCCGTATACGGCGTGATCCTGCACCTGTCTGGCATCTCGGAACCCCTCTTGCAGGAAGCGAGGGCCGGCGAAGGAGAATTTCGCCGCCTTGGCCGCGTACTTGTCCTCCAATTCCTGCGTTGTCATGAGCGGCGTGTGCACGGAGTAGAACGACAGGTACGCGAAAAAGGGCGAGTCGCGCTGCTCGGCGATAAACCGCCCGGTCTCCCTGGCCAACCTTAGGGGCAGATACTCGCGTTCCGGACCGTCGTCTAGGTTGGGGTTGCCGTAGGGAGAGAAGTAGTTCTCGCCGCCCCACGGACCGCCGTGCTCCCAGCCGCCCTTGTTCTGGTCGAAGCCTTGGTCTTGGGGCCAAAAGCCCTCCGGGCCCATATGCCACTTGCCGGCAAAGAACGTGGCGTACCCGCTGTCTCGGAACGCCTCGGCCATGGTGACCTCTTCGAGAGGCATGCGGTCCGAGTAGCTGGACGGCAGCAGCATGGTGTTGCGGTTCCACTGTTCCGGCTGGTTGCCCCCGTTCGGGCTGATGTAATCGGTGACGCGCAAGCGAACCGGGTACTTGCCTGTCATGATGCTGGCGCGGGTCGGGGAGCAGACGGGGCAGGCCGCGTACGCCTGCGTGAAGCGTGAGCCAGAACTCGCCAGCCCGTCGATGTTGGGCGTTTCGTAGAACTGGCTGCCGTAGCAGCCCAGGTCACGCCAGCCGAGATCGTCGGCCAAGAAGAAGACGACGTTGGGCGGGGCAGCCGGTAACAGGGCGGCCACCAAACAGGTCAGCAAGAGGAGTCGCGTTGCCGTGGCGGTACAGGAATAACGCATCAGACAATTCTCCGAATAGCTAGGCCTCGATTGTCAAGGCTTGGTGGACGCATCGAGGCCGCAACCGTTCGAGCCAGACGATCCAGCATTCAGTGGGACGCCTTCACGGCTGTCCGGTTGGAAGACCTTTAGAATCAGTACTTTACGAAGAAGTGTAGGCCGAGTTTTCGGATGAGAGCGTCTCGGATTCCTCAACTCGTTGATTCTAAATGGGTTGTGTGCTTGAGCGCAGCCGGCCAAGGCG
>JAJDZN010000213.1 GCA_022824585.1 Bryobacterales bacterium | reverse complement strand
GAGTACTCCAAGGGGATGAAGACGCGGCTCGGGGTTGCGCGCGCCCTGCTCAACGATCCGCAACTGATATTCCTGGACGAGCCGACGGTAGGGCTCGACCCCGTCAGCAGGCGGCGCATACGGGACCTCATCCGGACGATGAAGAAGGCGGGCCGCACCGTTTTCCTGACCACGCACGACATGACGGTGGCGGACGAGCTATGCGACCGCGTGGCCTTCATCGTCAACGGCGAGATACAGGTCGTCGAGTCGCCGCACGAGCTGAAGCTGGCCCACGGCGCACAGACGGTCGCGATGGAGTACGACCTAGACGGCCGCCCCGGGCGGCGCGAGTTCCCGCTCGATGGGCTCGGCACCGACGCCGACTTCCTAGCCCTGCTGCGCGAGGCCACCGTCCACACCCTGCACACTCAGGAAACGACCCTCGAGGACGTATTCCTGCGAGTCACCGGCCACGGCCTGCGGCAAGCCGATGCATAGGCTGGCCGCCACCGTGCGCCTAGACCTCCGCCTGCAGATGCGGAACGGCTTCTACTATGCGGTGGCCTTCGTGTTGGCCTGCTGGTTCGTCGTGCTCACCCGCCTTCCCGCGATCGACTGGGGTTACGTGCTGCCTGCCGTCGTGTTTGGCAACCTAGTGATGATCAACTTCTACTTCGTGGCCGGCCTCGTGCTGCTCGAGAAGGCCGAGGGGACGCTGGAGTCCCAAGTGGCGACGACCCTCGCTAACTGGGAGTACCTGGCCTCGAAGACGCTGACGCTGGCCGCGCTCGCGGTAGTCGAGCAGCTGGTCATCGTCTGGTCTGCGTACGGAGGCGGATTCGCGGCCGGCCCACTGGTCGTCGGCGTAGTGCTGGCGGGCGTCCTGTACACGTTGACCGGCTTTCTCCTCGTCGCCCGCTACCGGTCGATCAACGAGTTCATGTTTCCCTCGGTCCTCTTCACGGCCGTTCTCTCGCTACCGCTGCTGCACTATTTCGGCCTCTGGAACGCCTGGCTGCTCTATCTCCATCCCTTCGCGGCGCCGCTCGTGCTGCTGGGCGGGGCGTTCCGGCCGATTGCGTCCTGGGAGTGGGCCTACGGCGTGCTGTACTCTGCCGCCTGGGCCGGGATGCTGCTGCTCGCCAGCCAGCGGTCCTTCGACCGCTTCATCGTCGCCCGGGAGGGGGTGGGGGGCTGATGCCGACCGCCATCGCGGTGATCCGCGCGCTCGGCCCCATCGACGTCAAGAGCGTCGCCCGCGACAGCATGCTGCGCTGGATGATCGGCATACCGATCGTCCTCGCTCTCGTCTTCCGCTGGGGCGTACCTGCCCTCGACAGATGGCTCGGCGAGCGGTACGACTTCGACCTCACGCCGCACTACCCTCTCCTCAGCAGCTTCCTCATGCTGATGATCCCGACGCTGATTGGCGCGGTCGTCGGCTTCCTGCTGCTGGATCAACGCGACGATCACACGCTCACCGCGCTGCAGGTCACGCCCCTCACCGTGCAGGGGTACCTCGCCTACCGCATCGCTGTCCCGATGGCCGTCAGCGTGCCCGTTATGATGGCGAGTCTCGCCATCGCGAATCTGGTCGAAATGGGTGTCGTCATGGCCTTCGCCGCCACGGTCCAAGCGGCTCTCACTGCACCGCTCTACGCGCTGTTCGTCGCCGCGTTCGCGGGCAACAAGGTCCAGGGGTTCGCCCTGCTCAAGGGCGCGGGGGTGCTCACGTGGCCACCGGTTTTCGCATGGTTCATCGCGTCGCCGTGGCAGGTAGCGATCGGGCTCGACCCGCTCTATTGGCCGCTCAAGCTCTTCTGGATGCTCGAGGCCAGCGAACCCCGCGTGGCCCTCTACTTTCTGGCCGGCTTGGGGTACCAAGGGATCCTGATCGCGCTCTTGCTGCGGCGCTTCAAGGCCGTGATTGCTCAATAGCGGTGCGGCGTGCCGCGAGCTCTCGGCTGCTAGTGCGATCCACGTGAGCGCACGTGTTGGGCCGGTCCACGTTACGCTAGCCTGCGGTCGGCTAACCGGCTACCAGGGGGCGCATCAAGTTGCCGACAGCCTTGCTCCACTCACGAGGCTCTACTTCGACGATCCTCATGCCACCGATGGACACGCTACAGATGACAACGTCGCCATCCAGCGTGCGGAGAATCGCGGGGCTATCCGCTAAGTCCCGGCGGTCTCCCCCGTCTTGGGATCAGACTCGGTCAGCCGAGATGACGCGAGGCTGTCGAAAGGCTCCGCCCCGAGAACCATTTCTGCTCGCGGCCTGCTAGATCTCTGGGCAGGCCCGCGGTGGGTTCGCTCCGGATCGCTCACCGACGCCGGACCTGAGCGAACCCGCATTCTACAGTCAGACTCCCGCGCCGGACCCGCTAGACTCCTGAAGGGCCGCTCCGTTCTCCCTGAAGAGCGCCTTCCAGGCGCGGACCATTGCACGATTGTCTTCTATAAGTCAGCTACCGTGAGCGACTTGCGCGGCTAGCGCCGACGCGGCCGCGTCAGCCCTGGATCAGGTCGAGGACCAGTTCCCGATCCGCAGGCGGCTGGGAGGAGATGCGGAAGGCATCTTCGACGAGTTGCTTGGCTTCCTCGAGATTCGCGTCGCTGTTGTAGTACAGCGCACACAAGCGGGTGCCGTTGACGACCTGCTGACCGACCTTGGTCTCCAAGACTACCCCAACCGCGGGATCGATGGCGTCCTCAGGGCTGCTGCGACCGGCTCCGAGCATCACTGCGGCCCTGCCAATGTCTTCGGCATTGATCCGGCTCACGTAGCCATCGCGCGGGGAGGTGATTGGTTCGGCGCCCGCTGGGTTGGGCAGTCGGGCAAAGTCTGTCAGCACCGTCGGGTCGCCGCCCTGCGCCTTGATCACGTTGCCAAACATCTGCAGCGCAGATCCGTCCAAGATCACGGAATTGGCACGCTCGCGCGCGTCTTCGATCGAGATGCTCGTGTCGGAAAGATAGATCATGCGGGCGGCCAGCTCCACCGACAGGCCGAGAACATCCTCGGGGCCTTGGCCCTGCAGCGTCTGGGACACCTCCATGATCTCCAGGGCGTTTCCAACGGTGTAACCCAAGGGCTGTTCCATGTCGGTCAGCAGCGCCTGCACCTTGCAATCGTGCTTCCTGCCAATCGCGATCATCAGCTGGGCCAGACGGCGAGCCTCGTTGCGGCCCGACAGAAGCGAGCCCTTGCTGACCTTGATGTCCACCACCAAGCCCATGATCTCTTCCGCCAGCTTCTTCGACATCACAGAGGCGGCGATCAGAGCCAGCGAATCCACGGTCGCTGTCTCGTCGCGGAGTTCGTACAAGCGCTTCTCCGCCGGAGCCAGCGCGTTGCTCTGCTGGGCGAACGCCAGTCCGTACTCGCCCACGAGATCGGCGAAATCGGAGACCTCCAGATCTGTGCGAAAGCCCGGGATCGAGTTCAGCTTCTCTAACGACCCGATGATGTGGTCCGAGCCGCGCTCGACGATCATCGGCACGGCCACCCCAGCCGCCGCTGCGATCGGCGCCACGATCAAGGGCGTCTTGTCGCCAACGCCACCAGTGGAGCAGCAGTCCACCGTGGGCCGCATTCCCTCGGGCAACTCCAGCCGTTCGCCACACCGCAGCATCGCGGTTGTGAGCACGGTCGCTTCCGCGTCGGAAAAGCCCGTGCAAGTCCCGGCCATCAGCAGGGCACCCATCTGGGCGTCGGAAATTTCATTCAGCGTGTAGCCGTTGATCAGGCGTTCGAAATCGGCCAGCCCGAGTTCATCTCCGCGCCGCTTGCACTGAATGAGGTCTACGATGCGATCCATATTGACTTACCGCGTGAATACACAATGCCCCATCCAGCCTAACGAGCAACGCTGGTCGGGCCGGCATGCGGCGTATGCGGGTACACAGAATCTCTAATTTACCACAGCGTAATCCCTAAATGCCACAGAAACTTGCGGTTACGTGCGCCCCGCCGGGGTCGCACCCGGACGCCGCCGAATCTAGCCGGCGGTGTCGAGCGGGGCCAAGGCGTGCCGCTGGTGGCCGCGCGAAACCTCGGCGAGAAGCTCCAGCAGATCTGAGGTCACCTTGCCGTTGGTGGCCACGATACGACGGTCGCCGGGACGATAGCGGTTGCGGTCGAAGTCGCAGTATTCCCCGCCTGCCTCGGAGAGCAGCACCAGCCCTGCGGCCACGTCCCACGATTTCAGCCCGATCTCCCAGAACCCCTCGAAGTGGCCCGCGGCCACCGCGCACAAGTCCAGCGCCGCGGAACCCGTTCGCCGGACACCGTGAGTGGCCATGGCCACTTGGTGAAAGTAGTGCATGTTCGGGTTGGTCGCGCGGATCGCGCTCGGAAAGCCGGTCGCGAACAAGCTTCGGCCGAGGTCGCTCTCGTCGGACACACGGATGCGGCGGCTGTTCAGATACGCGCCGGAGCCCCGCTCGGCTGCGTACATGTCGCCGCGCACCGGGTCGAAGATGACTCCTGCCAAGCCCTCCCGGCGGGACCACAGGCCGATGCTCACGCAGAAGCGCGGCAGGCCGTGGGCGAAGTTGGTCGTTCCGTCCAACGGATCCACGTGCCAGACCAGCTCGCCGGACCCCTCGAAGTTGCCCCCCTCCTCAGCCACGATCGAGTGGCTGGGGAAACGCGAGCGGATGCGTTCGACGACGAGACGCTCGGATGCCCTGTCAGCGGCCGTTACGGTGTCGAAGCTGCCCTTGTGCTCGACCGGTACGTTGCCGTAGTGCCGCATGAGGACGGCGCCCGCCTCGCGTGCAAGCTCCGTGGCGAACGGAATGTAGTCCGGCGCGGCGAAGGGCACGCATTCAGGCTACCAACCCCGTGCAAAGCGCACTGGAAGGACTGCTCGGCCAGCTACGGACCGGGCCGGACTATCGGAGCCTTGCGACTTCGCGAGCGCCGGGGAGGCCTCGTGACAGGTTCGGCAGGTTCCTCGTCCTCTTCATCCGGAACCCCCGCCTGCGGCACGGTCCGCAATCGGACCGGAGCACCGATCCGGCTCCGGCGCGCCGGTCGCTTCACGGGACTCTTGGCGAAGTACCCGCTGCGAGCCAGAACTACCGCGCCCTCGCGAGCCACTCCGACCTCGACCTTGCGGAAATCATCGGCCGGATTGAAGCCTTCGTCCGCAGGATAGAAGCCGAGCAAATATTGCGTCCGCAGGTTGCGCAGAACCTCGTCGAATGCGGCATCCAAGTCTCGGGCGCCGTACTGGACAAACGCTTCGCCCCCCGTATGTGTCGCCAAGGTGATCAGGGCGTGCTCCCCGCCCCGGTTGCGTCCGGCATCGCTCCGGATCGGCAGCACGATCAGAGGGTATATCGCAACCTCGGCGGCATGGGCCGCGCGCAGCGCGTCGTCAAACTTGAGACCGCTAGTGGTATCGCCGCCATCGGTAATGATGACGATGACCGGGCGGCCGTCGCGCTGCTGCAGATACTGGGACGCCAGCAGAACCGCGTCATAAACCGACGTGCCGGTCTGTGGCCGAACCCGCCCCAAAGCGGCAGCAAGCTCCTTTTGGTTGCGAGTGAAATCGGCGAGGACCGTGACGTCGGCGGAAAAGGAAAGGACGGCAGCGACATCGCCCTGCTGTGAACCGGCCCCCAGCAGTCTCTCCAGGAAGCGGCCGGCGGACTCCCTCTCGTAACGCAGCTCCACGGCCGTGCTCAGGCTCGCGTCCATAAGCAGCGCGACCGACAGTGGCCTGTTGGTTCTCCGCTCGAACACGGTGATGTCGCGCTGCTCGTCGGATTCGACTATCCGAAAGTCCTCGCGTTCCAGATCGCCGACCGGCGCGCCGCGAGCGTCCTTGACGGTTACGGGCAGGGACACCAGACGGACGTCAGCCGTGAACACCGCAGGCTCGGGTTGCTGCGCCGTTGCACAAGCGGCGATCGCGAGCGAGCCGAGAATCAGCCTGCGCCCGCCGCCGAGTACCTGGCGACCGAAGCGTCCCACTGGCCTTCTACCCACACCTCGCCATCAGCGAAGTGTTCCTTCTTCCAGACCGGCACCTTGCTCTTGACTTCGTTGATCGCAGACAAGCTAGCCTCGTACGCCGGCTTGCGGTGCGCCGAAGCGACCACGATTGAGACACTGGCCTCGCGCACCTCGAGTCGGCCCACCCGATGCACCAGCGCGATGGCATGCACGTCCGAGCGGTCCAAGATGTCGCGTCCTATCTCCTCGAGCTGGCGCAGAGCCAACGGCACGTAGCACTCGTAGTCAAGGTACATCGTCCGCCGGCCCCCGGTGTTGTCCCGCACGACGCCTTCGAACACCAACACTGCACCATCGCCATCACCCTGCACCCGCCGGGCCAGCGCGGCGCTGTCGATTGGCGCTCGCGTGATCGCGGCGAACACGCCGTCGCGTTCGGCGCTCGCGATCCACTCAGAACCGCCGCTCACCGGCGGCATGATCGCGACCTCGTCACCGTCTTCGATGGCTTCGCTGGCCGAAGCGAACCGCTGGTTGCGCGCCATTGCCACGCTGCCGGCCATGTCCCCCAGCCTGGGGTGTTGAGACGCGTAGTGCTGGAATACCGTTTCGAGGGATGCGCCGCGCTCAAACTCGGCCTCGTCCGAAGAGCAGCCAACCAAGTCTTTGAGTTGGCCGAAGAAGAGCACGCGGACTTTCATGCCACTCTCCATTCTTGCAAGACCTACGCCCTTCCGCAGACACCGCTAACAAGGACCGGCGCATTGGATGTTTGGGACCGATAGCGTGCAGGCGTACAGCCGAGGTTCGGCAGTCGTGTGCAAGGACCGCGATTGCCCAAGCTGCCAAGGTGAGCGAAATCACTGTAACCGCGCATGAGAACTCGTGGGGTGGGATGAGAACAGCGCTGTTTGGGAACAGGCACACCGCCAGCCACGGCGGCCCGTGTGCCGAGCGCCCGCGTTTTGGCGGACAGTCTAGATCGAGGCGTCTGGCGCAAGACACGCACTCCAAGAGGCAGTGGTAGGGGTGGGATACGAGTGGGAAGACAGACAGGTGTCTGGGGCGGAAACGCTTCTCTTGGCAAAACTGGAAATCGGCGGGCGGCTGACCCTCATTGCCCTTCATCTGTGCAGTGCCACCATCTGGCAAGACGTGCCCCAGGCACACGGGCTCGATATGTCAGAGGGAGAGTGAGGGCAGATGCTGAGCACAGACCGTTCCAAGCCGCCGCCCGCCTACACGGTCGACGCGGGAACGCGATGAAAGACGCGCACGCCTTCACGGTAGAGGTTCGATTCGGCTGACGGGCTTGAGTTCACTAGCCTTCGTCCAAGCCGCTCACAGTTCACCTTGGTGAAGACTCGCCCACTCCCTGACAAGGTTCAATGCTCGTTGGGGAAGCCCGCCTGCGATGGTCGCAAGTGTATCGATACCTATGACAGCCTCCTGGCCGGAATACTCCGCGTGAAAATGAGGCGGTGAGTGGTCGGCAAAGTACATCTTGATAACGATCCCGTAAAATCGACTCAGCTCAGGCATCAGCAGGCGCGGGCATCAAGCCGGGGAAGATCTCTTCCGCTTGCCTGCCGGTCAATCGGATATAGAGGGCGTCAGGGCACAGGTCGATTTCACCCGGCCAAACGATTGCACCGCTCTCGTTGATTGTGACAGAGCGAAAGATATTCTCTTCGGACCAGGCCTCAAAGACGCCTCGGCCGGCCAAATCGCTCAGATCCACGATGCCTTCGGTGCCGTCTTCGTATTTCAACCAGAGGCGGAAACCGTCCAAGGGACTTGCTTGAACTGCTTTCTTCAATGGAAACCTCTACTCCAGATTCTAACGTGTGGTCGGCTCTCGGGTTGTTCCCATAGCATCGGAGAACCCTCAGCGCTGACTGTTAGAAGTCCTCCCCGGCCGGATCCCAAGCCTCGAGATACTTCAATCCCGTGCCGGTGTTGTAAATCGCGAGTTCGTCCTCGGGGGCCAGGAAACCCTCGCGCAACAGATGCTGGGCGGCCGCCACGCACGCCGCGCCTTCGGGGGCTCCGAAGATGCCTTCCGTCTCCGCCAGCATCCGGCCGGCATCCAACATGTCTTGATCCGAGACCGCGACTGCGGTGCCGCCACTCTCGCGGACAGCGTTGAGCACCAGAAAGTCGCCAATCGCCTTTGGGACGCGCAGGCCGCTGGCCACGGTGGCGGCGTTCTCCCAATAGCGTGACTCGTTCGCGCCAGCGTCCCAGGCGCGGACGATGGGAGCACAGCCTGCCGCCTGCACGGAGATCATCTTGGGGCGCTTGGAACCGATCCAGCCTAGGCTCTCGAGTTCGGAAAAGGCCTTCCACATGCCAATCAGGCCCACTCCCCCGCCCGTGGGATAGAACACCGCGTCCGGCAATCGCCAGCCGAGCTGCTCGGCCAGTTCAAGGCCCATGGTCTTCTTGCCCTCGATGCGATACGGCTCCTTGAGCGTGGACACATCGAACCAACCCTCGCTGGGACCGCGTTCGGCGACGATCCGGCCGCAGTCGCTGATCAGACCGTCTACGAGAGTGACGTTGGCGCCCATCGACTGGCACTCGACCACGTTGGCGCGCGGGACGTCGCGCGGCATGAACAGGTTCGCTTCCAGCCCGGCCCGGGCGGCATAGGCCGCCAGGGCGCTGGCCGCATTACCGGCCGAAGGCGCGCCGAACTTCTTCACCCCCAGTTCGTTGGCCATCGACACGGCGGCCGCCATGCCGCGGGCCTTGAAGGTTCCGGTCGGATTCGCGCTCTCGTCCTTGATCAACGCACGCCGGCAGCCCAGCCGCTGAGCTAGGCGCGGCGTGTCCAGCAGCGGCGTCATGCCCTCGCCGAGGGTCACCAGATGTGCCATGTCGCGAAGCGGCAGCAGCGGCGCGTAGCGCCACAGCGAGCTCGGCCCTAGCGCAATGCGGTCGCGGTCCAATTCGCGCTTGGCCAGCTCCAAGTCGTAGCGCACCAGCAGAGGCGCTCCGCTGGGGGAGAGGTTGGCGAGCTTCCCCGCGGGTAATCGCTCGCCGGTCCTGCTGCACTCTAGATGGGATACGTACGTCCTATGATGCAAGTACGCAAGTATGCAACAGCGTCTCGCATGGCGTCTACTGACCTCGCTGTTGATCGCGTCGGCAGTCTGCGCGGCAGATACCGTCGTGTTGCGCAGCGGCTATCGCTTGCCAGTGCAAGGCTACGAGGCGAGCGACGGCAAGATCCGCCTGCTCATGCCCAATGGCGGCTGGATCGCGGTGCTGGAGGCGGACGTGGATCGAATCGAGCCCGACGCTCCGGAGCCCCGCGCGAAACCGCCCGTCGCGAGCGGTGACCGCACATCGGATGCAAATAATGCATTGGAGAGCGCCATCGCGCGGTTCTCGGCCGAGGCCGGGCTGCCCCCGGGCCTAGTCCGGGCCGTTGTCTGGGCGGAGTCGGGCTTCCGGCAGGGTGCCGTCTCCCCCAAGGGCGCGATCGGACTCATGCAGCTGATGCCCGAGACGGCTGCCGAACTCGGCGTCAACCCGCGGGACTCGGAACAGAACCTGCAAGGCGGCACTGCCTACTTGCGCCAAATGCTAGACCGCTTCGAGGGCGATCCGGAGCAACTCCTGAAGGCGCTGGCAGCATACAATGCCGGCCCTGGACAGGTCGCCCGCTACGGCGGGATCCCCCCTTTTCCGGAAACGGCCGCATACGTCCGGCGCGTGGTTCGACGCTATCTGGCCGAAGGCAAGAATCCGGCTGACCCGACAGCTGAGCAAGCTCTGCCTGCGGATGGAGATCCGGGGGCGCCGCCAGAGGACTGACGCGCCAGCCCGGCCGCTTTCCGTCCGTGCGAACCTCGCCCACGCGCCGACCTATACTCAATGCTTAGTCTCAGAACTGCCCGCGATGAAGCCACAAACGACTCTTGTCCATGCCGGCGAACGGCGACCTCTCGGTAACTACATTCCCGTCTCGACCCCCATCTTCGCCTCTTCGAGCTTCTTCTACCCAACCACAGAGGAATTGGCGGACGTCTTTGCGGAGCGGCTGCCGGGTGAAACCTATGCCCGGATGGGCAACCCGACCAGCAGCGCCTTGGAAGAGCAGGTCGCGGCCGTCGAAGGCGGGCACGCTGCCATCGCTACCTCTTCCGGCATGGCAGCAGTGCATCTAGCCATTCTGGCCGGGCTGCTGGATCGCCGCCAGGCCATCGTCGCAGCCGACGTGCTCTATGGCGGCACGCTCGAACTGCTGCGAACCGTGCTGCCGTCAGAGGGTGTCGAAGTCCGCTTCTGTGACTTTTGCGACTTGGAGGCAGTCGAAGCGGCTGTGCGAGAAGTGCGTCCGGCGCTGCTGCTCACCGAGACGATTTCTAATCCCGCCCTACGGGTCGCGCGGCTGGACCGCCTCAGGGAAATCGCCAGCGAATATGGCGCCCTCTTTTTGGTGGACAACACCTTCACGCCGCTGCTGATCAAGCCGTTTGACCATGGAGCGGACATGGTGATCCACAGTGCAACGAAGTACTTGGGGGGCCATGGGGACGTTCTGGCCGGGGCTGTCGTTGTCCCGGAAGAGCATGCGGAGGCCTTGCGACAGACCCACCGCTGCCTTGGTGGAAACCTTGGGCCGTTCGAAGCCTACTTGGTCATGCGCGGGATCAAGACGCTGCCCTTGCGCATGCGGCACCACTGCGCCAACGCCCGCATGGTTTTCGAAGGGCTGCGGGGACATCCCAGGATCGAGCGGCTCATCTTCCCGGGCGACCCGCAACACCCCGATGCCGCGGCGGTGCACGAGCTGATGCCCCCGGGCGAGGCAGGCGGCGCGGTCGGCATCGATGTCAAGGGGGGCAGCGCTGGTGCCTGCGCGTTCTTGGACTCGCTGCGGCTAGCCGCCACCTCGGCCAGCATCGGCGACCTAACGACACTGGGGCTCCACCCGTCAAGCGCAACGCACCGCATGCTGACGCCGGAAGCGCGGATGGCCTTGGGCATCACCGATGGCCTGGTGCGCCTTTCCGTGGGCGCCGAGCATATCGACGACATCATGGCCGACCTCCTCCAAGCATTGGAGCAAGCATGAAGCAGCAGACTCTCGCCATTCACGCCTGCGCAAGGAGCGCGGGCGAAAACGAGCGCTTCGTGGCCTCGGCGCCCCCGCTTGAAACCGCCGCCAGCTTCCACTACAAGAGCGCCGCCGACATGACGGCGGTCGCGAACGGCGAAATCGACGGGTTCGTGTACCAGCGCTACGGCAATCCATCCGCGGACGCCCTCCAGCGCCAGATCGCCGCCCTCGATAGCGCCGCCAGCGCCTTGGCGTGCAGTTCCGGCATGGCCGCGATGCACATCGGACTGCTCACCGCCCTGCGCGGCCGGCCGAAGACGATTCTGGCGGCCAACGTGCTGTTCGGCCAGACCTTCCAGCTGCTGCAGCTGATGGAGCAGCAGGGTTTCGTGGCGCGCTTCGCCGACCCGTGCGACTTGGCCCAGTTCGAGGCTGCCCTGGACCAATGCGAGACTGGCTGCATCCTGATCGAGACCATTTCCAACCCGCTCCTGCGCGTACCCCAGATCGATTCGATTGCCAAGATCGCCGCCCGGCGCGGAGTGCCGCTAGTCGTGGATGCGACCTTTGCCCCGCCCGTGATGAGCCGTCCCCTCGAGTCCGGCGCAACCGTGGTCGTTCACAGCGTGACCAAGTACTTGGCCGGTCACGCCGACGTCCTAGGCGGCATCGTGGCTTGCGGCGAAGCGGACGCCGAATACATGCAGGAACTCGGCCGCCACTTCGGGGCGAACCTCGGACCGTTTCAGTGTTTCTTGGCCGCTCGGGGGATCAAGACCCTGCCAATGCGCATGGAGGAGCACTGCCGCAACGCATTGCTCGTCGCCCGGGCGCTGGAGCGGCACCCGCGCGTAGGCACTGTCCACTATCCCGGGCTTGCCAGCCACCCCGATCGGGCCGTCGCGGAGCGCCAGTTCGATCAGGACACGCAGGGGGCAACGATGTCCGGCGGCATCGTCAGCTTCGAAGTGCTGGACGCAGATCAAGCGAAGACGTTCCGCTTCATGAACGCCTTGCGGCTCGTGGTCCGCACGCTGAGCCTGGGAGACGTGCACTCGCTGATCACGCACCCAGCCACGACCACCCACCGAAACATCGGAGAGAAACGCCGCCAGAGGCTGGGCATTACTGACAACATGGTGCGGTTCTCGGTCGGAATCGAGGATCCCGACGACATCGTGGCCGACGTGGCGCATGCGCTGGAATCCGTCGACTAGTCACCGGTCAAGCCGGCGCGTCGATCAGTGAATTGGACAATCGAGCGAGCAACCATCCCGCCTGAATCGGTCCCATGCGGAACCCGCTGCGTTCGATGCCTCCTCGCTCCCGGGCTCGACGCCAATGCTCCGGAAGGGCTCGGCAAGAAACTGGCTTTCGTTCCGGTCGAACCACCCTGGGGCACGCCGGGTCGAGCTGCATAGGCTCTCGGGAACTTGAAGTCCTTAAGCGGGGTCAATAGTGATCGCGCGACTAACTCGTGGGGGCGATATAGGAAGCGTCAAGGTGTCGATCAAGTTGATATCCTCCGCTGCACTACTCCTAGTCGGAACGGGGCTCTGCCTATCGGCTTTCGCACAGGATCTGCGCCCCGAAGCCTTCGCAGGTCGCAACGTCACGCAGGACGAGGCCGCACTTCTCGAATCACAGCTTGTCGAGAGCCCTGAAGATCTGTCCACACGGGCTCGCTTGGTCGGTTACTACCACGGCCGGCAGTTCCTGAACGACGCGGCTCGCGCCAAGCACGTGGCACATGTGCTGTGGTTGATCAGGAGCGCACCGGAAGCGAACCTGCTGGCTAGCCCCGAGGTTCTCATCCTGAAAGCCCTTGCGGCTGAAGGCTACGAGAAAGGCAAGGACGCTTGGTCTTCACATCTCGAGAACCATCCGAACGACCTAAGGATCTTGCAGCACGCGGCACACTTCTTTCGACTCGACGATCGGAAACTCGCAATCCAGATCCTCCATCACGCCCAGTCCCTTGATCGAGAGGACCCGGACTGGGCCAAGCAGCTGGGGCAGCTTTACCACTTGGACAGCATGCTCGGCGGTGGCGCGTGGGATCCCGAGGCTGCCAAGCGAGCGCTCGCACAATTCGAACTCGCCTATGAACTGTCAGACGAGTTGCGACGCGGATACCTGTTGACGGATCTCGGCACTTCAGCATTTCACGCGGGCAACATCGAAAAAGCCGGGGCATACGCCGAGGAGATGCTGGAAGAGAACTTAGAAGACTGGAACCATGGCAACCGGATCCACTTCGGCAACCTTATCCTGGGCCGGATCGCGCTCTTAGAGGGGGACATAGAAGAGGCAAAATCTCGCCTAATCGCAGCAGGCGAGACGCCGGGCTCGCCTCAGTTGAACTCTTTCGGGCCGGACATGGCGTTGGCATCGGAATTGCTCAAGCGTGGCGAAGCCGAGATTGTGCTCGAGTACCTCTCGCTGTGCTTGGATTTCTGGGAGTCAGGCTATGGAGAGCTCGAAGACTGGATCGCCCGAATCGAGACCGGGGGAACGCCGAATTTCCGAGATAACTTGCGTTTCTGACCGCTCATCGACGATGAAGCACCTGTCTAGGCCGGCCAACTGCTGGGCCTGAGTGAGCGAATCAGCGAGCACCGTTCCGTTGTTCGTTGTCTAGCTCTGTTCGTCCCTCAGCGAACGGCGACCCTCCCGGACGAACGGCGATGGCCAGGATCGGCGCTCCACGCTCTATGAGTTCCGGCACCGCGACCAAGACGACCGTGCCGGCATCGTCCGCCTAGTCTGCGCCCACGGATTCCCCGGGGCGGCGACGCCGACAGTTGAAATCAGCCTAGGGTGGCGTGCAAGCGTAGCTGGTCTCCAGATTTGGATCTCCACCTGTGAATTCGGCGCGTGCGGGATACACGCACAGCGGACGGGCTTTGGCGATCTTGCCATCTGTGACCTTGACTGCAGTCAGGGCATCCGGAGCGTCGCCATCTTCAACCCAGCTCTCCAGCGCGTCCAACCAGTCGACGCGATCAGGTCCGGGCCCGCCCGCACAGTGAAAGACCCCAGGCATGAGGTAGAAGCGGAAATAGTCGCGGACGTTCGGGTCCAGTGCCTCGGCCGCCTCGAAGTACTCGATCGAGCCCAGCGCCGTGAGCGCTGCATCTGACCAGCCGTGCCAGAGCAACAGCTTGCCGCCAGCCTGCCTGAAGCCGGTCAGGTCAGGATCGGTGGCGTCCAAGAACCCTTCAAGATGCGCTGCGTCCTTGCCATAGGCGTCGAAATCGTATGTGGAGTAGTCGAACTCGGGATCTTGGAATATCAAGTACTTGAAGCCCTGCGTAGAGAACCCAAACTGCGAGCTCGGCTCCCCGTAGGCGGTCATCAAGCGACGGCTAGGTCCGGTGATCCAGCCTTCCCAAGCCCCGGGCGCGGACTCGCCACCGAACGGAAAGCCCGGATAGATCTGTCCGTCGGCGTTGCGCGGCCCGCTATAGACCGCTGCAATCGCCTCGCGCTGGCGGATCGTGAGGCAGTTGTCCGACGGCGCCTCGCCGGCGCAAATCGGTAGGTCGCTCAGCTTGAAGTCACAATCTCGCGGATCGTTGAGGAAGCCGTCCTCGACGCCATCGCCAGCATCGCAGCGACGGAGGATCTCAGACTCGAGCAACCGTCGGTTCTGTGGCGTGATGACAGGCTCGGTCAGAGCACCGGGATCGGGGAAGATGCGCTGCATGTTGTAGGCGAAGGCGGCGAGCACGCCGCTGAAGTCGTGAGCCGGCGCCCCGGCAACTATCCCGTCAAAGTCGTCGGGGAAGCGCTGGGCGGACATCATGGCTTGTCGACCGCCGTTCGAGCAGCCCATGAAGTACGCCCGCTCGGCCGGTTCACCGTAGTAGGCTCGGACGATCGCCTTGGCCGCTTCGGTCGTTCGATGCACGGCGAGGTAGCCGTAGTTGATCCGACGTTCCGGTTGTCCGTGGGCCCACTCCGCCCGGATGCCATCGCCCTGATGGCCGGTATCGGTCGCCGCTGTGGCGTACCCGCGATTCACCGAGAAGCGCCCCTGGTAGCCGAGACTGCCGACAAAGCCGCCGCCCCCTCCCATGAGAAACTTGCCGTTCCAATCGTCCGGCAACAAGACCTCGAAGCGGATTTCGCTGCCGATCACGCCGCTGACCTTGCAGTGCGGCACTGTGGCGCGCGGCGAGCGTGAAGACACTCCCTCGGGCAAGTTCTCGGATTGACCCTCCTCGCCCTGCGAGGCTACAGCCTCTTGGACGCGGATGTCGGGGAGCTTCAGATCCGTCAAGGCGGCGCAATCCAGCGCGCTGAGGGTTCCGGCGGACATGCTGCCCGCGGCCAGCAAGGCGATCTTTATCGTGCTTGTCAAGACAGGGACTCCTTGGCGTCGGCGTTCGCCAACGCCAACGGCGTAGTTGAGCGTATCAGACCGGGCACACTTGACAGCAGAGGTCGTTATGGCTGAATCTACGGCACATGCGAAGACGCGAATGGATGATGGCTGCTCTGGCTTCCGCCGCACTGCCCCTGCAGGGCGACAACCACAAGATCGAGCGCGCCCTCATCGACAGCATGCTGCCCAAGGACCTGGAACTGGTCGACCGCTTCAAGCTGGCCGTCGAGGTCGGGTTCACGTCGATGGAGGTCCGCGCGGTCGAGGACGACGCCGATGCGCAAGCGATCCACGACGCAGCTCAAGCCGCAGGCCTGCGCATCCACTCGGTGATGAACCAGACACACTGGCGCCACCCCCTGTCCTCGCCGGACCCGGCAGAGGTCGAAGCCTGCGTCGTCGGCATGCGGGCGTCGATGCGCCAAGCCAAGCTCTATGGCGCCAACGCCGTGTTGCTGGTCCCGGCAGTCGTGCGCTCGGACACGACGTACGAACAAGCCTGGGAGCGCTCTCAAGCCGAAATCCGCAAGCTCATCCCGCTGGCCGAAGAACACGACGTGATGATTGCCGTGGAAGATGTCTGGAACAAGTTCCTGCTCACGGCCCGCGACTTCCGGCAGTACATTGACGAGTTCAACCACCCCATGGTCCGGGCCTACTTCGATGTCGGCAATATTGTTCACTACGCTGTGCCGGAGCACTGGATCCACGAACTGGGCGACCGCATCGTCAAGGTGCATCTGAAGGACTACTCGCGCCGCGACGGCTTCGTCAACCTCGGCGATGGCGATGTCGATTGGCCGGCGGTGCGCGAGGCTTTCGCCGCGGTCGGCTACAACGCCGAGGCAACAGTGGAATTGCGCGGCGGCGACCGCGCCTACCTGGCCGATCTGGGCCGGAGAGTGGATCGGTTGCTCGGCCTGTAAGGGCGCAGCGGCCTGATCAAGCACAGTATCGAAGGAGACGAAAGTGAACTGGCCATCGGCAACCCACGCGCTGCTGCGCATCATGACCGGCTTCCTGTTCGTGCCGCACGGCTATCAGAAGCTGTTCGGGCTCGGCGGCGTAGGCCCTAGGGACGGCACCCTGCCCCTGATCGCGGCTGTGATCGAGATCATCGGCGGGACCCTCATCGTGCTCGGCTGGCAGACCCGCTGGGTCGCCTTCCTCTGCTCGGGCCTGATGGCGGCGGCCTATTTCATCGCACATGGCTTCAATGCCTTCCTGCCTCTGCTCAACAGAGGAGAGACAGCCGTCCTGTATTGCTTTGTGTTCCTCTTCTTCTGGGCCAACGGCTCCGGCCCTTGGTCCATCGACAGCCTGCTTGCCAAACGCAAGAGCGCGTGATCTGGCGGACACTCGTCGCGGCTAGTGTCTGCCTAGCCCGGAACGGCGAGCCGTTCGGCCGCGAAGGCCAGCGCCTGCTCGCGGTCCGTGAGCACGCCTTCGTGCTGCAGCTCGCGCACCTCGGTGAGAACCTTGCCGAAGACAGGGCCGGGCTCATACCCTGCGGCAATTAGATCCCGGCCCGTCAGCAGCGGGACAAACGGCTCTTCCGCCTGGACTTGCTCGAAGTGCCGCGCAGCAAAGTCGTGGTTGTCCAGCAGGCCGTGGCTGGAAAGGCAATCGAGCCTGTGCAGCTCTAGGTGATCCTCGAAGTCCGGCTGTTCGACGAAGCTCCGCAGCTTGGAACGGCGCATGTCCTGCACGTGCGCGAACTTCATGTGATTAGCCACCAGCGCCAATACGTGCTGTCTCATGGCGTTGGAAAACCGCAGCCGCTTGCAGATTGCCTCCGCAAGCTCGACGCCGCGCCCGACATGCCCGTGAAAGCGGATGCGGTCCGCCCGTGTGAACGTCTCGGGCTTGCCCACGTCGTGCAACAGGACCCCCCACGCCAATGCCAGCGAAGGCCGTCGCAGCCCCTCCAGCATCAGCATCGTGTGGGTCCACACGTCGCCCTCGGGATGGTACTGGGGCGGCTGCTCAACGCCCCTGAGGGCTGCGACCTCCGGCAGCAACTGCTCCAGCAGCCCGCTTTCGCGCAACAGCTCGAATCCGCGCCGCGCGCTTCCCTCGGTCAAGATTCGACCCAGCTCGTCGCGCACTCGCTCCGCCGCCACGGCCCGCAGGGCGGCGGCGTTATCGCGGATCGCCGCCATCGTGCCGGCCTCGATCTCGAACCCTAGGCTGGCAGCCAGCCGCACGGCGCGCAGCATCCGCAGGTGGTCTTCGCGGAAGCGCTCTTCGGCCGAACCGACAGCCCGGATCAACCGGCTCTCGAGATCGGCCGCTCCTCCAGTGAAGTCCAGGCGCTGCTTCGAAACCGGGTCGTAGAACAGGGCGTTGACCGTGAAGTCGCGCCGAATCGCATCTTCCGCGGGATCCTTGCTGTAGGACACCTTGTCAGGCCGGCGGCCATCGCTGTAGGGGCCCTCGCGGCGAAACGTCGCCACTTCTGTGAACCCGCCGTCGTCACGGACATGCACCACGCCGAAGCGCTGGCCCACGCGACGCGCGCCCTTGAACAGTCGAACGACCTGGTCCGGCCGGGCGTCCGTCGCCACGTCGCGGTCCTTGATCGGGCGCCCCAGCAGCTCGTCGCGCACGCAGCCGCCCACCCAGTAGGCCTTGTAGCCGTTGGATTGGAGCCGTTGGATGACGTGCAGCGACATGTCTCTGCAACCCCAAGCCCAGCCCGGCGAGGCTACAGCTTCGGTCGGTAGCCCGCGCGCGTGCGGACACGGTAGCGCTGCTGGCCAGGGCCCACGAGTTCGACCTGGATGCTGCGCCAGCCGCGATTGGGGTTCGCCTCGGGGTAGTACGTCACCGTGTAGGAGCTGGCCAGCTCGTCCCGGATTTCGACGAACGCCTCGGACTGGCGCTGCCACGTCTTGGCGAAATAGGCCTTGCCGCCCGTGCGCTGCGTGATCCTTCGAAAGGCGTTGCTCGAGATCGGGTCGCGATTGAGCGCGCGCGTGCTGATGACATAGATGGGCACGCCCTCGTCCTCGGCAATGGCGCCGACATCGTCCGGAGAGACCGCGCTGGCATTGTCGGGGCCGTTGGAGAACACGATGATGACCTTGCGCCCCGACACCCTGGCCGCGTCCCGCAGCGTCAGCAAGAGGCAGTTGTACAGGGCCGTCTCGTCTCCCGCCACGGAGCTGCGCAAGCCGCGCAAGGCGTCATCGTGGTCCGCCGACAAGTTGGCATGCCTGGTCAGGTTGCGGCTGAACGAGTACACCGCGACCGAGTCGGCGCCGTCGAGTCCGCGGATGAAGTCCGCGATGGCGTCCTCGGCGTAGACCAAGCTGCGGTACATGAAATTGCTGGTGTCGAAGAGCACGAATACGTTCGTGCCGACCAACTGGCCCGCGATCGCTTCGGGAATCGAGAGCTCGGCCTCGCCAGCGACCGGCCCGGGGCGCACGCCGGTCCTGGTGATGCGCCGAGGGGCGACGTTGCCCTCGCCGAACGATGCGATCGTCTGCTGGACGCCGTCCTCGGTGATCCGGAAGTCCTCCGGTGTCAAGCCCTGTATGTAACGACCGCGCGGGTCCGTGACTGCGATGTTCAGCATGACGAGGTCGACCTCGACCTCGAACAGGGCCGCCGGTTCGCCGAGTGCCTCCGGCACCTGCCCGCGCAGGCCGGGCGCTGCCTGCCACATGCCCAGCAAGGTTGCGGCGGCAATGCCCAGCCGGAGGCCAGCGCCGGGCCCCGCTCGATCTAGCCTGCAATCGCTCATTTTCTTAGTATCAGCTTCGCACCTTGGAACCTGCATCAATCGCCCCGGGGAGTCCCTGCGGACGATGCGCTAGCGGCACTGCTGGGGCCGCTCTCCTGGCGCACTTGGTCGGCGATGATCCGCAACGAGCGCCACAGGGCCGGCCAGTCGTCCAGATGCGTGGCGAAGATGCGCTCCAGCGTACGCTGCGTCCACTGGGGAATCAGCAGGTTGAGTTGCGCCGGAGCGATGTGCAATTCGTCAGACAGCGCGGCCCAGAACAGGTTGTTGGACTCCCAGCTTTCCGCGAGAATGCGGCTCGAGAACCCCATCAACGTAGGAAACAGCGGCAGGTGCAGCAGCTCTAGGCGATAGGAGTGCGCCAGGCGCGGGTGCGGCATCCCGAACATCTGACCAGTCTGGCGTTCGTTGTGGCGTTGCGGGTCCCGGCTCTCCAGCTCCGCGATGGCCGCGACATACGGCCGCCCCAGCGACTCCAGTCGCTCGCCGTGGGACTCGCGCAGCCGACACGCCAGATCGAAGAGTTCGGCCGGGGTGACGATCTCGATTCCCTCGCGCACGCGCCCGCGCCTGAAGGAGTCTTCGATCTTCCAGATGCGGGACGGCTCCACCCGCGTCCGCAGCTGGCCCAAGACGGGCCCGGCCAAGTCTTCGTCAAAAGCAGCCTGGGCGAGCAGGGAACGCGACAGCCGCAGGTGCAGCCCCACGTAGTGCAGGTCTGCGGGGCGGACGCCCCACCAGCGCGGCAGGGTGGCGCCGAGCAACATCTGCGGCGCCAAGTCCTGCCATATCAGGGCCTGCCGGTTGGATGGGACCAAGAAGTTCTGCTCTGCCGACGCCAGTTCGTAAGGCAGCGAGACGAGCGAGCCCATCAGGCGGCCGCCGCCGCTGCTGGGCCAGCCGGTCGACTGCATGCGAGCCCGCGACCAGCTGTACTTGCTCTCAGGACCGAGGAAGTCGTGGCTGCGCACGAACAAGGGGTTGGCACGGATCAGTTCGGCCCCGGGCGGCGAATACAGCGCGTACGCGATGCCGACCAGCGAGTCGCGCAGTATCGGCGCCAGTTCCCCGCGAATCGACAGCAGCCGCCTGGGATTGCCCTGCGCCCGATCCACCGCCCGCCGCAGGTTGAGGTTTCGCTGCCTCTGGATGTGGCGGTCGACCCAGTGGCCGCGCGCCATGGCGTTGGCCTCTTCGACGGATAGCACGGAGCGCGGCAGCCGGATGTCCGAAATGCTCTCCGAGAGGCGGTTGGCCATGGCCACGTTGAACGCCTCGCCGCGCGAGACGCGCTCGAGGTGGTCGGCCAGGTCGAACAACGTGTCCAGCGGCACCAGCCGTTGCAGAACCAGGAGCTGGTTCACGCGGGCCAGCACCTCGCTCCGCGCCTCTTGCTCGCCCTCGGCGGCCTCGCCCACCAACAGGTCCAGCAGCGCCTCCTGCGGATCGGCAGCGTCTCGCCCGGCTGCTTCCAGCAGCGCCAGCACGCCGGCGCGCCCCGCTTCGAACACCCCCTGCGAATCGGTCGCGCCCGAGGCGGCCGAGAGCAGGGCCTGCATCGACGAATCGGCCCGTTCCGGCGGAATCGCGCCGTTGCGGCGCAGCACTTGCCACAGCGCAAGTTGCGCTTGCAGGACGCCGATGGAGTTGGCGCGACGCAGGACGTTGCCGATCTTGTCCAGGCGCGCCATCGTGTCGAGGTGCGCGGCGATGGTTGCCTCGGCGAGATTGGGAGAGTCGCTGTAGAGGGCGAACTGGTGTCCGTGGTCCGGGAATGCCCGAATCATCCGCGCGACGGTGTCGGCTGATAGCGGCGTGGAGCGGTTGCGATCCAAGTCCGAGATCGCCAGGAACATGCGCAGCGGCTCGTTCTCGATCGCCTTGCGCGAGAGAGCGAACATGGCCTCGATGACATCGTCGGCCTGCGTCCAGCGCGTGGCGGACTCGGTCAGCTTGCCGTCGTATTTGCCGTGCGGGTGAACGACGAACAAATCCCTCCACGGCCCGATGCCGCCGGGTATGCGCGGAGCGCCCGAAGCATCGAAGTCGAGTCTCGTCGCCAGCAGCATCAAGTCGGAACTGGCACGAAAGATCGGGCGCGCCGGGCCCGGGCTTGTGACCTTCCCCCGCACTGCCTGGTAGAAGCGCTCGATGCGCGGCGGATCGAGGAAGTAAGCCTTCGCGGCGTCCCCTTGGACGCGCGCCAAAGCGTCATAGAACGCCGCCATCCAGCCATCGTCGAGACGGATGAGCCGCTGGAAGAACTGGCCGCCCTGGTTTACGCGCTCGCCCACCAGGCGTTCCCAGCCGGGTCGCGCACGCGCGCCCCCCGGAGTGACCGCCACGCCATCGGCGACCTCGAACATCGCCCCGAAGAAGTCGAGCACGGGGACATAGTCCTTCAAGTCGCCGATCGGAGCGGCGGCCCGCAAGGCCTCGGCGGTCGGACGGTGCAGGTTTTGCATTGCGACGTAGAGGCGCGCCAGGCCCGGATCGTCGATGAACGTGTCTAGGAAGTTGTCTTGGGCGCGCCGGGCCCCTGCCAGCCAGTAGTCCCGGCCGAAGAGGACCGGCAGTCTCGTAGGGCCGAACTGGTAGCTGAACGGCTCGCCTCGGCGGAACGCCAGTTCCAAGTCCGCCAGCGGGAAGGCCGAATCGATGGCGAGAAACGCCCGCGAGGGGTTGACCGTCTCGAGCACGGCTGCCGGGCCGCACTCCCCGCGCAAGCGGTAGCCGATGATCTTCAGCAGCTGCGCCGTCTCGGCCGATTCGCAAACCGCGATGCTGATGGTGTTGTCGTCACCGGCGAATGCCGCGAGCTCCCTCGCTTGGGTCAAGTACTGCTTCAGCAGGCGGAGATACTCGGTCGGCTCGAACGTGGCGCCACCGCCGGAGGCATGGTAGCCGCCGGCGAAAATCGTCCGGCCAAGCGAGGGCAGGATGAGATCGGACGAGAGATCGGTGGACAGCGCCGCCATCCGGCTGAACGAGTCCAGCGTGCCGGGCACCTCGATGAAATCCGTAGCTTCCGGCGCGGTCAGCGGTTGCAGCAGCCCGTCAACCCCGGGGCTGCCTTCGCCCGCTGCTTGCAACGCCGCCAAGGCGGCCTTGGCCTGCTCCGCATCGCCGTGCGACAGGGCGGCAACCGCGATCCGGCGGCGCAGCTCGGCAGCGGTCCCGGAATCTTCCGGCCCGATCGAGGCCAGCGCCGCCAAATATGCCTCGACAGCAGCCGGGTCGCCGTAGCGATCTAAGAAGTCCGCTCTCGCCAACAGCGCTTCGCTATCTCCCTGCTGGTCCCTCGCGGTATCCTGGAGCACGCGCCGTGCCTCGAGGGGCTGGCCCGCCCGCTCCAATTCACGCGCCTGCTCGACGGTGGCGTGGAGTGGGCTCTGGCACAGAGCGCTGACTAAGACCAAGGCTGCCAAGTAGGCGATCCGAGTACACATGCCTGATTCCCGAAGGTGATTGTACACCGGCACCGGATGGGGGCGGCACGGCTTTGCAATCTCTGGCAGCGAGGGCTGGCCAATCACGGCCCGCAGCTGTCGTTACGGTCTCTGAAACGCCGGTAAACGCCAACATTAGGCTAGGCACACAAGCTGCAGCATCTAATCCGGAATGTCGCACGGGCACTCGACCAAGAAACTGCTCCTAGCCCCCTTGACGATTCGGGCGGGAGACGCGAAGATCTCAAGCGAAAGGAGGCCACCATGTCACCCGCATTCTTGCTTCGCTTCATCGCGCTCTGCACTGTCGCAACGACAATTTGCTTCGCCCAGAATTCGGGCATCCAAGGAGTCATCACAGACTCCACCGGCGGCGTCATTCCGGCCGCTGACGTGACAGTGACGAACGTGGCTACGGGCGTGGAATACGAGGCCCAGTCGAACGAGACCGGCCTGTACTCTGTCCCGTTTCTAAGTCCGGGCACTTATTCTCTGACTGCCCGAACCGAGGGCTTCGCGCCATCGACCCGCGAGAATCTCAAGCTCGATGTGCAGCAGATCGCTCGCGTGGACTTCACCCTGTCTGTGGGAACCGTCGCGGAAGTCGTCGAGGTTTCCGCTGCGGCGGCGTTGCTCGAGTCAGAACAGGCCGCCATGGGGCAGGTCATCGAGAACCAACGCATCGTCGAGATGCCGCTGAACAAGCGAAACTACCTGGAACTCGCCCAGCTTTCTGTCGGCATTCTTCCCGGCGCGACGGTGGGAGCGGGCACGCGCCCCGGCCGCAACGAGGCGGGCTTTGTCGGGATGGGCATGCGCGGCTACCAGAACAACGTGATGATCGACGGTATCGACAATGGATCGCGCGCCGGCGGCGGACCGCTGGGTTTCGAGGCCCAGGCCAGCAAGCCCTCCGTCGACGCGGTCGGCGAGTTCAAGGTCGTGACGAACAATATGTCCGCCGAGTACGGATTCCGCATGGGGCCAAAGGTCTTGGTGTCGATCAAGTCCGGATCGAACGAACTGCATGGCAGCTTATTCGAGTTCGTCCGGAACGAAAAGCTTGATGCCACAAACTTCTTCGCCAACCGCTCCGGGGCCGAAAAGCCCACGCTGCGCCAGAACCAGTTCGGAGGCACCCTGGGCGGCCCGATCATCAAGAACAAAACATTCGGCTTCTTCAGCTACCAGGGCACCCGCATTCGACTGGGAAGGAGTTTCCTGGCCACAGTTCCCAGCGGCCTTGCACGCAGCGGCGATTTCTCGATGGAGCGCACCAACTTCAACCAGATCTTCGACCCGGCAACCACCGTGGGCACCGGCGCGGACGCTAGCCGCGAACCGTTCCCGAACAATACGATCCCCGCAAGCCGCTTCGATCCGGTCAGCACACCCCTGCTGTCGCGCTACCCGGCGTCCAATATCGAAGGGCGGGAGTTCGGGTTCAACAACTACTTCCGGGCTCCGTCCGACGCCGACGACACCGACCAGTACGACTTTCGCGTCGACCACAACCTCAGCGACAGCGACCGCCTCTTCTTCCGCATGAGCATACGCCGCCAGTTCCGCGTGAACCAAAGCCCCTTGCCGGTCGAAGCCGGGGGGCAGGGCGGCCAGACGGTCGACCTGAACGGCGACAACCTGGCCTTCAACTGGACGCACTCGTTCTCGCCGACGCTGCACAATGAAGCGCGCTTCGGCTTCACCCACTTCCCAACGCGTTTCGACACGCTGATCCAAGAGCCGCTCAACGCGACGCTCGGAATCAAGGGCGCTCCGGGCGATACCTTCGGGGATGGCTTTGACCAAGGCTTCAGCTTCTTCAATATCAATGGCTACAACAATCTCGGAACCCCGTGCTGCTGGCCGAACATCAACAACATGGACAACATTCAGATCGTGAACAACCTGTTGTGGCAAAAGGGGAACCACGGCATCAAGTTCGGGTTCGACTACCGGCGTCTCAACATCTTTCGAGAAGCGATGCGGTTCCGGCGGGGGCAGTTCCTGTTCAATCGGGTCTTCACGGCCGAGCAGCCGAACATCGGCCGCAGCCGGGCTCGCACGGGGAACGGTCTCGCAGAGATGATGCTAGGCACAGTGGGGCAGACCCGGGTGGGCAACCCGGCGGGCGAGAATGCGGTCGTGCCCTATACGGGAATCTACGTCCAGGATGACTGGAAGGTGACGCCCAGGCTGACGTTGACCTTGGGCCTGCGTTGGGAACTGTTCAATCGGGGCTACTACCCGAAGGGGCATATTCCCGGCCGCACCGGCGTGAGCAACTACATCACTGCCTACAACGGCCTGCCTGCGGGACAGGAAGAGTACTGGGACCGTCCGGAAGACGGCAGCGACTGCGGCTGCGAGAACGATCTCAACAACTTCGCGCCTCGCGTGGGAATCGCCTACCGCCTCAACGAGAAGACCGTGATCCGCGCGAGCGGCGGGATCTTCTATGGCGAGGGAGACATCGTTACGGACGGCTCGGCCTGGTCCCGGCAGGTGCCCGACTTTACCGAGATCATCACACCCACCTTCGACAACATCACTCCAGTGACACTCGTCAAGGACGGATTCCTGCCCGTAACGCTTCCCGCGGCGGAACCGCTGCCGAATACCGGTGCCTCGGCCTCCTATCGCAGCCAGCCGACGCAGTATGCCTCGCAGTGGTTCATCGACATTCAACGAGAGCTGCCCGAGAACACCGTTTGGATCATCGGCTACCAGGGCTCGAGCACGCACTTCATGCAGTATCGGTTCGATATCAACAACCCAGGGCCGCACCCGACCATCCCTGCGAGGCGGAGGCGGCTGCGGCCGCAGCGGACAGGCGTCACTCTCGGGGAACCCGGCGCGAATGCCAGCTACAACGCATTGGTCACGCGCCTTGAAAAGCGTTTCAGCAAGGGGGTGACGTTCCTGACCTCGTATACGTGGTCGCACAACATCGACAACAACACTCAGTTCCTAGACACCGGCCTGTTCAACGTAGCGAATCACTACGACCGCGGAGCGGAGCGCGCGAGCGCGAATATCGACATGACGCAGAGCTTCACGAGCAGCTTCACCTGGCAGCTGCCGTTCGGCAAGGACCGCGCGATCGGCTCCAACTGGGGCGGCGCAGCAGACGCAATCTTGGGCGGCTGGCAGGTGGGCGGACTGGTGTCGCTGAGAACGGGATTCCCGTTCGAGGTGACCTTCCCAGGCGACCCGCAGAACTCGGGCACCACCAATCGCGGCAACCGCGTGGGCAGCGGCGTACTGAGCAATCCGACCATCGACAACTGGTTCGATCAATCGGCCTTCGTGGTCAGCGAACCGGGTGTCTATGGAACGAACGGTCGCAATGTATTGCGCGGCCCTGGGGGCAGGAACTTCGACTTCATGCTAGGCAAACGTTTTCGGATGCCTTGGGAAGGGCACACCGTGCAATTCCGCTTCGAAGCGTTCAACTTTACCAACACGCCTCAGTTCGGACAGCCGGTTGGAGGAATGCTGCGGGCAGCCACCGGCACGATCAACCGGGCCGGGGAGCCCCGCAGGATCCAATTCGGGCTCAAGTATCTGTTTTGAAGTCTCGACATCGGAGCTGACACCGCGACAAACGCCAGTGGCTGGATTTCCCGTTGGATGGATCCGAGCTTACGCGCCAAGTCTCGAGGTGGGACCTAGCCGGCCATCCAGCTCGGACAATTCAGGGCGCCGCCCGGGGCTAATGCCCCGCCAGGCCTCGGAGCAGCTCCCACAGTCGGCGGACATGCGCCTCCGTAGTGCTGATGTTGCCGATGGCCACCCTGATCGTGTAACGGCCTTCCAGCTTGGCATGCGAGAGGAAAAACTCCCCGGTGGCGTTTACCGCGCGCAGCAGCCGCTCGTTGACGGCATCGGTCTCGGCCTCGCTCGCGCCCTCCGGCATGTAGCGCAAGCAAACCAGCGAAAAGTCGACCGGGGCCAGGAGTTCGAAGTCCGGGGCCTCCGCCACCCAGTCGGCGAGTAGGCGGGCCAGCCGGACGTGCTCGCGGAGGACTCTCGCCAGGTGCTCGGTTCCGAAGCTGCGAAGGACGAACCAGAGCTTGAGCGCGCGAAACCGCCTGCCCAGCGCGATCGAGTGCTCCATGTAGTTGACCGCCCGGGCATCCTGCCCACTCCGCTGCGCCTGCGGGGCGCGCGAGGTCGCGCTGCGCAGGTATTCCGGAGTCAGCGAGAGCGCGCTGCGCAAGCATTCCGGGCGGGCCGTGTAGAACACCGAGCAGTCCATCTGGACGAACAGCCACTTGTGCGGGTTGATGACGAACGAGTCGGCGCGCTCGCAGCCGGCAAAGTGGCGTCGCATCTCCGGCAGGATCGCGGCTGCTCCCGCGTAGGCCGCGTCCACGTGCAGCCAGAGCCCGTGCTCAGCCGCAATGTCGGCAATCTCCGGCACTGGGTCGATGCCTGTCGACGCGGTCGTGCCCACAGTCGCGGTTATCGCAATCGGAGACAGGCCGGCGCTACGGTCTGACGCGATGGCCCGCTCCAGCTCGTCAGGACGCATCGCGTAACGGTCGTCGCAGCGGATCTTGCGGCACGCCTCGGCGCCGCGCCCGAGCGCGCTCATGGCCTTCTCGACTGAGGAGTGGGCCTGCTCAGACGTGTACATCACGATCCGGTTCAGGTCAAGCTCGGCACCGGATTCGCGAGCCTTGGCGGCGGCGAGCTCGCGAGCGGCGATCACCGCATGAAAGGTGGCGATCGACGCACAGTCATGGATCATGCCGAACCACTCCTCCGGCAGGCCCATGGCGGCAGACAGCCAGCGCGTAGTGACTTGCTCGAGCTCGGCGAGCGCCGGCGAGGAGTACCACAGCAGGCCGACATTATTCACGGCCGCTGCGAGCGCATCGGCCAGCACGCCGGGACGCGAACCCCCGGCTGCGAAGTACGCCATAAACCCAGGATGGTTCCAATGCACCAAGTGCGGAGCCACCAGGCGCTCGAAGTCCGCGAGGATCTCCTCATGGGAAGCCCCCTGCTGCGGCGCGCTCGACGGGAGCTTGTCCACCAATTGACCCGGCAGCACATCGGGCAGCACGCGCTGCCGCTCGGGATGCGCATAGTAGTCGGCGATCCAGTCGACGACGGCGTGCCCCGCCCTGCGGAAGTCTTCCGGGGACAGGTCGTTGTCGGTGAACGCGCCGAAGGTTCCTGGGGGAGGAGCTTTCAATGGACTTCCGCACCCTCAGCCGCGGGCACAGGCAAATTTATCCTTCCATCCCCATGCCGCAGTATTGTAGGCTAATCTTAGGCTACAGCCTCTCTGCAACAGGAGCTTCGATCATGACAAGCAGAACACTTCGCGGCTGCATTCTCGCAGCCCTCCTTCTCACTCTTCTGGCCTCGTCCGCGTTCGCGCAGACAGGTCAGCTGCGAGGCCGCGTGCTAGACACGGACGGCCAAGGCTTGCGCAATGCCATGGTCTTCATCGAGCGCGTCGGCGTGCGCGGCAACTACAAGGTCAAGACCAACAAGAAGGGGAACTACTTCCACGCCGGTCTCCCCCTTGGCCAGTACACGGTCCGGCTGGAGGTCGACGGCAAGCAGGTCTACAGCATCAACGGCTATCAGATCAAGCTTGGCGAAGACAAGCCCTTGGACTTCGACTTGGGAGAGATCCAGCGGGAGGCCCAAGCGGCTCAGTCGTCCGGAGCGGGCCCGACCAAGGATCAACTGGCGGCCATGTCGGAGCAGCAGCGCAAGGAGTACGAGAAAGCGCTCAAGGCCCGCCAGCAACAGATCAGCAAGAACAAGGAACTGAACGAGACGTTCAACGCGGGCATGGAAGCCAAGCGCCTGAAAGACTTCGACGTGTCAGTGCAGCACTTCAGGAAGGCGCTCGAAATCGACGGCGACCAGCACGTCATCTGGGGCAATATGGCCGAGGCCCTCAGCGGCTTGGTCAGCACCAAGACCGGAGCCGAGCGGGACCAAGTCGGCGAGGAAGCGATCACGACCTACCGCAAGGCGATCGAGCTGGAGCCCGATCCGGCGTACCACAACAACCTCGGCCTGCTGCTAATACGCCTGCAGCGGATCGACGAAGGCACCGCAGAACTGGAAAAGGCTGCCCAGATGGCGCCTGACAACGCCGGGACCTACTACTTCAACCTCGGCGCCACGATGGTCAACACCGGCAACACGCAGGGTGCGATCGACGCGTTCCGCAAGGCCACCGACGTGCAGCCCGACTTCGCGAACGCCTACTACCAGCTGGCCACGGTCCTCGTCGGAACGGCACAGATGAAGGAAGACGGTTCGGTCATCCCCGCCGAGGGAACGGTCGAGGCCTACCAGAAGTACTTGGAACTCGATCCACAAGGTCCGTACGCGGCCAGCGCACAGGCTATGGTGCAGAGCCTGAGCGGCAAGCTAGAGACCACCTTCGAGCAGCCCAAGAAGCGGCGCAGCAGGAACTAAGCGCACAGGCCGCGCGGTCATTTGGCTGGGTGCGCCGCTCCGCCTGGTTGCCAGGCGGAGCGGCTACCCTAGAGGGACTCGGATGGGACTTCGTAACATCCTATTGCTGGTGGTCGGCGTGATCGGCCTCGCCATCGTGCGCAACCTGATCCGCGAGATCAGCCGAATCATGCTGCGCAAGGTCAAAGCCGACGCTGGCGGACCCAAGGCGCAGCAGGGCGATTCCGCCGAAAGGGCGAGCGGCGGCGGCAAGTTGGTTCGCGACCCGCAGACGGGCACTTACATCGATCCGGCTCACGCAGTCCGCAGCAAGGTCGGCAAGACGGTGCACTACTTCGAGTCCGAGGCGAGCCGGGACGCCTACCTCAAAGCGAACGCCTGACCCGCAGCTCGCCCGCACTCGGCTGCGTGGAGCGCCATAGCTCGCGCATGCCGATCCAGGCCCAGCGGAGGCTTTGACCAAACGGCGGTCCTGCCGCGAGTCGGTCGTGTTCCTGCTTCAGCGACCGGCCGGAGGACGAGTCCCGGCGCCGTGCGATGATGGGTTTTTGCCGGTTGGCACGCGCGGCCGTCGGCAACCCGCGACACCCGTCCTGCAGAGACTGTCCATGAGCGAATCAAGAACGTACCCGAACTACATCGATGGCGAGTGGGTCTATAGCGACCGCTTGTTCGAAAACGTGAACCCAGCCGATTCGGGAGACCAGGTCGGGCTGTTTTGCAAGGCGAACCAAGCCGACGTTAACGTGGCCGCAGAGGGGGCGCAAGAAGCGTTCCCGGCATGGGCGTCACTCACCGGACCGGCGCGCGGCGCCTACCTATACAAGGTCGCTGACATTCTTGAGCGCAATCTCGACACGCTCGCGACAGAGATGACTCGCGAGGAGGGCAAGACCCTGCCGGAAGCCAAGGGCGAGACGATGCGCTCGATCAATATCTTCCGCTACTTCGCGGGAGAGGGTTCACGAATCCCCGGCATCCAAGTCCCCTCGGAGCGCGACCGTGTGTTCATGTACGCAGTCCGGCGACCGCTCGGTGTGGTCGCGCAGATCAACCCCTGGAATTTTCCGAGCGCCATCCCAGCGTGGAAGCTAGCTCCCGCCTTGGTTGCAGGCAACACGGTCCTGGTCAAGCCGGCGACTGCAGCACCGCTATGTGCTTGGCGGCTCGCCGAGGCCTGCCACGAAGCGGGAATTCCCAAGGGCGTGGTCAACCTGATCTGCGGCTCGGGCGGCGAGGTCGGCGACGCGATGGTGAACGCCGAGCCGGTGAAAGCGGTGTCGTTCACGGGCTCGGTCCCGGTCGGCCAAGCCCTGCACGCCCAGGCATCGGAGCGGAGGCTGCGCATCCAGCTGGAGATGGGAGGCAAGAACCCGACCATCGTGCTGGCTGACGCCGACATGGACAAGGCGGTGGCGAACACCATCAACGCCGCGATGTTCTCCACGGGCCAGAAATGCACGGCCACCAGCCGCGTGATCGTCGAGACCACCATTCACGACGAGTTCCTCGCCCGTGTGGTCGAAGCCACCAAGAAGCTGAAGGTCGGCAACGGCCTGCACGAGGGGGTCCAGATCGGCCCGGCGATCGATCACGACCAGCTCCAGACGAATGACAGGTACTGCCGCCTGGCCGAAGAGGAGGGCGCAAAGCTTGAGTGCGGGGGGCATGTCCTGTCGGAGGGCGAGCACGCCAAGGGACATTTCTTCCAGCCCACGGTCTTTAGCGAAGTCAGCGAGGACATGCGGATCGCGCAAGAGGAGGTCTTCGGCCCCGTGCTCGGCGTGATGCGCGCGGCCAACTTCGAGGACTGCATGCGCATTGCCAACAAGACGGACTTCGGCCTGTCGGCTTCGATCCAGACACGGGATGTGTCGCGGATCTTCGAATACGTCAACCGCATCGAGGCCGGCCTGATCACGGTGAATCTCCCCAGCGCCGGGGTTGAGTACCAGCTGCCGTTCGGCGGCTCGAAGGAGTCGAGCTTCGGACCCAAGGAACAAGGCCCCGTGGCATTGGAGTTCTATACGGACTACAAGACCGTCTATCTGGGCTACTAGAAGACCTCTGCGACTGCTGGACCAGGCGGGCGCCGCTCTCCAGGAGGTGCCCCGCGGGGCCACGCTAACCGGTTCGAATTAGCAGCTTGCACTCCCAATCGCGCGAGATGCGGGGCTCGCGCCAAGCCCGGAAGGCGTCAGCCAGGCGCCTCGCCGCTTGCCATATTCAGATCGAACACGAACAGCCGCTCCACCGACAGGGTTCGGGCCCGAATCGCCGGCCAATGGATCTCACAGCGAGCGCTCTGTCAGCGCGGCCTCGAGCGGCGCAGGGTTTCCCAGCAGGGGCGTGGGGCATGCGAGACAGCGCGACACACTCTGCACCTGCAAACTCGGTGGTCTCGGCCGTTCAGCCCTTGCATTGATCCTACTGCCCGAGAGCACCTCCTAGAAACACGGGATCTTCCGCTAGGAGCTACAATCGCAAGCGGAGCGGGTCCAACGAAGGGGGTTCTGGTTCATTCCGGATATCGTTGCGATGCGATAAGCGCTGCGGGAAGGGCGGACGGAACCGAGTTTCGGTGCCGAGTCTCGATCTTCACTGCTTAGATATGATTCGACTGTGACACTCAATCGACGAGAGCACCGCTGATGTGGACGGGCGACCAGATCCTGAAGAGGCTTGAGCTTGGGGAGGACAGCCACGTCGAATTCAAAGAAGCCGTATTCAAGGGCAAGAAAATCAAGGCACCTCAACGGAACGACATCGCCGATGAATTGGCCTCGTTCGGCAACGGCGGCGGAGGAACGCTGATTTTCGGCGTTTCGGACGACCGGAGGGTCCAGTCCTTGATCCCAGAACAGATGGATGCCTTGGAAGCCTTCGTAAGCGAAATCTGTGCCGACAGCATTCGTCCTCCTCTAGCATTCACCACCCAGCGGGTCGCCGTACGAGCTCACCAAGCCGTGCTCGTCGTCGAGGTGGAAGCGAGCGCGGTCGTGCACAAGAGCCCGGGAGGGTACTACCATCGGCAAGGCAGCTCGAAACGCGAACTGCCAACACAAGCGCTACAGCGTTTATTTCAGCGGCGAGGAAGGTCGGGCATCCTCGGACCGGATGAAGCAATTGTCGCCGGAACGGGTCGAAATACGCTCGCCGGCAGGCTCGCGACTCGATTTCTGAGCTCTCGGACGTCCGAGCCCCGCGACGCGCAACTCGCCAAGCTGGGACTACTGAGGGACGACGACTCCGGCATCGCCCGAGCGACGGTCGCGGGTGTTCTTCTCTGCACCGAACAACCGGACAAGTTCATTCCCGGCGCTGCAATTGAGGCAGTTTGCTACGGCGGGTCTGTACAGGGGAGGGCGAGCCAGCTCGACGCCGCTACGATTCGCGGGCCGATCGACCTCCAGATCCGCGAGGCTGTGACGTTCGCCAAGCGCAACACAAGAGTTCGGGCACGAAAAGCACCGGGTCGTATCGAAACCCCCCAATTCAGCCTGCGGGCGGTGTTCGAAGCAATTGTGAACGCAGTGGTTCACCGGGACTACTCGCTTGAACATGCGAGGATTCGGCTATTCGTTTTCGAGGACCGGCTTGAACTCTACTCGCCAGGCTCGCTGCCCAACACGCTGCAAATAGGGGCCATGAGATTTCGGCAGGTCACGCGCAACGAGACTGTCGCGTCGCTGATGCGCATGCTGGCTGTGGGCGAAATTGACGGAGCCGGCAAGCGGCAGTACTTCATGGAGCAGCGGGGGGAAGGGATTCCCATCATCTACGAGGAAACCAGCGGACTCGCCGGGCGGGATCCTACCTACGAGGTGATCGGCGGATCGGAGCTGCGGCTGACGTTACCCTCGGCTCAGCCTCCATCGGAAGGAATCGAGGGAGAGGTTTCCGTGACAGCTTCCGACCACCCGGCAGTCGGCGCACAAGTCGTGGCACTCTACCCGAACAAGACCTGGATAGAAGCAACAACCGACTCATTCGGAAGTGCCAGGTTCGGATTCTATGCTGCGCTGCCAATCACCGTCTACTGCGCAGCGCCAGGGCACGCAGGCGCTGTTACACGTAACTGGCACCCGCCGGAGCAGCTATCGGTTGAGCTTGCGGAACTGCCGTCGGGAGGCTCGATTGTATTCCCCGAAGGCACTGGCCATCTCCCGAGATTGTCAGGCCGCTTGAATCCAGTCCAAGACAGCTTGGACCGCATGTACCTGTACGCCACGAACATCGCCATCAACGAGGGCGAAACGCAACCTGTGCAGTTTAGTCTTGGCCAGCCACTTCGGCTGACCGACGCCTATGGTTCCGAATGGAAGGTTCGATTCATTGAGATGATCGGTAAGGCGGCATTGCTGGAATACGTACCGCCCGAAGGCAGCTTTTCTCCTCAGTTCGACTGATGGCGTGCGCGGCAGGAGCATTGTGGGTCTGCAGGCCGGAGTGGTGTACTTGGAAATCCGGTTGCAGGACCGTGGACAGCCACTCCTCGGACCGTCGCAGGCGTCTCCATCCGACGCCCGGCTGGATTCAGATCGCAATCGCGAGAGGGGCCGCGGCGCATGCGGTGGTCGCGGGGACGGAATTGGGCAGTCAGGCGGCCGACTGGCGGCACTGACATGAAATCGCTCAGCGCATGCTTCCAGCTCGTGCCACGAGTTGCGGCACACCGGAGCTGAATCGCAATCAAAGGTTCTGCATGCACAAAGGGACGACACAACCGGAACGTTCGCAACGACCTAGTCCGGCCCCGCTGGACTGGGACCTGATGGGCCTCCGGACGCCGCGAGTTGACGGCCCCGCCGTGCTGTCGCTGGGCCGTAACAGGCGCGGACGGGATCTGGTCGTCGGAGACATCCACGGACAGCGGGAGACATTCGAGCACTTGCTCGATACGGTCGGGTACGCGCCGGACGACGGGGACCGACTGCTGCTGCTCGGCGATCTCATTGACCGCGGCCCAGACTCGGCTTCGATGTTCGAGTGGCTACAACGCGATGACGTGACGTGCGTCCGCGGCAACCACGAGCAGATGATGCTGGACGCGCTCGAAGGCGATGGCATGGCTCGGAAAACTTGGATTGAACTCAACGGAGGGGGGTGGTCAACGGAGCTGACCTCTGGCGAGTGCGACGCCTGGCTCGAGAAACTCCGGAGCATGCCGCTGGCCGTGGAGGTCGAAGGGGGACAAGGAACCTTCGTGCTGGTACACGCCGAGGTTCCGGTCCAAACCCCGTGGTGGGCCATGAAGGCCTGGCTCGAGGAGGGAGATCACTGCGCGGGAGTGCGAGCGATCTGGGCGCGCGACAGAATCAATGGACCAGCGCAGTTTGACCACGGGGTGCCTGACGTGTGGCGCACGTTCCACGGGCATACGCCCCTCAAGCAACTGGTGCGAATCGCAAACATGCGCTGGATCGATCTTGCCGCTGCATACGCGAGTCGCATCGAGAGCGCATCGATCGCCTGCATCCCGATCGGCCCGGACGGCCTGGAGCAGGACCCTGTCTTGGCGAGGGTGCTAGACGTGGATCCCGGACAGTTCCAAGCGACGGGCAGCCGCCCGAGGAAATAGCGCCGCGCGCGGGCCGGTCGTGGACTCGACAACAGGTCACCGGTCCGCCTGGAGCTCTCGCTGGCTGTGCATGCCGATGTGGCGTAGCTGACCGATGCTGGGCAAATCGTCCAGCAGGCAACGCCTGGCCTCCCTGGGGCTATGGCATGCATCGAATGGCAGACCAGACGCAAGCGGGCGAGTACGGCGAACCAACCGCTGCTCCGAGAGCTGGCGGCACAGAGCCTGCTCTTCCCGCGAGCCCCGCGGCTGAAGGCTGTACAATCAAGGGACGCGCCGGAACCCAGACTCGCTGGATCCGGTCGCCGCAATCCTGCACGAGAGCGTTTCGGGTCGGCGTTATAAGGGCACGTAGCTCAGTTGGTTAGAGCGCCTGCTTCACACGCAGGAGGTCCCCAGTTCGAGTCTGGGCGTGCCCACCATCTAGCCTGTTTTCTGTCAACCCCCGCCTCCGTTACGTCTCGCCCCCGGTGACGGAATCGCCGGACAGGTCCCGTCACAGAAAATGCAAGCTATGCAGGAAGGGCGGCGGCGCTAATGCTCGAGACTGAAGAGGATTCTTCAAACGACGTCCGCTGCAAGGCCCAAGTGAGCCCGGACTTCCGGGATCAAGTAGAGGCTCAGCCGGGGCGGCCGGGAACGGACTCGACAGATCACGAGGTGGCGGCCAACTATTCTATAGACAAGACTGGGACTGAGGGATTTCAGAGATGGATCCGCGCATCGACACATCCCTAGACCAAATCGCTGCCTTTTGCGGGCGTTGGCGAGTCACAGAGCTCGCACTGTTCGGTTCGGTGCTGCGGGAAGATTTCGGCCCCGACAGCGACATTGATGTGCTCGTGCGCTTTGATCGGCAAGCGCGCCACACGCTCCTAGACATTGGACAAATGGAGAATGAGTTGAGCCGATTACTCGGCCGCGACGTAGATGTGATCGAACGCACGGCGATTGAACGAAGCCGAAACTACATCCGCCGAAAGGCTATTCTCGATTCTGCCGAGACGATCTATGCGGCCTGACGATGCCTGCCTGCTCGACATGCTGCTGGCGGCGCGCGAAGCCATGGAATTCGCCGCCGGACGCACCTTCGCGGAGTTCGCGAGAGACCGTATGACGCAGCTTGCGATTCCGAAAACCGTAGAAATCGCTGGTGACGTTCGATCCTGAGTCCGCGCCGATACGCAAGAGGCTCACCCCGACATTCCGTGGCCCGAGATCATCGGCTTACGGCATCGTCTGGTGCACGCATGCTTCGAAGTGCGCTTGGAGCGTGTGTGGGACACCGTGCAGCGGCACATTCCCGCTCTCGTTTCCCAGCTCGAGCTTCTGGTTCCGCCGGAGGCGGAGTGATGGCCCGCGCAGGCATCGATCGACTGATCGCCAATTCGCCTCACGAGGAGCCCGCCAGGCTTTGCAACCGCCACTGGCTGGACTCTGCCCGTCTACTTCCGTACGATCTTGCTACAAGGGCCAGTCGTAGCTGTTCAGGAAGCGATTGAAGGCCCGCCCTGCAACTCCTCGATTGCGGTGAACCATGAATCCACGCCTACTACCACCAGCCCTATCGATCAGAGCCTTCCTAGGCCTGCTAGCAGCGAGCATCGCGCTAAGCGCGCAAGCCCCCAAGAACATCGTCCTGATCCTTGCTGACGATCTTGGCTACGGGGATTTGAGCTCCTATGGCGCGACGGCTTACGAGACTCCGAACATCGACCGTCTCGCCAAAGAAGGCCGATTGTTTACCGACGCCCACTCCCCTCACCCAGTCTGCACGCCTACGCGCTACGGGTTGATGACTGGCCGCTACAGCTGGCGTACATGGGCCGGCTCCGCCAATGTCTGGTCAGATGATCCGTTGCTGATTGAGGAGGGTCGATACACCCTGCCGATGCTGCTGTGCGAAGCGGGATACAAGACGGCGATCATCGGCAAGTGGCATCTCGGATACGGCCGCCCCGGCAGTGCGAATTGGACGGAGGCCGGTGTCGACTACAACGGCAAGATCGCGCCCGGACCGCTCGAAGTGGGATTCGACTACTACTACGGCATCCCTCACGTAGGCCAGCAGCCGCATGTCCTGATCGAGAACCATCGCATCGTCGGGCTGACCCCCGAATCCCCGCTGAGACTGCACCGGGACGAGCGCTGGATCGCCAAGACCTCTTACCTCGAGCGCTTCGGATATCCCCCGAGACACCACTTCACGGGCGGCAAGGGGGCACTGTACGACCACCGAGAGCTCGCCCTCACGCTTACAGAGAGGGCGGCAAGCTGGATCAAGGAACACTCCGAAGATCCCTTCTTCCTCTACTTCGCTCACCGCAACACTCACGGCCCGATCATTCCCAACAAGCGATTCCGCGGCAAGAGCGGGATCGGCTCTTACGGCGACTTTGTCCTGGAACTCGACTGGTCCGTCGGGCGCGTCTTGGAAGCCCTCGATGAAGAAGGCCTGACCGACGAGACGTTGGTGCTGTTCTCGAGCGACAACGGCGCGGTCGTGCGCGGCCTGCCCGGCCACCGGGTGAACGGAGCGCTTCGCGGCCAGAAGACCGAGGCGTATGAGGGCGGTCAGCGCGTACCGTTGCTCGCACGCTGGCCGGGACACATCAAGCCGAGCTCGCGTTCAGACGCACTGGTGGCCCTGACGGATGTGCTCGCAACGGTCGCAGACCTATTGGGGGAGCGGTTGCCCGAAGGTGCCGGGCCGGACAGTTTCAGCTTTCTAGAGGCGCTCCTAGATCGGGAGCAATCTCTGGCGGGTCGAACGGCGCTCGTCCACAACAGCTACCGAGGAGGGTTCGGGATTCGCCAGGGCGATTGGAAGCTGCTGATGTTCCAAGGCGGGGGTGGCCGACCGGTGGGAGGCGGGGGCTGGAACCCGTTCGACTACGACCGCACGATCCCGTACGGGCAGCTCTACAACCTGCGCGAGGATCTCGGCGAACAGCGCAATCTGTATGCTGACGAACCCGAGCGAGTCGCTGCTATGGTGCAGTTGCTCAGGAAGATCCGTTCATCCGGCAGCAGCCGGTAGAGCACTGGGGCTGACGTTGCATTTCGCAGCCGAATCAACCGCAGCCGCTCATCGCGATCATTTCGTGGCGCGTCCGTAGTTCTGTACCCAGTCCCTGCCAATCTGCGCAACGCGGTCGAGGGTCTCGCGCACATCAGCCGACGTCGTCGCGCGGTTGACGATGCAAAGCCGAAGCGCGAACGTCTTGCGCAGGGTCGTTGACGAGATGAAGCTGTGGCCATCCCAGAACACCTTGGCCAACACGTGTGCGTTCAGGGTTTTGAGGGTGTCCTCGTCGAGGCCGCCGGGGTTCACTCGGAAGCAGACGATGCTGAGCGAGGCCGGGTGCAGCAACTCGAGGATCGGATCGCTCTGAATCTGCTCCTCGGCACGGCGGGCGAGTTCGAGCCCACTTAGCACGGCACGCCGGAATGCGGCCATGCCAAACGTCTGCACCGACATCCAGAGTTTCAGCGACCGGGCAGCGCGACTGAGTTGCAAGCCGCGATCGGCAACGTTCGGGTGGTTCGAGCCCCAAATCGTATCTTGGATGACATCGTGCCGCAAGGTGAAGGGACGTTCGAGCGTCCGCACATCCTTCACAATCAGGCAGCCCGCTTCGTACGGCTGGAAGAACCACTTGTGTGCGTCGAGGCTGACGGAGTCGGCGCGGCCGATTCCGCCAAGCTGTCGTCGCCCGGTCTCCGTCACGACCGCAAAGCCGCCATAGGCTGCGTCCACGTGCAACCAGATGCCCTCTGCCGCGCAGTAGTCGGCTAATTCCGCAAGTGGATCCACCGTGCCTGTGCTCGCGGTCCCGGCGTTGGCACAGACTGCAATCGGCACCAGCCCTGCGGCCCGGTCGGCGGCAACGCGACGCGCGAGGAGTTCCACGTCGAGACGGTACTCGCTGTCGCTTGGGAGGGAGCGTACGTGCTCTGGCCTCACACCGACGGTGGTCGCGGCGCGCGCGATGCTCCCGTGGGTCTGATCGCTCATGTAGACGACCGGGCCGGCGGGCGCGCCCACCGCCTCCCGCGCGGCAACTAGCGCGTGAACGGCGGCCTCCGAAGCGCCGCTCACGAAAAGTCCGCCCGCGCCATCCGGGCAACCGAGCCACTGCCGGATCCAGTCGATGACGGTCAACTCGATCTGGCTGGGGCCGCTCGCAGTCAGCCAGGTGCACTGATTGACGGTCCACGCGGCCGCCATGAAGTCGGCCAGAACGCTGGGCCATGTGGGCGACACCGGCACGAATCCGAAGAATCGAGGATGATCAAGCCGCGCCGCGAGTGGCAGGATCTCGCGCGCTACCTGCTCGATGACCTCGGTGGCTTCTCGCCCCTCTTCCGGCGGCATCTTGTGAAACTGCTCGGCGAGGCCCTGCTGAAACTCGCCGTCCCAGGGCGGTCCATCCCCGAGAGTCTCGGTGCGTTCGACGAGCAGCTCTACGACTCGCCGCGCGCAGGCGCGCATCTCCTCGGGAGACATCTGAAGATCGGCAGTACCCATTGATTCCGGATTCCTCAAGCTAAGGCATTGTATCGGCAACTCCTAGGATGGCTGCGTCTACGAAGCCTACAAATATGACATAGCGCACAGCAGTCTCTCGTTAGGCTTGTCATTCTCCCTCCCCCGAACATACAAGGCATCCGAGCTGAACAGCGGCCCGCCTCGGGTGCCGGTTCAGCGCTGCTTCCACGAACATAGGACTCCGCAGTGCCACGGCGGCGCGCGCCGGCCGGGCGGGCGGATAGCATCCGTTCTGTCCCGTCGCCAATCGGATTCCTTGCACGGGGCGCGATGGGGAGGCAACTTCACAGGCCCCGCCACCCGCCGACGCCTGCCACCTCTACGCGACGCGCCGATACGACCTGCCGTCTCGATCCCAGCATTCGCACAGCCCATCGGAGCGCTGCGTGCGGTATGGTTGCATTGCGATGCGGGCAAGGTGGCTAACCCATTGGATCACGGCAACAACTGTCTTTGTGACGGCGATTGTGGGTCTAGCGGCCTGCCGCCGACCAGCCCATGACCCCGTCCCGAGCCGGGCCGAACAGGTCCAAGAGGCCGTAATGGCCTATCTCACGGACGAAGCGCGCAAGATCACGCAGCGAGCCATATCCGAGACCGCGTCGCGCGAAGCGTGGGAGTCTGTCCGCGAGCGCAGGCTGGCCGAGCTCAAGGAGATGCTCGGACTCTCCTACGAACGGCCCAAGACGCCGCTCAACGTCCAGCTTCGGGGAACAATCGAGCGTCCCGGCTACAAGGTGGAGAAGATCGCCTTCGAGAGCCTCCCAGGCGTCTACGTGACAGCGAACCTCTACCTGCCCGCCGATCCCGCCGGTCCGGTGCCAGCCGTGATCTACGTCTGCGGCCACGCGTTCTCCCCTTTCGGGGCCAAGACTTCTTACCAGCGCCACGGCCACACGCTTGCGCGCCACGGCTACGCCGCGATGGTCATCGACCCAATCCAGATCGCCGAAACGGCCGGTCTGCACCACGGTGTCCACAACCAAGAAATGTACGAGTGGTATACGCGGGCATACAGCCCCGCCGGGCTGGAAGTCTGGAACGTGATCCGCGCGTTGGACTACCTCGAGACGCGACCCGAGGTGGACAGCCAGCGGTTTGCGATCACCGGCCGGTCCGGCGGCGCTGCCATGAGTTGGTTCTCGGCTGCAGTCGAGCCGCGCATCAAGGCAGTGGTCCCCATCATGGGAATCGGCACCTACGAGGTCAGCGTGCCGGGCGACACCCAGCGCTTGCATTGCGACTGCATGTATCCGGTCAACTTCCGCATGCACGACCTGATCCACTTGGGGGCATTGATCGCTCCCCGGCCCCTCTTCACGGCGCACGGGCGGCTGGACCCCCTATTCCCGGTCGAGGGCTACACGCAGTTCGAGTCGGCGATGACCGACCTGTACTCGTCCTACGGAGTACCCGATCAATTCCGCAACCTGATTGTCGAGAGCGGTCACGAGGACTCCGACTTACTGCGGGCAGAGGCCGTACATTGGCTGGATAAGTGGTTGCTGCGGCGAGAGCCCAGAGAGATCGACACCACATTCCGAGAGGTCGAGCCTGCGGATCTTGCGGTGTTCGGTGACGAGGCTCCGGCAGACGCTCGCAACTTCAGAGCGCACGAGTTCTTCATTCCGGCTCCCGAGCCAGTCGCTTGGACCAGCGAAGCCGCTTGGACGAAGCGGCGCGCCGACCTCCTCAAGGCGCTGCGCGAAGACGCGCTCCACGCGATCCTCGAAGATCTGCCCGTGAATTCTGCGGTAGCGGGAACCCTCGACCCGCCGGACGGATACGAGCCGGTCTCGTTCGACTATGCCGGCCACATCCCCGTCGAGGCGCTGCTCCGGATTCCCGACGATCCCGACGGGCCAGCCTTGCTGCATGTCGCCGCGCCCGGTGAAGATCCGGCGGACGTCTCTCGCCTGCTGCGCAACCTCCGGCGCTTCGGACGAAATCCGGTGCTGGCGGTCTACCCGCCCGGAACCGGGACCGACGTGTGGTCGAAATCCTCGTGGAAGGCCCTGCTGCGCAACGCGATGCAAACCGGCCGCACGCCGGACACGATCCGGATCGGCAGCGTGCTGGGAGGGCTCCAAGTGCTGCGCGAACGGGCTGGCAGGGACCTGCCAGTCGCTGTCAGCGGCATTGGGCCCGCCGCTGGCTGGGCGCTATACGCGGCGGCACTGGATGAGACCATCGCCCAGGCAATACTCATCCGCGCTCCCTCGTCGCATCTGGACGGCCCGATTGTCTTGGGAGCGATGCGCCACGCCGACCTACCCGACGTCGCAGCTTTGGTCGCCCCTCGCCGATTGACGTTCTATGGGCGGATGCCCGCTGCATTCGGGCGCACGAGGCAGATCTACGAGGGGCTGGGCATCGGCGACCGCCTCTCCGTGTCGATGAGCGTCGGGGCGGCGCTCAACGAACAGTTCGGGCACAACTTCTCGATCGGGCAGTAGCTCGAGGAATCGACGGAGACGCAGGGCTGGGCTACTGCTCCGATTCCCCGGCAGGGGGTACCCGCACCATCGTCGCCATCAGTGCGGCCACTGGTTTCTCGTTGCCATCGACAACGGCGACCGCTTCCCCGGAACAGACTGTCAGCTTGCGCCCGGGACGCAGGACTTGGCCGCGGGCGACGAGACGCTCGCCTGCTGCCGGAGCCATGAAGTTGATCTTGTACTCGACCGTGAGCACGGTCGAGCCAGCCGGCATGAGCGTCAGAGCGGAGCAGCCGCAAGCGGTATCGACGATGGCGGCAATCACAGCGCCGTGGAGATAGCCGTGGTGCTGAAGCAGGTCGTCCCTGAACGGCAGCACGATCTCCACCCTGCCCGGCGACACGCTGCCGATCTCGGCGCCGATCCCGCGCATGAAGCTCTGCTCGGCAAAGACTGACCGAACGTGGGAATCGAACTCGGGGAACTGCGCGTGAAAGGACGCCATGAGCCAGCGGATCGAGCTGCGGACTAGCGGGCTGCAAGCCGGCCGCTGTACCCATCCTAACCGGATTCCGAAACCAACAAGCGCCTCGGCGTCCCCGCCGGCTGATCCATGCGCGACAGCACCGCCGACGCAGGCACCGCCCGAGTATGCTGGAACGATCGGAGGTCTCATGCCACGCCCGAAGTCCCCGCCGGCGAGCCCACATCGCCATCGCCCGTCGCAGCTGGCAGCCCTGGCCCTGGCTGCAACCTGCCTGCTCGGGCCGAGCTGCGCTCCCGCTCCAACGGCAAGCCAAGCGACTGAAATCGAACGCGAGCAGATCACGTTCGGCCCCAAGAACCACTTCTTCGGCTATATCGGCCACGTCGGGACAATCCCGTGGAATCAAAGCGGCCGCTACATCGTCGCGCTGCGCACCGAGTTCGTGGATCGCATGCCCGGGCCGACCGATGCCGCGGAAGTGATCTTGCTCGACACCGAAAACGACTACGCGGTGCGCGTGGTGGACACCTGCCGGGGCTGGAACGTGCAGCAAGGCACGATGCTGTACTGGAACCCCGCCGACCCCGAGAACCAGTTCTTCTTCAATGACCGCGACCCCGAAACGGGCAAGGTGTTCGCGGTCCTATTCGACATCGCCGCGGGCCGCCGCGTTCGCGAATACCGCTTTGACGACACCCCGGTCGGCAACGGCGGGGTGTCGTTCGACGGCAAGTACTTCGCCGGGATCAACTACGCACGCATGGCCCGCCTGCGCCCAGTTACAGGCTATCCGGGCGCGCGGGACTGGACTGAGGGCGTGAGCGCACCGGAGGACGACGGTGTGTTCTTAGTCGATGTCGAAACCGGGGAGAAGCGCCTGCTGGTCTCGTTCCGCACACTCGCTGAAGCCCTGCGCCGGGAGTGGCCCGCGATCGATTCGATCCCGCTATTCATCAACCACACGCTTTGGAGCCGCACCGGCGAGCGCCTGTTCTTCTTCGCACGGGGCAATTTCGGTAAGCCCGGCCGCATCAACGCTTCGTTCACGATCGCGAGCGACGGCACGGACCTGCGCCGGCAGCAGACACACATCGGCGGCCATCCCGAGTGGGATGCAGGCATGCGCATGATCGGTTCGATCGCGAACCGCCAAGCCGTCTTCGACGTGGACTCCCAGAAGCTCGTCGAACTCATCGGCGACACCGAGATGTTCCCCGATCCCGAGGGCGATATCGCGCTGTCGCCGAGTCTCGAGTGGCTGGCCAACGGCTATAAGGACGACGGCAAGGTCCACTACGTGATCCACAACCGGCGCACCGGCGAAACCTTCCGTGCCGGCGGTTATGACCTCTTCGGACGCGTCTCGGGCAACTTGCGCTGCGATCCTGCACCGCGCTGGAACCGAACCGGCGATGCGCTGCTCATTCCGAGCATGATGGAAGACGGCACGCGGCAGATGTTCGTGCTCCGCCTGCCTGGGACCTAATGGGCTGCAATCCGGCCGAGCAGCCGGGACATCACACAGGAAACTGATCTGATCGTCGGGCCGCTAGGGGCGACGTCCCTCGCGGCAAGCTGGCACGGACCGCTGCGGCCCACTACGGGTAGCGACATCGCGGCGCTTCGCCAAGGGGAGTATTCTCAGTAAGGGAAGGCCCGGGTAGTTCCGCCTCCCGCGTAGCATGTCGGATTTCGACAACTGGCCGACCGAGATCAACCTAGCCTTCGTCGAAGGCCTCTACGCCGAGTACCTGCGCGATCCGACTTCCGTATCGGCCGAGTGGCAGGACTATTTCGCTTCCATCGCAACCGATGCCGGCCCTGCGGCGCCATCGCCTTCGTGGGCACCTCCGACGTTTGAGCCGATCGGAAGCCCGCGGCCTTCACGTCAAGAGCGCGAACGGGAAGCCAGCGGCAACGGCCCGTCGCCTGCGACCCTCCAGCACCGCGTCGACAAGATCGTGCGGGCATTTCGGGTGCGCGCGCACATGGTCGCTCGCGTCGATCCGCTGGACATGACGAGGAGGGTTTCGGAGGAGCTCGACCCCTCGTATTACGGAATTCACGAGCAGGACATGGACGGGCAGATCTCCCCAGCGACGCTATCGGGCTGCTCGCTGAACACGCCGCGCCAAGTCATCGAACGTCTCAGGGAAACGTACACCCGTTCGATCGGAGTGCAATTCATGCACATCGACGACCTGGGCATCCGCGATTGGCTCCAAAAGAGGATGGAGTCTTCCGCCAACCGAGTGCAGCTGAGTCAGGCGCGTCAGTTTCGGATCCTGGCCAAGCTGTCCGACGCGACGATATTCGAAGAGTTCATTCAGAAGAAGTTTGTCGGAGCGAAATCGTTCTCCCTAGAAGGTTGCGAGACCTTGATTCCCCTGCTGGACCTACTCATCGAGCGGGCCGGCGACGAGGGCGTCCGGGACATCGTGGTCGGAATGGCGCATCGCGGGCGCCTGAACGTCCTAGCCAACATCATCGGCAAGAGTGCCCGACAGATATTTCGCGAATTCGCCGACCTGGACCACGAGCACTACGAGGGTCGGGGCGATGTCAAATACCATCTCGGCTACCGGGGGGCCTGGTTCACGTCGCATGGCGAAGAACTGCGCATTTCGCTGTGCTTCAACCCGAGCCACCTGGAATTCGTGGGACCGGTCGCGGTGGGCCGGCTGCGCGCCAGGCAGGATCGAAAGGGGGACTCGCGGCGAACCAAGGGCATGTGCATCCTGCTGCACGGCGACGCTGCCTTCGCGGGTGAGGGCATCGTGCAGGAAACGCTCAACATGAGCCAGCTAACCGGCTACAGGGTCGGGGGCACGATCCACGTCATCATCAACAACCAGATCGGATTCACGACCAGGCCGACGCAAAGCCGCTCCAGCATCTATGCCTCAGGCGTGGCGAAGATGCTGCAAATTCCGATCTTCCATGTCAACGGAGAGGATCCCGAAGCGGCCGCCCAGGCAGTTCGTCTGGCGGTGGATTTCCGCAACGAGTACCAGCGCGACGTGGTGATCGACATGTACGGCTACCGCCGGAGAGGACACAACGAGACCGACGAGCCGCGGTTCACACAGCCGCTGCTGTACCGGGTGATCGGAGAGCGCAAGCCCGTTCGGGAAGCCTACCTCGAGCACTTGCTCAAGCAGGGAGGAGTCACGCGCCAAGAAGCCGACCGGATCGCGGAGGAGAGGCGCCAGGAGCTCGAGCGCGAGCTGGCGTCATCTCGCAGCGAACACTACATCCATGTCGGCGACCAAGTGACCGGCGACTGGTCGGGCTATAACCGGGGATCGGACTCGCAGGTCGCCGAAGTGGACACAGGCGTTCCAGAGGCCACCTTGGCGTCCATCCTGGAAAAGCTGGCCGTAGTCCCGGACGACCTAGGGCTCGACCCCCGCGTCGAACGGCTGCTCAAGCAGCGGGCCGACATGGCCAAGGGCAAGCCTCCATTGGATTGGGCTGCGGCCGAGGCGGCGGCAATCGGAAGCTTGCTGGTCCAAGGCCACCGAGTCCGCTTCACAGGCCAGGACACGGAGCGAGGAACTTTCTCGCACCGGCACGCGGTGGTCTACGACGCCGAGACCGGCTTCCCGCACACACCGCTGCAGCACCTGTCCCCGAGGCAGGGAGCCTTCGAGATTCACAACAGCCCGCTGTCGGAAGGCGGGCCGCTGGGGTTCGAGTACGGCTACAGCATGGAATGGCCGGACGGCCTGATCCTGTGGGAGGCCCAGTTCGGGGACTTCGCCAACGCGGCTCAGGTGATCGTGGATCAGTTCATCTCCAGCGGCGAGGACAAGTGGCACCTCTGGAGCGGCTTGGTCATGCTGCTGCCCCATGGCTTTGAAGGCCAAGGCCCCGAACATTCCAGCGCGCGCCTAGAGCGCTACCTGCAGTTGGCGGCCGAGGAGAACATCCAGGTTGCCTGCCCCACCACTCCCGCGCAGTACTTCCACCTGTTGAGGCGGCAAGTGCTGCGCTCGTGGCGCAAGCCCTTGGTCGTGATGACGCCCAAGAGCCTGCTGCGGCACTCCAAGGTCGTCTCGAGCATCGACGAACTCGCCTCCGGTCGCTTTCGGCGGATCATCAGCGACCCAGTGGCGGATCCGTCTGCAGTCAGGCGCGCGCTCGCCTGCAGCGGCAAGATCTACTACGAACTTGCGGAAGCCCGCCGAGCGGCCGGATGCGAGGACATCGCGATCATGCGGCTCGAACAGCTTTACCCACTCAGCCGCGAAGCACTCGAAGAGGAGCTAGGGGCGTACCCCGAGGTCGATGTGGTCTGGGTCCAAGAAGAACCGCGCAACATGGGCGCGTGGAGACACCTGCAGATGCGCTTCCGTGGGCTGTTCTCGGACGTGGTCTGCCGCCCCGAATCCGCCAGTCCGGCGACCGGATCGCCTGGCAGCCACAAGCACGAGCAGCATCAGCTCATAGAGCGCGCTCTGGCAGTCGGCTAAGGTGTAGGGTCAGCCATGGCTGTAGAGCTGCTAATTCCCGAGGCCGGCGAATCGATCACGGAAGTCCGCATCGGGCCTTGGCGCAAACCCGAGGGCTCGCACTTCGCCTTGGACGAGGTCGCCGTCGAAATCGAGACCGACAAGGCCGCCATCGAATTGCCCAGCCCGGTGGCTGGCACGCTTGTCAAGATCCTGAAGCAGGAAGGCGAAGACGCGGTGCCGGGCGACGTGATCGGCTTGATCGAGCCCGGCGAGGCTCCGCCTGGGCAGGAAGAGCCCGCCGCCGCAGGCGCTGACAGCGTTGAGACCGAAGCTGCCACGCCTGCGCCAGCCGCAGCGGCCGAGCCCCCGGCCCGGGTGATGCCCAGCGCGCGCCGCGTGCTGGGTGAAGCCGGCCTTCCAGCTTCGTCCGCGCAAGGCACGGGGCCGGGGGGCCGGGTGCTCAAGGAGGACGCGACCCGCGCCGTGAAACGGGCCCAGCCCGAATCCCCGCCAGCCGCAGTGCCCGCGCCGCAACCGGCAGCCTCGGGCGAAGCTCCAGCAGCTTCCGCGCCGCCCAAGCCGGCCCCGGGAGCCGCCGAGGAACGCGTGCCCATGTCGCCGCTTCGAAAGGTCATCGCGCGCAACCTCGTCGAGGCCCAGCAGCAGGCCGCCCTGTTGACGACTTTCAACGAGGCCGACATGACCGCAGTGATCGAGTTGCGCCGTCGGCACAGCGAGAGCTTCCGGGAGCGGCACGGCGTCAAGCTCGGCTTCATGTCCTTCTTTGTCCGGGCAGTGGTGGACGCGCTGCAGGCTGTTCCGGCCGTCAACGCTCGCATCGAGGGCAGCGAGATCGTCTACCACAAGCACCAGGACATCGGTATCGCCGTCGGGGGCGGACGAGGGCTAGTGGTACCGGTGCTGCGCCGCGCCGAAACGATGAGCTTCGCTGAGATCGAACGCGCCATTCACGACTTCGGCACTCGGGCGCAGCAGAACAGGATCGAGATCTCGGAGCTGCGCGGCGGGACCTTCACCATCTCGAACGGCGGGATCTACGGTTCGATGCTGTCCACACCCATCGTCAACCCGCCGCAGAGCGGCATCCTCGGCATGCACAAGACCGAGCAGCGACCGGTGGTGGTGGACGGCGAGATCGTCGTTCGCCCGATGATGTACGTCGCCCTGTCCTACGATCACCGGATCATCGACGGCCGCGAAGCGGTGCAGTTCCTCGTCGGCGTGAAGGAAGCCATCGAGGACCCGGCGCGGCTGCTGCTCGACGTCTGATTCGGTGTTGCCGGCGGGAGAGGGATTCATGGACAACTTCGACGTGGTGGTGATTGGAGCGGGCCCCGGCGGATACGTCGCGGCGATCCGGGCCGCCCAGCTCGGACTTCGCACCGCCTGCGTGGATGCATGGCAGGACACCCGCGGAAAGCCGGCGCTCGGCGGCACGTGCCTCAACGTCGGCTGCATCCCCTCGAAGGCGCTCCTCGACTCCTCCCACCACTACCACAACCTGCGCCACCTGCTGCCCGCGCACGGCATCGAGGCGAGCGACGTCAAGCTCGATCTGCGCAAGATGCTCGCGCGCAAGGACAAGGTGGTGCGGACCCTGACCCGCGGAGTCGCGGGCCTGCTGCGCAAGAACAAGGTCGAGTCGGTCGCGGGACGCGCCGCGCTCGCGGGCGGCGGCAAGGTCGAAGTCACGCCGCATGGCGACGGCGAACGCCGGACACTCGCCGCCCGGAACATCATCCTCGCCACCGGCTCGGTTCCGGTCCGCATCCCGGTGGCGGAGGTCGACGGCGACCGGATCGTCGACAACGAGGGCGCCCTCGCCTTCTCCGAAGTGCCGCGGCGCCTCGGCATCATCGGCGCCGGGGTCATCGGCCTGGAGCTCGGCAGCGTGTGGGCGCGGCTCGGATCCGAGGTCACCATCCTGGAGGCGCTCGACGACTTCCTGCCCGCCGCGGATCGGCGGATCGCGGGCGAGG
>JAJDZN010000064.1 GCA_022824585.1 Bryobacterales bacterium | reverse complement strand
GAAGTGCTTCAGTCCGTTTCGTTACCTCCTCGAACCGCTCCGATTGCTACCGGCTGGAGCGACAGTTGCCGGACGGGATTCGCACCCGCTGGGAAACAGCGCCTTCCACGGCGCACGATGACAATTTAGTTATCGAATTCTGTGGCAGGTAGGCGGCGCCAATCGGCGTCAATTCCCTAGACGAGCATTCGATCTCAGGTAAGTCCGGTCCCGCCGAAGACGGTCACCGTCCGAGACGCTCCGGCACGTGTGTGCTGGCAGGGATTGCGCGCTGCGGGGCCTCGTGCCCTGTGTGGCACGTCTAAACCGGCGCGGCATCGCAGTCAAGCCGCAGACAGGCTAGCTGGCCCTGAGGCTCTGTGCTGGCAGATGCCCAGTATTCGCACCGTGGCTCTGGATGACTTCGATCAGAGGATTCCCCGGACATGGGTGCCATACAAGGTGTATCGTGCGCTGTTGCGAGCGATCGATGGTCTCGAGATGGCAACCGCCGGGAATCTGGCGCGGGTGCCGGTCTTGTCGATTGACCACATCGCACATACTTCGGGCCTGACTCCAAGAAACTCGGGATCTGGCAGAAGACCAGCGACGACGGGACACCAGTGTCGGATCACTTCGGCGTCTGGGGCGACTTCCGCACGCGCTAACGGGCCGGTCGGAAGGGCCGATATCGGCCGAGGCCCGAACGGCACGTGCGCCACGGCCGTGCCGGTCCTGCGAGGTGCCGAGCCCGTCGACGATCCTCAAGCTCCGCGGGATCGCCCTGCTGCTCAGAAGAACAACTTCAGCGCCATCTGCACTTGACGTTGCGTACGCTGCAGGGTCGGTTCGCTGCCAGCTCGAGTGATTCTTCCCATGGCAGCTGCTCCGACTCGGACGCCTGCTCCACGAGGGTTATTGAATTGCGGCGTGTTGAAAGCGTTGAAGAACTCCGTCCGAAACTGCAGCCGCACCCCTTCAGTCAGCTGGAAGTTCTTGAAGAGTGACAAGTCGACTTGCTTCGTTCCCGGGCCAACGAGGATGTTTCGCCCAGCTGTTCCATAGAGCCGGAATCCTGGGTTCGCGAACGCCTCGGTGTCGAACCATCGCGTCACGTGGCGCTCGCTGGGCGGCAGGTTGCCATCCCTCAGTTGATCGGGTCGCACGCCCCCGACGCCATTGTTCAGCGTGTTGCCTCCCGCAACCACAGAAAACGGAATACCGCCGTACAGACTCACGCCACCATTCAACTGCCAGCCCCCGATCACGTGGTTGATGCCCGGACCGACATTTGTCCCCAAGGCCTTTCCCCGACCGAATGGCAACTCCCAACCCCATGTCGCGCGCAGGTTCTGCCGGATATCGAAGGCGCAGTTGCCTTTGGCGAGGGAGAGATTGGAGATCGGAATGCCGCCGATGGACCGGTCGTCGAGGCAGTGGCTGTAGGTGTACGCGACTTGGTAGTGGCCTCCGGAGAATCTCCGGACGAGCGTGGCCTGCAACGAATGGTAGCTGTAGTGCCCCCGGCTTTGGTAGATCTGGACGTTCGCGTGTTGCGGCCAGCGTCGACGGCTGGATACGGACCCCTCACCCGGCACGGGCTGGTTGAGATCCACCGCCTGCCTCAGTCCTGTCCCTTTTGAGCCCACATACGAAACCGTCATCTGCTGTCGCCCCGGAAGTTGTTGCTGGATCGAGAGGTTCCATTGCTGGATGTAGGGGACCGTGAAATCGTCGGCGATCCCCCTTCTGCTTTGGTTTGGGGCGTTCGGGTCGCTGGTCCTCAGCGGTCCGTTGGCCAAGGTGCGTGCCGACTCGAAACGATTCTGGTTATTCACCACCGCCGTGTTGACGAAGAATGGGGGGTTCGACGCCAGAGTTCCTCCGAGCGCAATCGGGATCAGCGAGTAGTACACCCCGTAGGCCGTTCGGATGACGGTTGAGTCGGTCGCTCGGAATGCCAAGCCGATGCGTGGCGCAACGTTGTTCGCGTCCGTCGCGACGCCACTCCCGCCATCGATGGGGACCGGGTTGCCAGTGGATACGTCGAACTGCAGCATGCGCCCGTTGACTTCCGACTGCGGGTAGTCGTCGGCAATCTCGTAACGCAGGCCGAGATTGACTGTGAGCCTGGAGGTGACCTTCCAGTCATCCTGCAGGTACATTCCCCAGTCCGTCCGTCGCAGGCCTCTGGTTCCTTCGATGCCGTTCAGATCTATGCGACGTGGCGCACCGAGCAAGAGTTCGGCCGGCCCCGAGCCTGTGTTGCGTCTCTGAGCCGGATTGGTGGTAAACGTCGGGGCGAATTGGAAGCGGCCACGCGGCCGTTGCGCCTGGAAGACATTCGTTTGCCGCCGGACGACCTCGAAGCCGAGCTTGATCGAATGGTTCCCCCGATTCGTGTCGAGGTTGTCGCTGAGCTGGAAGTTGTTTGACACGATCACCGCTGGCCTGAACTGGAAGTCTCCTAACCGGGCCATTCCGGTTACGTCCATCTGCGAAAGGCCGGTCGAGAACTGGTCGACATTGACGTTCGGTATCCCCAGTTCCTCGGCAAGGTTGCGTCCGCCGTTCAGGCTGCTGCTGACGAGCGGTTGCCGTGAGTAGCCGACTCTGGCTTGGTTGATCGTCCGAGACGAGAGCACCTTCGTGTGACTGATGACCGCTTGCCAGAACGGCACGGCGATACCGATAAACGGGGTCGCGTCTGGCGTGAGGGTCTGCCGACTGGAGTCGACGAATTCCCAGTGTGCCTTGGTGAAGCGGAAGAACATTCGGGAACCGTCGTCAAAGTCGTGGTCCACCTTGGCAGTCCCCTGATCGCCGTTGGTGGGTTGTGATGAGGTGGTGGAAAAGTTGGCCGCTAGGCCTCCGGCGTTGGGGTCTGGGTAGAGATCGATAACCCCTTTCCCTTGCGGGCTGAAACGGCTGGCCGGTATCGCGTTGCTGACGAAGGGGTCCCGAATCGCGGCTCCGCCTTCCGGGTTGGCCCGATGCGTGAGCGGATCGAAGATCGTGACCGGCCTCCCGCTGGACAGGAGCTCGCCGAAGTCGCCGTTCTTCATGCGAGGGGTCGGCACCGTTGACAAGTGCGTGATGCCTTGCCGGCTGCGCTGTCCTTCATACGAAAGGAAGAAAAATGTCTTTGCCGACTTGCCTCCCACGGGCCCGCCGAAGGTGCCACCGTAGAAATTGCGCTTGAGAGGAGCCTTGTCGCCACGGGCGAAGTAATTCCGGGCATCGAGCTTGTCGTTGCGCAGGAAGTGGAAGAGGACCCCATGGAATTCGTTGGTCCCCGACTTGTACCCAACGTTGATCGTGGCACCGGAGCGACCGAAGCGCGCGTCGGGAACTGACGTTTCGACCCGATAGTGGTCGATGGCCTCGACTTCGATGAAGTTCATGATTCCCTGGCCTTGGTGGTTGCTGTTGTTCTGAATGCCATCAATCGAAAAATTGTTGTCTCCGAAGTCGTTTCCGTTCACGCTGCTTGACGTGTTGCCTCGAGCTTGCGAAAGCGCCAGCCCACCAGCCTGAGACAGACCCGGGACCACCCCAGCGCTGAACCGGAGCAACTCGGCGAAGTTGCGACTGTTGACCGGAAGTTCCTTGACTTCCCTTTCGGTCCGGAGCGTGCTCAAAGTGGTGTTCTCCGTTTGGAGGGTCTCTCCGACAGCCTCGACCGTGACGGTCTCGGCAACCGCTCCGACCTGGAGCGTGAAGTCGACGGCAAGTCTTTCCGAGAGATGCAACGACACCTCCTTCACAGCCGTGGCGAAGCCTGCCTGCTGCACAGTCAGCCGATACATTCCAGGTGGAAGCGGAGGACTTACGTAGAGGCCAGTCGCGTTCGTTTCGAGGCCTACCTCATAGTTGGTCCCCGTGTTGCGCACGACCACGGCCGTGCCGGGGATCACGGCTCCCGAGTCGTCATAGACATAGCCTGTCAAGACCCCGGTGTCCACTTGGGCGGTCAGCGAGCCCAGACTGGCTAGAAGAACGGTGATGAGAACGGCAGAGCGTTCAACGAAATTTGTCACGGGTGTGCCCTCCGATTGATCAAGCACCTATGCGGCGTGTCGGAGTATATGCCACGTTTGCAAGCTCCGCATGATGTCGGGGGGATATTCGTGCCCAGTATTGTAAAATTATTTGGTTATGTAAGAGCCAACACATGGTTCGGTTCACTCCCGAAGTGTCTACCGGACCTGGCTAGCTGGACTGTGGTCTGCGCCAATATCCGACCTCTGAGTGAAACTTGAACCGACGGTTCTTATGCCTCTATGTGCGAAAACCTCTCCAGAGGGCCTAGTGGTTATCGGCTCCACGGCACACGTCTTCTTCGACGGGGATCGCGGTGCCACCACCTGCGAGAACTCAGCTAGGTATTGGGCGTTTCCACTCTCGCGCTGACCAAGGCGTTCTCGCGTGATACGTTTGCCTTGAGCGAATGATCGCTGCCACGGGTACCGGCCGCCGCCATCGCCATGGCAGCCAGCGCAATCCAGTCCGGCGGCAGGCCACGGCCGCCAGCGAGAGGAGCGGCAAATCCCGCCGGGGCCGCCCGACCGACGTCGCCCAGAAACCTCACCCGCCTGGCCAAGTAGCCGTAGTAGCGGCGCAGCCGGTCCGCGTCGATCACTCCCTCCCAGTGCCGGCGGATCGTGGTGTCGCTCAGCTGCGGCACGGCCATTCCAATATCCGCTAGGCCGTTGGGGCTGGCAAACGATCGGTTCCGCGACGGCGCTAGTCGTCGGACTGCTCGCCTTCTCGGCGTTGGGCTGGCGGGACGCTTCGCAGGCCGCCAGCCTTGCCCCAGATGAAGAAACCGCTGAGAGTCGCGACAGCGAGAATCACCCCGGACACGCCGACGAGCGGCAGGCCGGCGGCGGCCGACAGGAAGCCCCCGGCGATCGCGCAGACTGCCAGGCTGAATCCGAACAGCTGCCCGCGTGCCTCGATGGTCTGGCGGTGGGCGGCTTGACGCTCCGCCATCGCAAGAATCCGCTCGGCGCCGCCCGGCACCACCTCCTCGTACCCGCGCAGCATGGCAGGGGGTGGCAGCGGCCCTTGATAGTGCCGCACGACTCCGTGAACCTTCAAGACCTCCGCGCCTGTCGCGACATCGGGACGGCTGGCGGCTTCCAAGGCGCCGCCGTCTTTGGGTTCTACCGGTGCCGCGTCCTCGGGCTCCCCGCCATGCGGCATCAGCGGCCGCCCGCCGAATTCACGTGTTCGAGCGCGTGCCGGATATCGTCACCGACGGCCCACCAGTCGCTCTCCAGCACTGTGGCATCGTCCCTCGGGCCCCGCGGCAGCCCGCGGCGGCCGAAGAACGCCCCAACAACGCTTGCCATGCCCGCCAAGAAGGGATGCGCGGCCCGGACATGCGAACGCGCGTGCCCCGGAATCGCGGCGCGCAGCGCGGGGCCGTCCAGCGCCGTCTCCGGATAGCCCCGGTGGATCGCGGCCACCAAGCCCCAAAAGGACTGTGAAAGCGCCCAGCCGGCAGCCCTTCCGACAAAACGGGCCGCCCGCTTCGGCATGCGCCGTAGGGCAGCCCTTCCGGCCCGCGCGCCCTCCTCGGACACCCGGTAGACCAAGTAAGGCCCCGCATCGTCGATCACGACGCTTCCGCGCTCGGCTAGGCGGTCGAGATCATCGAACAGTCCCGGGTCGAGAGGGCCGTAGTCGTGCGGCCGGAAATCGAAGAGCGGGCCGCCGATCGCTTCGGGGACCTCGCGGTCAATCAGGAACAGGACGTTCTGGATCTTGACGGGGTCGAACCGGGCCCGGCTGCCCGCCGATGCCATCGCGGCTAGGACTATGTCGCAGCGTTCCATATGGCTGAGGCCAATCGGCTCGCTCTTATCGTAACCGGTTCTTGGCCCTCCGCGAAAGGATCCCCTTGCAGGCTGCCCGGGCGCGCTCTCCCGCTGCGCAGCAGCGCGGCCTGTGCCGCGGCGGCTGTCGATCGACGACCGCTCGGACAACAGGATCCCGTCGTCAGAGCGGCTGCTCGAGCCAACGCCCTGACCGCGCAATCAACTCCCACAGCCTGCCGCCTTAGAACACAAGGAGCCGTTTCGGGGGGAACTGATCCGGCTCTAGCGACTGGGGTCGAGTCTTGGCGAGCGCCGGCCATCCGACCGGCGCGCTGTCCGAGCAAGGGTCGTACAATGGCGGGGGCAATCGCCGGTCCGCGCCCCGAGTTCCCGCTTGGGAATGGCGTGGGCCAGGCACCGCAAGGAGCGACACGATTCCTACGCGCCTCAGAGTCCCGGCCACGGCGCTCGTCCTGTGCGCCGCTCTCGCGGTGGATCTACGAGGGCGGCAGCTTCTTGAGATCGACGGCATCGAGCTGCATGGGAACGCGCAGCTCGTAGTGTCCGGCGGCGGGACGTGCAACGTGCTCGAATCGGACATCAGCTACGAGGAGAAGAAGCAGAACCAAGGTGCTCCAATGGACATCTGGCGCCTGGACTTCTCGGTTCACAACGGGTCGGGCCGGTGGCTCGACCACCTGATCGCCCGCTATTTGATCGAAGCGGAGTGGCCGGAATGCACGAACTGGGACGGACCGTACGCAGGTGCGGCGCCACAGAGCGTCGAGTGGGCCAACTCCAACGGCCACATTCAGGAGAGCGGCCGCAACGTGGTGGCGCCGGGCCGGTAACCGTTGCCGAGCGCCCGCATGACGCGCAGATCTTGGCGATGGCACCCGCAACTTTGGTGCGCGACAGGTCGCGATGGTGCTGCTTGGCAACATTCTTCTTCGCCAGCACCGCGCACAGATCACCTGCGGAGCCCCTCGAGAAGATGGTCGCTGCGCGGTGACCAAGGTGACGGAGCCCGCGAAACGTCCCATTCTGCCAAAACGGCAAAGTAATAATTTGGGTAGTGACCCGATATTCTAGAACAATATAAATCCTTATATATCAAATGCTTACTGGAGTGGAATGGTGCCGGGGGGCGGACTTGAACCGCCGACCTACGGGTTATGAGTCCGTCGCTCTAACCAGCTGAGCTACCCCGGCCGCTCTTCTTATCGTAGCGGCTGCCAAGAGGTCATCCAACTCGCACTGCACTCGGCCATTGATCGTCAACGTCGTACGACGGGGAAGCCTGCCCTTGCCCGCTGACTTCTGCACCCGCGCGATCGGTTCCGTCGAAACGCGCGCATCCGCGACCACGCCAGTTGGATGCAATGTGATGGAAATGCCGGGTCTCCACATTGTTGCTCTCCCTATCGATAAGGAGACTGAACTCGAACCCTGACTCGGGTGACCATAACAGTAAGCTTGGATGCCCGCTATGAAGATAACGATTGAGATCTCCACCGATCTCGCCGTGCGGGCGAAGGCACTGGCGGCGAAAAGAGGTGTCACGTTGCGCACGGTCGTTGAACAGGGCCTACGTATGGCGTTGCAGGAAGACCAGGGCGCGAAGCGTTACCGTTTGCCGAAAAGAAGCGTCCCAGGACGAGGGCTCCGTCGAGAATTTGCCTCGAGGCCATGGTCAGACATTGTCGAAGCCTCGTACGGAGGTCGTGAGTCTTGACCGGAATGGATGCGAATGCTCTCGTGTATCTCGCCGAGACGATTCAGAGTGGCACGAGTCTGCCGCTTTGGCGATGACGGGACTGGCTGAAGGCCGCAAGCCTTGGGAGATTCCGTGGCCATGCGTCCACGAGTTCCTGACGATTGTGACGCATCCACGAATCTGGGATCCGGCCTCGACGATCCGTCAAGCGACGGATCAGGTCGAAGCTTGGCTGGGCTCCCCTTCCGTTGTGTTGGTAGGGGAGTCGGTCGACCACTGGAGGAGCGTCAAGCCTAGGTTGGTTCAAGGAAAGATCCGAGGTCCTATGGTCCATGACGCGCGGGTCGCAGCGATCTGCTTGTCTCACGGCATCGACGAGTTCTGGACGGCAGACCGGGACTTTTCCGGCTTTCCCAGGCTCGTCACTCGAAACCCGCTATTGGCATGAAGTGATTTTGGGGCCCCACTGAAGCAGCTCAGTCCTCTTGGATGGATCAATTCGAGCAATCCACCAAGCCGCACGTACTGCCAAGCGACACGGCCGCGTTTTCGCGGGTGGCTCTACTCGAAGTATTCGTCCCGCCTCGACACCTCTCTAACAGAGTCGCAGTCCGCCGTACGCCAAATGCGCCCTTCTCGCAGCAGCCGGCCACAAGTGTCACAAAGTCGGGCCGATCCGCCACGTCATCATTTCGCGATGGCCCAGCTTCTCGCTACATGTCTGGCGGCCAGAGGCTACCTCGAGCAGCGTGTCGTACATTCTGCGCCCGAGCGCGGCAATGTCCTCCTCGCCGTCTGCCACCGTGCCTGCGTTGATGTCCATGTCCTCGTCCATCTGCCTGGCCGTGGCGGAATTCGATGCCACCTTGATTACCGGAGCAGTGGCAAAGCCGAAACAACTTCCCCTGCCCGTGGTGAAGAGACAGATGTTGCAACCTCCAGCCACCATGCCCGTGACGGAGGCCGGATCGTAGCCGGGGCTGTTCATGAATACGAAGCCGCTCTCGTTGATTCGCTCGGCATAGTCGTAGACCGCGCTGAGGGTGGCGTGGCCGCCCTTGGCAACAGCCCCGAGAGACTTCTCGGCGATATTGGTGATCCCTCCCGCCATGTTGCCCGGTGATGGGTTGCTGTTGAACGTGACCGAATCCTTGAACCGAGCGACATAGTCGAAGTACCAGTCCAGCATGTCCAGCAGCCGCTTGCCCACCGCCGGACTGGCCGAGCGCCGCGTCAGCAGGTGCTCGGCACCCCAGATCTCCGTCGTCTCGCCAAGGCAGGCTGTACCTCCTTGCTTGACTACAAGATCCGCGCAGTAGCCCACGCCGGGATTCGCCGTGATGCCGGAGAACGCATCCGAGCCGCCGCATTCGAGCGAGATGGCAATCTTGGACACCGGGCAAGGCTGGCGTTCCAAGCGACCGGCGGACTCGATCATCTCCCGCACAGCTCTTACACCGTCGTCAATAGCGCGGCGGGTGCCCCCACTCTCCTGCAGGGTCAGCCCACGGCGAGGTGCCTTGCCCGGTTGGACGGTCTCCTCGCGGAGGTAGTATCCGATCTGGTTCACCTCGCAACCCAGCCCGACCACGACCGCAGCGGCAATGTTGGGGTGGTCGGCCAAGCCGTCTAACGTCTTGCGCAACAAGTTCGAGTCAGCACCCTCGGCTTGGCCACAGCCATCTGCGTGCGGCAGCGCGACGACTCCATCTACGCCAGTCCCGGCAAAGCTCTCGTCGCGAAACGCAGCGGCGATGCGCTCGGTCGCATAGGCAGAACAGTTGCTCGCACCCACGATGGCAACGAAGTTGCGAGTGCCCGCGCGGCCATCGGCGCGCGGATACCCCATGAAAGTGCCGTTCTCCGGCAGCGGGATATCCGCGAGGTCGGACCGTGCCGTGCCGAATTCGTACTGGCGCTCGTTGATGTCGAACTCCAGGTTGTGGGTATGCACCCAGGTGCCCGGATGAAGCCGTTGCCCGGCACGACCGATCTCTTCACCGTACTTGTACACCGTCTCGCCCGGCGCCACTTCGCGCAGGGCGATCTTGTGTCCGGGGGTGATCGGCTGGGAAGTCTGGATCAGCCGCCCCTCGAACTCCAGCTTGGCCCCCGCCGGGATGAGGACCCGCGCTACGGCGACATTGTCGCTAGGGTGCAGGTGAATCCAAGGATTGGAGGGCAGTTGGGAGGGGTCGAGATTGACCAATTGCGTCGGCATGCCAGATTACTCGCAGGTCTCGGCCAAGATCGCCCCGGCTTCCAAGAGCCAATCGGTTTCGGAGTCGCTGAAATCGCGCTCGCGCTCGACTGCGACGCCCAAGACTCCGACCAAGCGCGCACCCTTCATCATAGGCACGCATATCGAGCCGCGCATGCCCGTCGAGCGCGCCCCCGGGCGAGCTGTGCCGCTAGCGTCGGTCTGCAGGTTGCAGACCTGTACGGGCTCGGCCCGCTCGGCAGCCAGCCCTGCCATGCCCTTGCCGACCGGGATGCGCCGGATTACCGGCAGCAAGGCGTCCGGAATCGGGCCGGCATGCTGTTCCAAGTGCAAGAGCCCGTCAGCGTGCAGGCGATGCAGGGTACCGGTGTCGGCTTCGACAACAGCCAAGATCTTGGAGAGCGCCTCGGGCGGCGACAGTGAAGCCAACTCCCGCAAGGGGGTCGTGTCCGGCATCGTGTTCATTCCCCGCCGTCCCCGCTACGGCGTGCTTCGGCCACGAACCACTGGTTCAGCAAGTCTGGCTTGTTGTACGACAAGTCCTCACCCGTGTCGTGTCGGATCAGTCTTCCGCCCGCCGCATTCAGGATCGCATGTGCGGCGGCGGTATCCCATTCCATCGTCGGTCCGAAGCGCGGGTAGATGTCGGCCGCACCCTCGGCCACCATGCAAATCTTGATCGAGCTGCCAACCGCCAAGAAGGACATGTCGCTGTAGCGCCGCCTCAAGGCCTGTAGATATCTGTCGGTCTCGGCTGATCGGTGCGAGCTGCTTCCGACCACTCGCAGGCGTCCGCTCGCCGGGATGGCGCTGCAGCGAATCGGAACCGCATCGCCCGCTTCTGTGGACTTGAACGAGCCTGCGGACTCGGCCCCCCAATAGGTGGTCCCCGTGGCTGGCACGTGGACTACTCCGGCCACCGGTCGGTTGCCATCGATCAGGGCGATGTTGACCGTGAACTGGCCATTGCGCTTGACAAACTCCTTCGTGCCGTCCAATGGGTCGACCAGCCAGTGCCGCTGCCAGTGCTTGCGGGTCGCATATGGCACCTGCTCGGAGCCTTCCTCGGAGAGCAGCGGGATCTGGGGAAACTCCTCCCGTAAGCGACCCTCGATGATGGCGTGAGCGGCGAGATCTGCCTCGGTCAGCGGGGATGCATCGTCCTTCGCACGAACGCTGAAATCGCTAGAGTAGACCTCCATGATTGCCGCGCCCGCTTCGGCGGCGACGGCGCGAATACGGTCGAATGACATCATTTGAAGCGCAAGAGCGGGAGTCCCGGGCAGCCCCCTCGGACGTCCATCTGCCCGCTGGCCCTGCTCCATTGTTGAACATTCCGAAACTTGCTTCGTCGCCATGCAAGCGCATGGCCGAGCTGCGCCTGAAGGGGTTCGCTAGAATCGTGCCAGCCTCGAACGCCTGCGCTTATCGCTTCGGCGCGCCGTTACCCGACCTCTTATGACCCCTTCAGGCATGTACCGTTCGATTGTCCGCCTCTTGAGCCTTGGCTTGGCCGCAGCGACACTGCTGCTGGCCCAGCCAAACGACGCCCAGCCGGGACGCTTGCGTCCGGACGCGCCGGCACAGCACGAGGCCGCCCGCAAGAACATCCCTGACCTGGGCTCGTCAGAACAGTTCATGACGCCACGCGACCCGGAGCCGGAGCCACCACTGGACCCACGCATTGTCGACGTGATGCGCATGACCGAAGACACGCGCTCTGACGATTTCCCGGATGTCGTCACGAATCCCGCGGATCGCTCGGAAGTCTGGCTTGCATGGGCCAGCTACGACGGGTTCCAAGACGAGGTGCGCCTGGCGCGCTATGACAACGACGAGCAGCGTTGGAGCACGTGGACCCAAGTGCCCGGGGTCAGCGGGGACGTCTGGAAGCCTCGCTTGGCATTCGACGAGCAAGGGCGTGTGTGGACCGTGTGGTCGCAACAAGTCGACGGCAATTTCGATCTGTACGCACGCTGGTACGACGGCACGATCTTCGGCCCGCTGCAGCGGCTGACCAGCGCGCCGCAATCGGACTTCGACCACGACGTGGCATTTCGGGACGGCAAGATCCACCTGGCCTGGCAGGCGTTCCGGGGCAAGCAGTCCGACATCTACTACATCGCCTACGAGGACGGCGCATGGGGGCAAGAGCTGCTGGTCAGCAACAGCGGGCAGAACGACTGGGAGCCGGCCATCGCGGTGGACTCGCAGGGTCACGTCACGGTCGCTTGGGATACGTACGACCAAGGGCGGTATGACGTGCGGATGCGCCGCATCTCCAGCGGAAAGCCCGGGAAGGTGATCGAAGTTGCAGCAACGGAGCGGCTGGAGGCCCGGCCCGACCTAGCAGTGGACAGCCAAGACCGGCTGTGGGTGAGCTACGAAGTGGGAAGAGTCAACTGGGCCAAGGACCAGGGGCGACTGGACAAAGTCGACATCGCCCCCGGCTATCCGATCTATGACCGGCGCGGTGTCGAGGTAGCGGCGTACGCGGGCGAGAGCAAGCTAGGCATGGCCGCTGAGTTTGCGATCGAGCGCGGCGAAAAGGCCTATACGCCCGACAGCGGCCAACTTCACCACTACGGTCGGCTGGCGATCGACGACCAAGATCGCCTGCACCTGCTGATTCGCAACCGCCAAGGCAGGCGGCTTGCCGACTACTGGCGCTTTTTCGTTACCACGCTGACAGACGAAGGCTGGACCGAGCCGGCCATGCTGCCGTACAGCCGGGGAAGGTCCAGCATGTTCGCAGCCGCGGCGCCGGCGCAAGACGGCTTGTGGATCGCCTGGCCCCGCGATGGCCACCCCACCTTCTCTGTGATGGTCAACCTGCCAGAGGAAACCGTGATCGAGAACGTGTACGCGGGCCGCTACGAGCCAAGTGTCCGGCCATCGCAACCGGCCTTGAGCGACCGGGCGCCGGTCGTACCGGCGCGGCCCACAGCCCATCCCAACGAGGCTCAGGACGTGCGTCGCATCCGCTCCTATCGGACCCGCGTAGCGGGCAAGCAACTGCAGATCCTGCGCGGCGACACTCACCGGCACACGGAGCTCTCGATGGATCTGCGCGGGTCGCCGGACGGATCGATCCTCGACTTCTACCGCTACATGTTGGACGGGGCGGCCATGGACTGGGGCTTCATTTCTGACCACCAGTACGGTGCTGACCGAACGTACTGGTGGTGGCTGACCGAGAAGGCCGCGGATCTGTTCTACACGCAAGGCTATGCGTCGTTGTTCGGCTACGAGCGCTCGGTGAGGTACCCGAACGGGCATCGCAACGTGTTTCACACCAAGCGCGGCATCCAGAACGTGCCGTTCTTTGTCAAGCCGGAAGAGTACATGCAGCGGCACAACGGCATCGGCGCCGTGATCGAGGGTGACACCAAGATGCTCTACGAAGAAATTCGGCGTACCGGTGGTCTTGCGATCTCGCACACGTCGGCGACCAACATGGGAACCGACTGGCGCGACAACGACCCCGATCTGGAGCCAGTGGTCGAGATCTTCCAGGGCGACCGCTACAGCTACGAATGCATGGGCTGCCCGTTCTCAGACAAGGGAGACGACTATCCGTCAGAGGGTTCGGCAATGCTCGAGGAAATCCATCCGGACGGGATGGTTGCCGCCGCATGGGCAAAGGGCTACCGCTTGGGCGTCATCGCCAGCTCCGACCACCTCTCGACGCATATGTCGTACGCCATGGTGTATGCCGAAGACACCACTAGGGAAGGCGTCTACAACGCCATCAAGCAACGCCACACCTATGCCGCGACCGACAACATGATCGTGGACTTCCGGGTCGGCGAAGCCTTCATGGGGGACGAGATCCGCGCACAGGGCGAAGTCCCGGCAATCCGGGCCGTCATTCTCGGAACAGATACGATCCGCGAAGTCGCGCTCATGCGCAACAACGAGGTCGTGTACACGCTCAACCCCATGTCGAAGGATGTCGAGTTCGAATACACAGACAAGGCACCATCCCCGGGCGAGAACTTCTACTACGTGCGAGCGGTGCAGCAAAACGACGAGATCGCTTGGTCCTCGCCGATCTGGGTGATCCGCGAATGAGCACCTAGTCCGCGGAGAAAGGGTACGTTCAGGCGCTCCGCGGACGGGGCGAGCGCCTCACGAGGGAGTAGGCGCGTATGCCCGCAAGAGCTCCTTGGCGTTTGCCAGCGCCGCCTCGCTCACTTCCGCGCCCGACAGCATGCGCGCAACCTCGTCGACCCGCCCGCTGGCGGAGAGGTGCCGGACGGCGGCGGTCGTGTGGGAACTGTCATCCGACTTGGAAACATAGAAATGGGCGTCTGCGAAGCAGGCGATCTGCGGCAGATGCGTCACACACAAGATCTGGCCCTGCCGAGACAGCCGGCCAAGCCTGCGCCCGATGGCTTCCGCCACGCCGCCGCCCACTCCGGCATCGATCTCGTCGAAGACGTAGGTCCGGCGATGCTCGCCGTGGTTGGCCGACGCCTGCAGAACGGTCTTGAGCGCGAGCGCGACACGGGAGAGTTCCCCACCCGAGGCGACCTGTCCGAGCGGCCGGGCCGGCTGCCCGGGGTTGGCCGAGAAGAGAATTGCGGCCCTATCGGTCCCGGTCTCAGTCCAAGTCTCGATGGTATCGATGGCCACTACAAACTGCGCCTTGGGCAGGGCCAGGTCAAGCAATTCCGCCTTGGTCTGCGCGGCCAGCGCCTTCGCACCCTTGCGTCTTGCGCCTGACAGCTTCTTGGCGCTTCTGGCGTAGTCCGCCGCCGCTTCTTCGACTGCTCGCTCAAGCGTCTCGATCTGCTGGTCGCTGGAATCCAGCAGAGCCAGTTCGTCATTGACACGCTTCTGGAACGCCAAGACTTCGGCCAAGCTTGGACCGTACTTGCGCTTCAACCTGTCCAGCGCCGCCAACCGCTCCTCGACTTCTTCGAGTCGTGCCGGGTCAGCTTCGATGCGGCCAAGGTACGCCTGCAGCTCGAACGCGACATCGTCCACCGTGGCCCGCGCCTCTTCCAATCGTTCGGCGAGCTCCGCTAAGCTGCGGTCGATGTCCCCGATCTGTTCCAAGTCAGCCGAGGCCGACTTCATTCGCGCCGAGGCGGATTCAGACGAGTCGTAGAGGCTGTCGAATGCCGCGAACGCGCTGTTGCGCAAGTCCTCAGCATTGGCCAGCAGCTTTCGCTCTCGATCGAGGATCTCGTCTTCGCCCGCCACCGGAGCGGCACGGAAAAGCTCTTCAGATTGGTAGCGCAGCAGGTCCAGGCGGTGCAGTCGCTCTTGCTCGTCGCCCTTCACCCGGCTCAAGGCCTGCGTGCACTGAGTCCATTTCTGGTGAGCCGTTCGGAGAGCGCTGACCTGATCGCCCAGCCCGGCATAGACATCGACCATGCGCAGCTGAGCCGCTGGAGACAGCAGGGTCTGCTGCTCGTGCTGTCCGTGGATGTCTCCAAGGTGGGCGGCCAGTTGCCGAAGTTGCGCCAGAGTGGCCGGAGAGCCGTTGATATAGGCACGGCTCTTGCCCGAAGCGAGAACATGCCGCTCGAGGATAAGCTCATCGTCCTGGCTGTCGCCGCCGCCATCTTCCAACGGCAGCTGCGCGGCCACGTCAGAAGAACATTCGAAACGCCCGCAGATACGCGCCTTGCTGGCTCCCGCGCGTACGACATCCGCGCTGGCGCGCGCACCGAACAGCAGGGCCAAGGAATCAACGACGATGGACTTGCCGCTACCGGTCTCACCGGTCAGGAGGTTGAGGCCCGAGTGGAATTCGACTCGTAGCCTGTCCACGACGGCATAGCTCTCAATGTCGAGTTCTTGAAGCATGAATAGGTGATCATTCGCGCGGCGTTGCAGACCTGAACGGCACAGGAGGGCAGCAGAGCGGATTCGGCTCGGCCAACTTCAGGGAATTATATCGGGGGACGCATGCAAGAGTGTCGGTGCCACCCAGGCAAAGAGTTCTGGGGTGACGGCCAGCGCAGCGGCCCGTGTTGATTCTTCGGCGGCAATAGCGCGGTTGCCGCCAAATCTGACAGCAGCATTCGCGTCGCCGTTCGCGATCAAGCTGCGGGCCGTTCGGTCTTGGAGTCGGCGACGAGCAAGAGTTGTTCCGGAATGGGCAGCTGACCGGAATCCTATCGAACCAGTACGACCGCCGCCTCCAGTCGCGTGCCCTGCAAGGATCTCCCAAGCCTCCTGTCAAACGTCACAAGGCGTCCGTCCCAACGCGACGCAAGCGCGGCAAGGTGAAGATCTGTCAACTGCTGATGGCCAAGCAGCCGACCCCTCAGTTCATCTTCGAGGGCAGTCCGCAGAGACAAGTCGTCTGGCCAAAAGCAATGTCCGCCTGAGGCGCAAAACCGGTCTAGCCGTCGCAGAACTTCGACGGGAGTCGCAGTCACGGTCGGATACGCAGGGTTTGACAGGACTCGTATGCAACCGGCTTCTGTCATCGAGCAGGTAGCCCAATCGGAAGAAAACCGCGTTCCGAACCAATGATGGGCCGTGTCGTGATTGACGTGCCGAGGATCGAACAACGCCACTAAGAAGTTGATGTCCAACAAATGGCTCACAGTTCCGGGTCACGCAGTCGATTGACCAGCGCTACGTCTGGTGGCGTTCCTTCGTAGTCGGCCCCCATATCCATGGGAAATACCGGGACACCATTTCGGACCTTAGGTGGGCCTTCAGGCTCGAGCGCCCGAAGGATCAGTTCCGAGGCTACTGCGCCGATCGTTTCGCAGCGCTGCTGCGCGAGCTGCCGCACCTTTGTCAAGGCCTCGGCGGACAGGTTCAAGGTCGTCCTCATGGCTGTACCACTCCATACTAGCATTGGTGATGCTTCGCATCAAGCATCACAATTGCTCTCCGCCCATACCGCATCCAATCCGGGCGATTATTCGAGAGCTGCCGTGGGCGCGGGCTCGAAGACTCAACTGATGTCTAGACGTTGTGATGTGAGATCAGCAGTCGGACGCGAATGATACCCAGTCACGCCGGCGCGGTCCGCGCGGGGGCTGGTTTGGCAGGAGACCCGAAACGGGCTACGGTAATAGCTGAGCGATGGCCAAGCTCCGCTTACCGACCGGTATCCAGACGTTTCGCAAGATTCGCGAGGGCAACTGCTACTACGTGGACAAGACTGGCTACGCTCTGCGCTTGGTCCGCGAGGGCACCCATTTCTTCCTGTCGCGCCCGCGCCGCTTCGGCAAGAGCCTGTTCTTGGACACATTGAAGGAACTCTTCCAAGGTAGCCAGAGCCTCTTCGTGGGCTTGGAGGCGCACGACCACTGGGACTGGTCGGTGTCGTTTCCAGTTGTGCGCCTAGACTTTGGCGGCCTCAACGCCTCCAAGCCCGGCGACCTGGAAGAAGACGTGCTGGCGCAGTTGTTGAATTTAGAGAGCGCTGCGGGCATGCAAGCGCGCCACACTTCCGGGCCTCGCCGCTTGGAAGATCTTGTCCGCACCCTACACCGTGACAGCGGCCGGCGGGTTTGTGTGTTGGTCGACGAGTATGACAAACCGATCCTAGACGCGTTGGAGAATCCGGATCTCGCCCGCGCCAATCGGGAGTACTTGCGCGGGCTGTACGGGATGATCAAGTCCTGTGATGCCCATATCCGCTTCTGCTTCCTCACCGGAGTGAGCAAGTTCTCCAAAGTTAGCCTCTTCTCCGGCCTGAACAACCTTGTTGACATCACGCTCGACGAGCGCTACGCCGCCATCTGCGGCTACACCGAGAACGACCTTGACACGGTATTCGCACCCGAGTTGCCGGGCTTGGACCGCGAGCTGGTTCGCGACTGGTACAACGGCTATAGCTGGGGCCTACCGGCTGACACCGTGTACAACCCCTTCGCTCTCCTGCTCCTATTCGACAAGCGCACGTTCAAGCCGTGGTGGTTCGAAACTGGCACGCCGTCGTTTCTGGCCAAGCTGCTGACGACGCGCTGCGTCGCCGCCGACAGACTCGACGGGTTGCGAGCCAGCGAGGCCTTGCTCAGCACGTTCGACGTGGGCAGCATCGCCCCCGAGGCGTTGCTGTTCCAGACCGGCTACCTCACGGTCGGCGGGCGCGAACGGGGTGCCGATGATATCGAGTACTTTCGCTTGGTGTATCCGAACCGAGAAGTGCGCCAGAGCCTGAACCTAAGCCTGCTGAACCATATAACCGGGGATCCCAGTCGGCGTGAAAGGCAGAGTCAGGACTTGCAGCGGTTGCTGCAAGCGGCCGACTTGGACGGGCTGGAGGCCTGGTTCCGGGCCTTGTTTGCCGGCATTCCATACCACTGGCACAGCCGCAATACGATCGCGGACTACGAGGGCTACTATGCCAGCGTGTTCTACAGCTTCTTCGTCGGGTCCGGCGCAACGGTGACTGCCGAGGACAGCGGCAGCGCGGGGCGCGCGGACCTAGTGGTGCAAACAGCCAGCAGGACGTACTTATTCGAATTCAAGGTCTTCACGTCGTCGCAGCAGGGTGCAGCGTTGCGACAGTTACAGGAGCGGGACTACGCAGACAAGTACCGCCACCTCGGGCTGCCGATCCATTTGGTCGGGGTAGAGTTCAACGCCGAGACACGGACCGTGGAAGTGTTTGAGAGCACAAGTGCTTGAGCGGCCAATGGCCGCTCACCGGACTGCGCTCTCTTTTAGGAATCAAGGCGCATCCGGGTTAAACGCCGATAGTCGGCCCGCTCCTATGCTGATCTCAATGCCGTGTCGTGTATCCCTGCCGGCGCACTTGTTTGGCAGGAGACCCGAAACGGGCTACGGTAGTAGCTGAGCCATGGCCAAGCGCCGTCTACCTACCGGTATCCAGACGCTTCGCGAAATCCGCGAGAGCGACTGCTACTACGTAGACAAGACCGGCTACGCGCTACGGCTGTTCCAAGGCGGTAAGCACTACTTCCTATCGCGACCGCGCCGCTTCGGCAAGAGCCTGTTCATTGATACGCTCAAGCATCTCTTCGAAGGCGACCGAGATTTGTTCGTGGGCCTTGAAGCCTACGATCAGTGGGACTGGTCCGCGCGGTATCCAGTCGTGCGGCTCGACTTCGCGGGACTCAACGCGACTATTCGCGGTGCGCTAGACGAACACGTTCAAGAGCAATTGGCCGAAATCGAGAGCGATGCAAGCATCCAACCCCACGTTTCCTCGGCTTCGTGGCGGTTCCGCCATCTGATCCGGACTCTGCATGGCGAGACCGGTCGGCCTGTCTGCGTATTGGTCGACGAGTATGACAAGCCTATCCTAGACGCATTGGAAGACCCAGAGCTGGCACGCGCCAACCGCGAGTACCTGCGCGGGCTGTACGGGATGGTCAAGTCCTGTGATGCCCACATCCGATTCTGTTTCCTCGCCGGAGTGAGCAAGTTCTCCAAGGTTAGCCTCTTCTCTGGCTTGAACAACCTCGTTGATATCACGTTGGACGAGCGCTACGCTGCCATCTGCGGCTACACCGAGAGCGACCTTGACACGGTATTCGCAGCCGAGTTGCCGGGCTTGGACCGCGAGCAAATCCGCGAGTGGTACAACGGCTATAGCTGGGGCCTGCCGACTGACACCGTATACAACCCGTTTGATTTACTGCTCCTATTCGACAAGCGCACGTTTGAGCCGTGGTGGTTCGAGACCGGCACGCCTTCGTTCCTGACCAAGCTGTTGACTGAACGCTGCGTTGCGGCATACAAACTGCATGGGCTTCGTGCCAGCAAGGCGTTACTCAATACCTTCGATGTGGGCCAGATCGCCCCGGAGGCTCTGCTGTTCCAGACCGGCTACCTGACGATCGGCAGACGCGAACGGGGTGACGACGGCATCGAGTACTTTCGCTTGGTGTATCCGAACCGCGAAGTGCGCCAAAGCCTGAACCTAAGCCTGCTGAACCATATCACCGGGGATCCGAGTCGGCGTGAAGGGCAAAGCCAGGAGTTGCAGCGGTTGCTGCAAGCGGCCGACTTGGACGGGCTGGAGGCCTGGTTCCGGGCCTTGTTTGCCGGCATTCCATACCACTGGCACAGCCGCAATACGATCGCGGACTACGAGGGCTACTATGCCAGCGTGTTTTACAGCTTCTTTGTCGGGTCGGGCGCAACGGTGACGGCAGAGGACAGCAGCAGCACGGGGCGCGCGGACCTAGCTGTGCAAACAGCCAGCAGGACGTACTTGTTCGAATTCAAGGTCTTCACTGCGTCGCAGCAGGGTGCAGCGTTGCGACAGTTGCGGGAGCGGGACTACGCAGCCAAGTACCGTCACCTCGGGCTGCCGATCCATTTGGTCGGGGTGGAGTTCAACGCCCAGACACGGACCGTGGAAGTGTTTGAGAGCACCCGTGCCTGAGCTGTCAACGGGTGTTGGTGTGCCGGTCTCGAATCTATAGGTACGCGGCTACGGCGATCCGGAAGCCCACCCATGAAACCTATTGCTCCGTCCTGCGTCTGATTGAAGGTGCATTTCTCGAGGTCAGATGACAAGCTTCGCTCTTGTCTCTGGAAGCCCTACGTTGGACATCAGCTGCGCTCCCGGAAGTTTTCCGAGCGCAAAGCCTCGAGACTGTGTCGTCGAAGGGTGCCAGCGGCTAGCGCTGGCAACGGGCTATTCTCCGGTTGACGGAGGCGGGGGTAAAGCATGACTAATCGCAACTTGTTGCTTTCGTTCGTCCTGGCAGGTGTCGCCGTTAGTGGCATCGTTCTCGGACAGTCGATGGAGGATACCGATTCTGCAGGGGCGGATTCCGACACTGGCGAATGGGAAATGTTCAGCGGAAACGTTGTTGCGCTCGAAGGGACGGGAGAGGGTTCTGCCGGCACCGACCCAACCTCCGCTGAAGGGCCGGTCTTTATCTACAACACGCGGACCGGCAAGGTGTACCGCATCTTCACGGGCTGCGGTGACCTAGGCATTAACGGGTGCATTGAGGCTCTTCCGGTCGTTATGGAGGGGCAATTCACCACCGTCGTGCCGCAGCCACAGTCTGGCGGCGGTCAGATCCGCCGGTAGAATCCCACCGCGGTTCTTCGGTTGCAAGAGCTCACAGCCGTCCGGGGGGAGGACGCCCCTGCGGGCCCTTGTACCCGTGAACCCAGATTTCCCTTCGGTTAATACGATGCCGCCGTAGCTGCTTGGAACCAAGTCACTTGGAGACAGTTGTGGATCCACGCGGCAAGTCAGCCTTCCAACAGCTGCAGATTTGCGAGCTTCGACTGAAACGTGTCGAATTCCGATGCGTTTCGACCAGAACGACGAGCAACGAACTGGCGGAACCGGTGACTCATGGGTCAAGCGACCCCGGGACAGCCACCTGTCGTTCGGAAAAAGATTCGTTGCAGATCAGCCTGCCTCGTGCTGCGTGTGAGCTATGGCCTGCCAATGCAGAGACGCCACTCCGACAGCATGGCCGCGATAGTCGGCTGCGTGACTAGGGGGCTACGTTTTCTGACACGGAAGCCGCAACGGTCGTGCGGGCTGACTGCGGCATGGCAGAGAGTTCCAGATCAACCGGGTCGATGATTCGAAGCTCGCTCCAATCGTGCAGGATCTGCTTGACATCCTCGGAATGCTGGCCGTTTGGGAACGTGCTGAGGTACGTCTCGTACAGCATGGCTGCCTGCTTGAACTCTCCCCGGCCTGTATGCACTTCGGCCAGAACGAGATAGCTCAAGGGCCAACTATCCATCTCGCCCGCATTCTCGATCATCTCGACCATCAACTCCGCCTTCGATAAGTTGCCATTCTCAAGTACCGCGAAACTGTTGTAGAAGCGAAACTCCATGGACCCTGGGGACATCGCTAAGTAACGGTCCGTCAGTGATTCCAATTCGGTCCAGTCCTCGTCTGCGACTGCCATTTCGATCAACGGCGGGTACGGCTTCAAGAATCGACCGTCAATCTCGATGGAGCGCTCGAACGCCTCGCGCGCGCGTTCCGTGTCGCCGAGCCCTCGGCGAGCTCTACCCAGCGCCTCCCATGCGGCCGCAAACTCCGGATGCAGTTCGACTGCTCGCTCTAGGAGCGGAATCGCCTTGGTGTAGTTGGGCTCCTCGACGGACCGAAGTGCCCTCGCGGCTTTCTCGTATGCCTTTCTGGCCTTCTTGGGGGCCGTCAGCGTCGTGAAGCTGACGGGGTCGCCGGACGCCCCCTCGATGGGGCTCAGGACGATTGTGCCGACTTTAGTCCGGCTCATTGGGCGCGTCATCCCCAGCCAAAGACGGTCCGATCGATGGCCTGGAAATTCGGCAAATAGCCAGCAGTTCGATAGGTTCAATCCTCCCCGCCCTACTCTGATTGGGAACCCTGGCGTTCCGAAGAAGGCCGTCCGGGCGCTCGCATCCGACATGGCCAGCACGGGGTTGCAGCTAGGCTGAAATGAAAACCGACCTCTCCTGTCTGTGTAGATCTGCGGGAGCGACTGAGTTCCGCAGCCCATCCTGATGACCACCGGCTCGGGCAAACCCTCGGCACCTTCGATGATCACCTTACCAGCCAGGATAATCGGCAGGTACAAGCGATTAGCGCTACGCTGCTTGATGATAGGCGACGCCGTCTCGTATGACGATGTCGATCGTCGGGTCTGAC
>JAJDZN010000193.1 GCA_022824585.1 Bryobacterales bacterium | reverse complement strand
CGAAGCGGATATACATGTCTTCACCCGCGAGGAGTTGGGCGATTCCAAGAGTTCGCGCGCACCATTGCTTGTTAAACCACATACGGCACAGATGCTTCCGGCGCGATAGAAGGCTGCGTCTATCAAGTGGAGTGCCGCTTTCATCCGTCAGGTAAACCCGGTTTCGGAGCAACACTGCCAATGGGTTTCCCGCGTCGCGCAACACGGAAAACGACGGACTCAGGTGGTATCGATAGACTCCCTTACCTCTTGCTGTAGGATAAATCCGCTGGCCGACCCCTTTGAACCACCTCTTTTTCCCATCAGGAAGAGCAAGTGACACCCGGTCCTTGTATAGGACTCCGTGCGGCAGATACCATTGTCTTGATTGGTTGCTGAACCTCAATCCTTTCTCTCGCAAGAGACGCTCCAGACACCTGTTTATCAGGTTGACCACAACATCCTGAGCATCGATTCCATCAACCAGTTCTGTATTCTGCCAAGAGATCTCATCAACACAGGAGAACCTGTGGTGTGAGGTCACCGTAGACGGGGGCTGATGGAAGGCAAGCACGCGGTCCGGCGCCACAGTTCGACATGGCCAATCTCTCCACAATACGCGTTGTTCACTCGTTGAGAGCTTACCCGATGCGAGCGTGTACTTGCGGATAAGTCGCGGGATTTGCTCGAACTCGAAGCAGTTACTTAGTAGAAGCTCGGGTTCCTCTTCGACCGCGCTCTCCATCACAATCGACTTCACCGCAATCCTGCGACCGTCGACTAACGCACGGGGGGCATCGAGAGAACTGAGTTTCTTAAGAAGCCCTGTCAATCCTTCAGCCCAGCTAGGCGCAAACGAAATGTAGTTGATCGGTTGAAGATTCCAAGTGATTTCGTCGGGTCGAAGTCCTTCAGTGTTCAACGGAATGACGAAGTCATCAACGCCGATTTTTCTCCCGACGGCGAAGCCCTTCAGCCACTCCCCTTGCGGATTTGGCTTATTCATCGATGCCCGCGACAGGAGTGCGAGCATCCGGAAAGTCCGTCCATTGATCGCCTCGTCGATGTCGTTGGGCCAGTTCTCGCCCCCAAGCAGCTTTTGGCGATCACACCATACCGCGTATCCTTCGGCCGCAAGCCGACGTGCGAGCCAATCACATAGTGCAGCCTGTTCAGTCGCATAGCTGATGAAGATGTGATCGCGTTTCGTTTCCATCCCGTTTGCTGCCTGTAGGTACATTCGGCCCGCTCACTCGGCCGCGTTCATGACTTCCCCTGGCGCGATTGTAAACGCCGCTGACTCCCGGTTCCGCATGAGCAACTTTCCAAACGGATCTTGCACCCGGACCAAGCGCGGGTGCGGCGTCGCACAGTTGAAGACCACGTAGAGCCAGTAGCCGTTGCGGAGATTGCAGGCCTTGGCCCACTCGTTCTCGCTCACCTCGACATTGCCGGAGCGGGCGCGCCCCTTTACCTCGATGGCGCGCTCCTCCCCGGGACGGCGCGACCTGAGATCGAAGCCGGGCCAATCGGACAACCCCGCACGCCGTGCGAGCTCAGGCCGCGACACGTCGTTAACCTTGGCGCCGAAGCGTTCTTCGAATGCCGTGGCCACCTCCACCGCAATGGCCTCCACATCGGCATCGTAGCGCTCCGCCGCTTCGAAATCCTTAACCGGAACTACGAGCGCGTGAACGAGGAACTCGACTTCGCCGGCCTGGATGAGTCCCGGCTCCATTTCCATTTGAACTACGGTATGACTGCGCAAGGCGCTCAGGCTGCGTTGTCGTTCCTTGATCTTGGAGAGTTCCGCCTTGGCTCCAGAATCGCCAATGCGAGCCCTCTCAGCAAGGCGCGAGCGGGCGGCGGCCAACTCGGCGGCCTGATAATCGAAGCCACGACTGACAAAGTCCACTCGCGTGGGGAGGTCGTCGATTCGACGCTTCCGATGCGTTTGAGCCAGTCGCTCGACCACCTCGTCACGGGCAAACTCTACGGCGCTCCGGACCATCCCGCGCGCCAGAGTAGCGAGTGGAACTTGGCTAGGAGCGTAGTCTCGCACTCCCCTGAGCAAAAGCAGATGTTCAACCGGACATTCCTCCACGGTCCCGTCTCCAGATTGGCGCAACCCGACGAGTCTCGATTCAACGGGTTTCCCGGCTGCCTGGCCGTCAACGGGGTCTTCAAACAAATGAGGTTCTCGGTTTTCTTGCCCGCGCTCTTCCACGGATACGCGAGCGATGTGAACCAGGTAGGGCTCCGTAGCGTAGGGGTCCGTGAACACGGCCCCCCGTATTCCGTCGCCTCCGAAACGGCCTAGGACAGCGGCTGAAAGACCGTCAAACACGGGCTCGCCAGGGTGCATCCAGACCGCATCTTCTCGGTCTTTCGGTTTGTACACGGTCAGCCGTTCGCGGGCATGTTCGGAATACGCTTCAAGTGCGGGCAACAGCGGATCAGCCGCGCCCTGACGGCTAGACACCAACGCAAACGTGGAGCCAGGGTCTCCCTCGACTCGGAGGTCGAGCAGCGGCGCGGTCCTTTCCACGAAACGGCGCACGTACCCCGGCAGGAGTCTGCGATAGTTCTCCTGTTGTGCATCTTCTTTCAGATGAGCCAATCGTCCACGCACGTCGCCGCCCTCGCCGTAGAGCACGCGTTCTCTTTGTTCCAGAGCCTGGATCTGCTCTTCTGTAAGGTGTCCCTCCAACTGCTTGGCGACGACATCGGCATCGTCGGTAACTGCCTGTTCGAGATAGTCCTTCATGGACACGCCCTCGAACAAACGACCCACCACGTCGAAGACCTTGTCGGACTGGAGTTGCCGGCGCATCGCTTCGAGCTTTTCGAGCAGGGTCTTCAGCACCCTGCCCTCCCGCGTGCTGCCAGCTACGACGTTGACGATGACTACCGGATCGTGTCTTTGGCCGTAACGGTGAATGCGGCCCATCCGTTGTTCCAGCCGCGCCGGATTCCAAGGGATGTCGTAGTTCACCATGAGCCAGCAGAACTGCAGATTGATACCCTCGCCAGCCGCGTCAGTGGCCACCAGGTAGCTGGCTCCGCCTTCCATCGTCGCCTGGCGGAAGAACTCGACCTGTCGCTCTCGCTCCTGGTACGGGAGGCCGCCGTGGATCTGGGCGACCCGACCCGTGAAACCGAGTCCTTCGAGCCGGCGGACCAGAAATTCTGCTGTGTCCCGATGCTCGGTGAAGATGATGAACTTCTCGTCCATGTATTTCGGATCACGAAGCACCTCGCGCAGCTTTTCGAACTTGGACTCCTCGCCAGCCT
>JAJDZN010000090.1 GCA_022824585.1 Bryobacterales bacterium | reverse complement strand
CATTCGCCGGCGTTCGCCATGAAATTCGTGGGCAAACGCTTCGAAGGTCGGCCCGTGCCGATCGCGTGGCGGCCGGCATGCCGTCAGGGAGCAGTCTTGTCGGCGCATCGATTGCGCGCTGAAGCAAGGACCGCAGCACGCTTTCCTCCCACGGCGCGGCCCCGCCCGACTGCGACGGGCCGATCGGTTGGCCGATGCTGCGGGACATCGATGCAAGCACCGTTCCCATGACGAACGTACCTTCCGGCAAGTCCAGCCGCTGGCTGTTCCTTGCGATCGGATGGGCCTGTGTGGGGTTTGCCGGTCTCGGACTGGTGCTGCCTCTGTTGCCAACTACGCCGTTCCTGCTGTTGGCGGCGTGGGCCTTCGGACGCAGCGCACCGCGGTGGCGGCGATGGCTGCGCCACCACCGGCGTTTCGGCTCGCTGGTGCGAGCCTGGGAGGACCATCGGGTGATTCCGCCGTGGGCAAAAGGGATGGCGCTGGTCGCGATCTCGGCGGGCTTGGCGTGGCTGGTGCTGGTGCGCGAGTGGCCGCTGTGGGCCTATGCCGTCACGGCTGCAATGCTGGGCCTCGTCGCCGCCTGGATTGTTACGCGCCCTTCACGTCCTCCGTCGTCGTGAAGGGTCCATCGCTGGACTGCCGGAACTCCTGACGGACGCCAGCATCGGGTTGGGCATGGCACGGCTTCGCGTCACTCCCTGAATGGCCCACAGCGGTTATGGGCCCAAGGTCAGCCGTCCTGCTTCGGCACCAGCCCATTCCCTGGATTCGGACGCTACACGGCGGCCATCAGCAGTTCGGCCAGCGAGTCCGGCTGGGCAAAAATCGCTTCGTGCGACGCGTCGATATCAACGAGAGAAGTCGGGTTGTCCGGCCAGGCGGCGTTCAAGTCCGCCACGATGGCATCGCAAGTCGACGGGACCACCGTGCGATCGCCGGCGGCACGGATATAGGTGCGACGGAGGCCGCCGAAGGCCGGGTCGAACGTGGCGGTTTCCCCGTAGATCGACACGGGCGCATCGGGTGTAAGCATGTTGAGCACGGCTGACCAGAGTGCGTCATCGACGTCCGCGGCGACTGCTTCCTTGGTACCGGCTAGATAGGCCGCGTCGGTCGATCGCGGGTCGATGCGCAGTGCTCCGACGACCGCCGGATCCGCGAGAATCGCCCGCCCGACCAAGCTGTTGGCGTGCTGGTCTTCCAGCGCGAGGTAGGCGCCGGCCGGCTTTCCGGGTGTCGGCACAAGAGCAGCAACGTAGATCAGGCCCGCGAAGAGATCGGGTGCTCTGGCGGCCGCGAACGTGGCCGGTACGCCGCCCATGGAATGTGCAACCACGAAGACGCGCTTGGCTCCCATGGCCCGCGCGTCGCGCGCCGCCTTGACCACGGCGTCCGCATAGGCGTCGATGCCGATACCTGCCAGCCCCGACGGCTCGCTGGCAAATGCTGCCGGGTCAACGGGTCGTTGCAGGTACGACTGCGGAAGGACGGCAGCTAGGCCGTGGCCGGGAAGGTCTACGGCCACGGTCGGGAAGCCGGCCGCATGTAGGGTGGGACTGACCAGACCCCAGCACCAACCCGCGTGCCACGAACCGTGCACCAGCACGAACATCGTTTCCGGGGGTGACTCGGCCCAGGCCGGTGCGGTTCGGACTGCGGTACCGCCGATGACCGCCGCGGCAGTCCCCCGCAGGAAGTTGCGTCGAAGCATGTGGATCACCTCACCGTAGGGAGCGACACGGTTAGACTACGGTCCGGGGGTTCGAACGGTTATGTCGTTTGCGCAGACTCCGGTATTCACAGTGCCATGAAAAAAGACGACCCTGCTTCGCATTCCACCATGGAGTGCCAAATAAACGAATACCGTCCGGCCTGTACGGACCGGCGCTTCGACGACTTCGATGCTCAGTCAGAGCAGCTCACTGCCCATGATCAGGAGTATCTGCAGTTGTCGACCGGCGCATTCCATGGCCGCTTTGTGTCGGCGTTCCTCGGCGAAGGGGTCTCGCTCCATCTGGAGACTGCGAATCAGGCCTTGGCACAACGGGTCGGTTGCCCGGAGGGGTTGATCAGCCTCGGTCTGGTGGTCGGGAGCGGGCCATCCTTCAAGGCCAACGGCGTGGAACTTTGCCCGGAACGGCTGCTGGTGACCAAGCCCGGGCGCGAACTGGTTCTCAACAGCCCGCCGGGCGGCCAGATCCTGGCCATTTGTCTCGATCAATCAGCGCTTTGCCAGGCTGCGGCCGGTAACGAGCCCGTCTACCCGCTTGATCCGGCGGTCGGCGGAATCACGGTGATCCGGGCACCGGAACTTGCGGCGCGGATCCGGGCCGGCGCCATGTCGCTGCTGCACGTAGTTCGAGAGCAAGGGAGCCGGCTTGCAGGACGGAATGTTGGTCGGTCGTTTGTCGGTGCGATCGGGGCTGAATTCGCTCTGCACGACGCCATCCATGAACTGCGGCCGAGTGGAAAAAGGCAGGGCGACTATCAGACCTTCGTGAAAGCCCGAAACGTCATGTCGACGAGCATGATGCCGGAACTGGATTACACGCTCCTGTGCGAAGCCACCTCCCGCAGCGTCAGATCCATTCAGCTGGCGTTCGCCAGGCATGCTGGCACAACGCCACTTCGGTACTTCCGCGCCATCAGGCTGACCAACGCACGTCGGGCATTGCAGTCCCCGCGACGCGCACAGCAGACGATTGGCGACGTCGCGGCGGAATACGGTTTCTGGAATCACAGTCGCTTCGCCCAGCTCTACAGGCTGCAGTTCGGCGAATCGCCGTCCAAGACGAGGGCACGAGGAATCGCCAGACACGTCTGGCGGCCGCGCTGAGCCCTGCACGCGTGGCGTCTCCAATGCTGCTGGGCATGTACCGGCAACGCCGGGTCCGGGGATCAGGCCGGGCCCATTCACGGATTGAAGTGCCCGCACCGTCGGGTCCCTTGCGGCGGGTGGTCATCTGAACATCGTTGGGATGAGCCTGCGCTGCAGTCGTAGGCACCGTCATCTGGGTCCCGTGCCGGATATGCTTCAGGTCCGTCTCTTTGGGCGCTGCCTCCAGGACTACTGGATCCAGGCGCTGCAAGAGGCTCATGGCATCGGAGGCGACATGCGGTGACAAGAATGCGTGCAACAGGACTGGCGCTGCTGACAGCTCTGCTACTACCAGTTGTCGGGCTGCGGGCGGCGGAGGTCGATGGGCCGAAGCTGACTTGGGACGTTTCGCTTTGGGGCAAGGAACGGGCCTTCACCGCGGGTGTCGAGCGGCTCAGCGAGTTGGTCGCGGAAAAGACCGACGGGAACTGGAACATCGTGCTCCACTACGGTGAAGCCCTGTCGAAAGCCCGAGAGAATCTCGACGGCATTTCCATCGACGCGTTCCAGGCGGCGATGTTCTGCAACTTCTATCACCCGCGGAAGAACCCCGCGTTGATGGCGCTCACCATGCCGTTCCTGCCCCTGCGGAGCTGGGAGGACAACCGAAACGCGCGTGCAGCGGTTTACGCCCATCCGGCGGTCAAGAAAGAGCTTGCCCGGTGGAATGCGATGACGTACGTCTCCTCCTACCTGCCGCAGTACGAGTTCCTGGGCCGCGGCAAGCCGCCCCTGACGCTGGACGATTGGAAGGGACTCACCGTTCGAGCCGGTGGCGGGCTCGGCCGCGCGATGAAGGTACTGGGTTCCACACCCACGAGTTCGACTGCCACAGAGGTCTATACCGGTGTCCAGCAGGGAACGATGGACGCGGTGTCATTCCCGTTCTCGTACGGCCACGTGGACTACAAGATCCACGAGGTCACGGAATGGTTCACTTCCAACCTGACGCCTGGCACCTCCGATTGTCCCGTGGCGTTCTCGATCAACGCCTACGAAAGTCTGCCGCCGCAATACAAGGCCTTGCTTGAGGATGTGAAGGAAGAGGTCATCGAGACCCAGATCCAGGCCTATATCGCCATGGACGAGAAGAACCTGCCCATGCTCCGGCGAGAGCTGGTGGAGATCCGTTACTCGGAAGCCGATCTCGCGGAATTTCGCGCCGCTGCCGGCCGGCCCGTGATCGAGGACTGGATCGAGGAAAACCAGGATCGCTTTGATGCCCGCGGGATGATCGAAGCGATCTTTGGTGCCGTTGGACAGGCCTACTAGCCGCGTTCGTGTCGCTCGCTTCGTCACGCGTGCCCATGCAGCCGTCCGCGTGATGTCGAACCGGGTCTCTCCATGAGGGACAGCTTTGGCCGAGGTCTGGCAGTGGCCGACCGGTGGGTCGGTTGGCTCGAAAGCCGGCTCAACCTGGCAGCCGGTCTGCTGATCTTCGCGTTGATGCTCTTGGGTGTCACCCAAATCGTACTGCGTACCGTGTTCCGGGCACCCATCTTCGGATACATCGACATCGTCGAGGTTTCCATGGTGGGGTTCGCGGTACTCGCGATTTCCTTCGTACAGAGTTTGGGCGGCCATGTTCGAATGGAGCTCCTGATCGGCCGTCTGAGGGGCCGGACGCTATGGATCGCTGAAACCGTCGGGACAGCGCTCGCGATCTTCATCGTGGCGGTGCTGATTCCCTATTCGTACCGTCATTTCGAGCGCGCCCTCAATTTCGGGGACTCGACGATCGATATCGAGATCGTGACGTGGCCGGCCAAACTGGTCGTTCCGGTTGCACTCGCCGTATTGCTCGGGCGCTTGCTGCTGCAGCTGGCGGGCTACGTTCGCCTGGTCGTCCATCCCGACCGGGAGCCGGTCGCGGTGCCGCTCCTGAAGGAGGTGGAGGAGACGGCGGCCGAGAACATCAGCCAGACGCGAGATGCGGTGCCGGACAATCCCCACAGTGCCGACCTCGGCAGGGATCGACCCTGATGCTCGGCTTGGACAACGCCACGATCGGCATCGTCGGGGTTTGCCTGCTTATCGTCTTCGTGGTCATTGGCGTGCGCGTGTTCGTGGCGGCGGCGCTGACCGGCTTCCTCGGCTTGCTCGCGCTCAGGAACTGGGATGTGGCCGGGGCCATCGCTGGCACGATCCCGCATTCGAAGGCAGTCACCTATCCGCTGTCGGTGTTGCCGCTCTTTATCCTGATCGGATTTCTCGCATTTCACGCGGGACTCACGTCACGGCTATTCGAAGCGGCGCGCCGCTGGTTCGGCTGGGTTCCGGGTGGGCTGGCCGTCGCCACGGTGTTTGCGGCGGCAGGCTTTGCGGCGGTGTCTGGTGCATCGACCGCGACGGCGGCGGTGTTCTCCAGGGTCGCCATCCCCGACATGATGCGAAACGCCTACGATCGGCGGCTGACGGCAGGGGTGATCGCGGCAGGCGGAACGCTCGCCTCACTGATTCCGCCATCTGCAATTCTTGTCGTATACGCCATCATCGTCGAGGAGTCGGTCGGTCGCCTGCTGCTGGCTGGGTTCCTGCCGGGGATCGTGTCGGCCCTGATCTATGCCGGGCTGATCATCGGAATGTGCAGGATCCGCCCCGGGCTGGGCCGGCCGATCACCGGCTTCACCTGGCGCCAGCGCTTTCAGAGCGTGCCCGGCACGCTGCCTATTTTCCTTGTCATTGGCGTGATCTTCGGCGCGCTGTACACAGGGGCCGCGACGCCCACGGAAGCCGGTGCGCTCGGCGCCATGGTGGTGTTCTGCTTCTACGTGATCAGGGCCTACCGGGAACGTGCGCTTCGCGAGATGGGCGGAAGACTCCGCATGGCGCTGATGGAGACCGCGAAGCTCACCGTCATGATCTTCACGCTGATCTGGGGTGTGTTCCTGTTTGTTCGGTTCCTCGGTTTCGCCGGTCTGCCGAGCGTGTTTGCGGACTGGGTCGTCACGCTCGACATGCCCCCGATCGTCATCATGATCTGCATTCTGCTCGCGTATGCCGTACTCGGCATGTTCATGGATGCGATCGGGATGCTGGTGCTGACTCTTCCGGTCGTCTTCCCAGCCGTCGTCGCACTGGGCTATGACCCGATCTGGTTCGGCATCATCGTCGTCAAGATGGCGGAGATCTGCCTGATCACGCCGCCGATCGGTCTCAATTGCTTCGTCGTCGCAGGGGTCTCGCGCGAGCTTCGCGATTCAGAGGGACGTTCGCTCGCCATTCCGCTTCAGGACGTCTTTCGCGGTATCGGGCCGTTCTTCGTCGCCGACCTGCTCACGGTTGCGGTCTTGCTGGCGTTCCCCGGGATCGTGTTGTGGCTGCCAAGGACCATGGGGTAGGCCGAGCGCGTCAAGACGGCCGTGGTGACGGGCTGGCCACGACCGAACAACCGGGCCCGGATTCAATCAGTCAACGAGTGCAAGGCGGAGGGGGCTCGAATGACAGGGCGTACCCGCGGACGGACGGGAATCTAGGCCCCTCGGCGACGTCGCCGGCATCCGGGGGGTCCATCATCGGGCGCGGATCGCGCGCGCAGCTTGCGCGCGGGCCGGCCGGCGGGCTTCGGTACCGGGCAGGGCTAGCGCTGGTTGCACGCCGATTCGTTTACGCGCTGAAACTCGCCGAGAAACTTATCCATCAGACCGTCGATCGCGGCCAGGATCGCATCCGGACTGTCTTCGTGGGTGCCGACGGCACCGGTTGGCCACGTGGTGGCCGGCCGGCTTTCGCCGGAGTAACGATCGTACAACTGCTTCTTCAACGCCAGGATGATGTCAAAGGCTTCAGTCGTGAGGTTCACGTTGATAAACAGGTAAGTATCGGAATCGGGCCCGTACAGGCCCGCACCATTGAGGCGGCCCTCGACGGTGGCAATAATCGCTTCCCGGGTGAGGTTGATGTCCTCAGCCACCGGGTGCAATCCCCCAACGCGGAAGTCAATGGGTTCGCAATTCGTAAACAGCTTGAACGCCGCCAAGCGCTCATCCATGTCATCGGCGTTGGCCGGGGCAGCAATCAGCAGCGACCCAACAAGCATGATCAGGCCGAGGCGTGCGCTCAGACCTCCACGTCCATCAAGAAGGGTTCCCATTCGATCAACTCCGATGCTGTGTTCCGGTGGATCCGGTGACACTGTGCTGAGAGACGGGTCCACCGGATTCAGCGGCAGCGCCATGAGACGTTGCTGTTGGCGCGCCCGGAAGGATTCGAACCCTCAGCCTCCTGATCCGTAGTTTAATATACACAGATTGCCACATCGGCGCTAATCATATATGATTTTCTATAAATCAGTAACTTATGAGACACTTGCCCATCCTCATCTACTCCCAATCGCTTGCAAAATCGCCGCATTCTGTTACCTATACGTTACCTAGATGAAGATGGATGGAGAAACACGCAAATGCCCAAACTGACGAAACGGAGAGTGGACGCGATTGTTGCGGGTCCTCGTCCACGAGAGGTATGGGACGACGAACTCAAGGGGTTCGGGGTCCGCGTTCACCCCACGGGCCGCAAGGTCTTCATTGTCATGACGCGCGTTCAGGGACGTCAGGTACGTGTCACGATTGGGCAGCACGGGCCGTTTACCGTCGCCGGAGCCCGAGCCCGGGCAGTCGAGATCATTGCCAAGGCCAGGGCCGGAGAGGATCCCTCACCGCGGAGGAGCGGGGCCCGGGAAGCCGTCACCGTTCGAGCTCTCTGTCGCCGATTCCTGGATGACTACGTGTCCGTCCATTGCAAGCCGCGAACGTTCGATGACTACAGCCATTCGGTGAACAGCTTCATCCTCCCGAAGCTAGGTGCATTTCGGGTCAATGATGTCCGACGGGACCACGTTGCGGCCTTGCACCAGGACATGCGCGCGACGCCGTATCAGGCCAACCGTACACTTGCCGTCCTGTCGAAGATGTTCAACCTGGCGGAGCTCTGGGAAATCCGTCCAGATGGTTCGAACCCCTGCAGGCACGTGAAGCGGTACAAGGAGCGAAGACGCGAGCGCTTCCTGTCCGACGCCGAATACGTCCGACTCGGCGAAGCTCTCAGGGACGCCGAGCGTTCCGAGATGCCATCCGCGGTGGCCGCAATCCGGCTGCTCATGCTCACGGGCTGCCGTCTGTCCGAGATCCTGACGCTGCGCTGGGACTACGTGGACATGGAAGCCGGCCAGCTGTGTCTGGCCGACAGCAAGAGCGGTGCCAAAATCGTGCATCTTGGGGAACCCGCCCTCGCCGTGCTCCGCGGAATTGAGCGAGCAGAAGGCAATCCATGGGTTATCGTTGGCCGCCGTCGCGGTCGCCATCTGGCAGATTTACAGAATGCATGGAGACGGATTCGCGCCGAAGCGGGCCTGGACGATGTAAGGATCCACGATCTGCGACACAGTTTTGCCAGTGGCGGGTTGTTGGTTGGCGAGGGCTTGCCGATGATCGGAAAGCTGCTCGGTCACACACAGGTACAGACCACTGCCAGGTACGCCCACCTTGCCGCCGACCCGGTCAAGGCGGCTGCAAACCGAATCTCGGAGCGGATCGCCGAAGTCACCCGATAGTTGGCGAAAATGATCTCAATTTGGCGGACCTTGTTCGCGTAGAAAGTGACCGTCGGCTGCGCACCTATACCGCTCATCTTCACGACGCCGTCGAACTCAGGATGCCGCCACCTGAAGATCTGCGCATGCTACCGTTCCTCCTGAGGACGGCAGTTTCGGTCGGGAGTTCTCTGCGGGTTGACGGAACGGTGACCCGCGAAGCAGTGGGCGTAGTTCGCGAGCGCCCTCAAGAAAAGGCTGCAAGTTTGATGGGCTGGCGTAGCATCTCCGGGGACTGGTGGGCGGCACCGCCGATTATCGGAGGGAGTCAAAGGAAACCTATGTGGTCCTCGTGTCGAGATGCGACGGCAGCCAACCAACAACTACTTGTTCATGCTCGTCATCGTAAAAGAAGTAAAGTCGGAAACAATGTCTCTGGTCGCGTGAAGTTCCCTTTTTGAGATGTCTATCCAATAGCTTCTGCTGACCCCCGTATCGAATGAAGTATGTATCGCCTTCCTCTCCAGACCGTGAACGCGATATCGACCCTTCTTCCGTTATCCCGACCTTTTGGCATTCTTCCTTGAATTCCGCTAGGTGCCGGGCACCGCCCTCTCGACGCATGGGTACGTATTGGTCGCGCAGAATGAGCAGAGCTTGGTAAATGAGAGATGGATCTTCATATTGAGATTTCTTAGCACCTTGGAATGCTCGATTGTGAACTTCTACTGAACCGCTAAGGTTCTCATGACACCAGGATTCGAAACCTTCCAAAGTGTTGGGCAACTCAAGCTGGGTTGAGGTGTCAGCTTGGCTCAGCCTAGCCAGAAGTGCATCAACTCGTTGTCGCAAGTACATGTTCTGGGACTTGAACTGGTGTGCCAATTCGAGGGCCTCAGAGCGGTCCGTTTCCGCAAGATCGATCAGCCCCTCGGCCTCTTCTCGCTCCGACCTAAGCGTGTTTTCGAGACGGGCGATTTCTTCTTCCGCCAAAGCCAACAACTCGGCATCAGTTGATCCGGCCTCTTTCTCGGCTTCACGCCGCAACTCGTCGGCAACCCGCCTGACCTCTCCGAACGGAGGCAAGCGTCTGTTTACGTCCCGATCTGAGATTGATCGCCGCAAAGCTTCTCGAATCAATAGTCTTTGAAATGCGCTAGGTCCTTGTCCATTCCATTCTGCGATCTTGTGCGGGCGAGCAAGTGGATGGCGAAATACGTCGTCTGTGGTTGTGTTGAAACGAGGTCGGTAGGTACGCACAGCCTGATGGAATACCGAGAATTCTTTGCCGATGAGGTTAGAGAGTGCATAGCTTGCCGGACCCGAAATAATGGCCACGTGTGCAGCCCCAATGGTGCCTCGCGCTACTTGTTCCGCAGACGCGGAAGTTTGACTGAAATCTGTTGACTGATCCGGTAACGCAAAAACAATGACATCGCAATGCCTTGTCGGGTCAATCAGGAGTTGGACAAGTTCATCCACGTCAGTGTCAGATTCGACTCGCCAAGGGTCAATGGAAACCTTGCGCCCATCGAGAAGCGTGTCTTGGGCAAGCGCGACATCGCGAACGAAACGGGGAATCGATGGTTCAAAGGGAAGATCTTTTCCTCTAGTAACGCATTGGAGCCGTGACCCCAGGATCACCGTACCATCGGTGTCTTCTCCAAGCGCGACCTCGGTTGTCCACACTCTCTGCGCCACCTTCTTGTCATTATCGTCCAGACGGGCCGCCCAGTACTCGGGAGTACTAGTGGCGACCGCTTCGGTGCGTTGAGCACCTATGTCGTCGATCGTGAAGGATTGTCCTTCCCAAGCGTGTTCGGGAAGCGTGCGACCAGCTCGCATGCTCATCCAGTTCAACACAATCCCCCGCGCTTGATCGAAGACCGACTGTTTCCCGCTAGGTTGAAGACGCATCAAGACTTGGCTCACAGGTCGAACGACCGGCTGACGCGGAGGGGCAAAAACCCCTGAAATCGAGCGCACAAGTCTAGATTTAGCGGGGGTTGAAGGCAGCTTCATCCTGTTGCTCCACGAAACATGCAAGACGTACGGCTGCTGCGTTTTTGGGCAAGACCTGCCGTTTGCTAATTTGCCGCCCGCTCCGGCGCCAATAAATATCCGATCAGCCTTGAGCTTTCACGTAACGGTCCGACCGGAAAGATCACAGCATGAATAGTGTTACTCCAAAGCCAGCTTTTTTGCATTCGTTTGTGGGCGTCTGCGGTCATCTGCGGCGCCTGCCTTCGGAGGTAGGCTGCTTCGATCGGCTCACGAAAAGCACAGATGGAGGAACCGAATGCTGGATCTGGAGCAGCTGGCCCTGCATTGAACTTTGGGTGGAACTGAGGCGGTACAACACCCGATCGACGCGAGCAACGCGAATCGCGAGTGCAAATGCGGACGGTCTCGGCTTCAATCCGCTGCGCTGAGACGCTGACCCAGCCTGCATCGGCGCCGTCCTAGTTTGTCCTGACCTCACGCCTTCCTGAGTAAACACGCAACCTCGCCGACCATGTGCACGTCCTGCGCGGGAAGGCTTAGGGTTTGTAGACCGGGTTCGCGGAAATCAGCCGGAGGTCGGCGGGTGTGCAACCGAGCAGGGCGACCAGCACCTCCTTGTTGCTAGTACCCCCTTAGCAGTGCGAGCGGGCTCCCGCCCCAAATTGTCGACCGCATTTTTACTTTTGTCTGACCAAACATCGTCCCGCTATTGCGCAAGAAGGATTACGTCCACCTGGTCGTCACCGCGTTTGCAACCGCGCTTGTCCGCTACGATGTAAGTTGCACCCGTGGACTCTGGATGTACGGCCTAATTCGGCAATGAGCGAGCTCCCAGGAATTCAGCGTCACCGAACGGCAATGCACCGTTCTGACTTGTCACGCCCCGTGAAGCTGGCGTTAGCAGATGGCGTACTCGAAACCTGTCGCTCCTTCTTCGACTACGGTTGTGGCCATGGCGGTGATGTCGAGGCACTGAATTCGTTGGGATTTGAATGTGTGGGCTGGGATCCCGTGCACCGCCCGAGCACACCGATGCGTTCGTCAGCGATTGTGAACCTGGGGTATGTGATCAATGTCATCGAAGATCCCCAGGAACGCGAGGAGACCGTGCGGAGGGCGTTTGGCCTTGCCGAGGAAACGTTGGTGGTCAGCGCGCGTCTACACGGTGATGTGCGGAGAGTGCGGCAGTCCACGGACTACAACGACGGTTTTCTGACGGGACAGGGAACTTTCCAGAAATTCTACGATCAAAACGAACTCAAGACGTGGGTCGACAAAACACTCGGAGTCGCGTCCGTCCCTGCTGGGCCGGGGATCTTCTATGTGTTCCGCGACGATTCCGCCCGTACGAGCTTCTTGGCGCACCGCTATCGACGTCGGGTGGTGGCGCCGAGGATCAAGCGTTCCGAGGCGCTTCTCGCGGAGCATCGGGACAAGCTTGAGCCCTTGATGGAATTCTTCGCCGAGCGCGGGCGTCTTCCTGCTGCCGGGGAACTGCACGGCGGAGAGCAAGACATTGTGGGCGTGTTCGGGAGCCTGAAGCGGGCTTGGCGGACGGTCGCGCGGGCGACGGGTGACGAAGAGTGGCGGGCGATCGTGCAGCAACGCTCGACGGAACTGCTCATCTTCTTGGGGCTCTCTCGCTTCGAGGGGCGCCCCAAGTTTTCGGGCCTGCCGGCAGCACTGCGGCACGATGTGCGAAGCTTGTTCGGCACGTACAAGAAGGCCTGCGCCGACGCCGATGACCTCCTGTTTTCCATCGGGCGCGACGAGGTTCGGAAATCTGCGCTGGACGCTTCGCCAATCGGCAAGCGACTGCCATCGGCGCTCTACATCCACGAGAGTGCCCTTGCGGCGCTGGCACCTCAACTCCAGCTCCTGGAAGGGTGCGCGCGAGCGTTGATTGGTCGGGTAGAGGGCGCCAACCTGATCAAGCTCCATCGAGACGAGCCCAAGGTGTCCTATCTGAATTATCCAGCCTTCGAAACGGACCCACATCCGGCGCTCGCTCAGTCGCTTTCAGTCCACCTGCAGACCTTTCGCGTTCGGGAGAGGGCGTTCGACCCTTATCGAAATCCGCCCATCCTCCATCGCAAAGAGGCGTTTCTTGAAGCTGGTCACCCCTTCTATGCGAAATTCGCCCGTCTCACTCGCATCGAGGAAAAGAAAGGGCTCTACGATGACACATCTTTGATTGGGCGGAGAGAAGCTTGGAACACGCTATTGGCGAAAAATGGGCTCTATTTTAGAGGGCATCGCCTTCTTGCCTTCAAGAATGGAGTTGAGGATTGCCCACAACCCCGTGCACGATCGAATGCTGCACAACCGGCGCATCATGCAAACGTCGTTGAAGTGGATTAGGCCCATTGCGCGTACATTACTGCAGGCTTGGGCAAACTTCTGACGGTGTAGTGTCATTCTGGATCGACAGTCGGTCCCGGGGCCGGGCATCCGGAACCTTCTTTCTCGGGCTACACACGTAAATGAAATGGACGGGAAGGGACGCTGTCGGTGAAAGCCAAATCAACCAAGAGGACGTCAATCCTGTCGCGCCCGTACTCGGACCGGCAGATGATCGTTGTAACGGAAGATGCTATCGCCAATGCGACGCAAACGGTGAAACCGAAGGGCGATGCACGAAAAGATGTTGACCCTCCAATCCTCGAGGCAGCAATTAAGGGGGCATTGATGGCAGTTGTTCCCGGCGCTGTTGCTGGCGCGCTGTTGATGGAAGCCGTCAAACACGCACGCGCACTGTGGCACGCGCAAGATCGGGGAATTCCGCTTCTCTTGGTCGGAAAATCCGAAGCCCGGCAATTGGATTTCCCTCCAGGGCACCCTAGGGAAAATGTAGTTTACGTTGGACATCCAGCATTACCTGCTAGCTACAATACTATAGCAAATTTTCACCGCGTTACGTTTGAGCATAAATTTAGAGAAGCCATTTCCTTGCTAATGAACCTTGGTGCTACGCAAATATGTGTTGAGCACGTGAGTGGATGGTCTAAGGAATTTTCGAGTCGCTTATCTGTTCCGTTAGGCGAGCCCGAAGTGGATCTATCTGCAACGGCTCACTCGTCAAGAAGTTCGCAAGGAATGCTGCTTTTCGAAGCAAGACTCTCTGGAACACCAGAACCGAAGGTTCCGGATGAGTTGGTCTGGTATCCGCATGAACAAACTTGGCAAGCCGTTGCCGAAGGTCGCATGAAATTTGGGCTTCGGCAATTCTCTCTGAACATCACTTACGAAGATGACTATGGAATTAATGCGGAGTTCAAAACGGCGGTATCCGAGGCAGGTCTTAAATTGGGGGGTAATTTTGAAGATCATCGGGCTACGACTTGGAAAGCGATTGGGAAGTTTCTCGTCAGGGAGTGACGTCGCTTTCGCGCGCATGGTGCGGAGCAGCGACAACCTCTACGTGGTCGCTGCTGGTCTTGGGAATGTAAGAAGCCCGCTGGTTTGGGGCAGACTCGAGACTGCGTCCCGCTGGGTAAGTATGACGTGATTCTAACGAACAATTTGTCGTTGGAGCAAAACGGTACAGTCATTCGAGCACAGCTGTCGGTTTATTGACTGAAGCTGATCCCAGTTCGAAATACTCTTACACTTGCCGCAATTCCGA
>JAJDZN010000016.1 GCA_022824585.1 Bryobacterales bacterium | reverse complement strand
TAGAAGAGCTCCCGACGGACGATAGGACAGCTCACCTCCGCGGCGTGGCTCTGGGCGACGGACGCCATCAGGGCCGTCATGTCGCCGGTGCGCTCGGTGATCCCGTTCGAATCGATCCCGCCGTAGAGCAGCTGGTAGCCGCCATACCCCGGACCGTTGAGCTTGCTCCTCTGCTCTCCGAACCCGAAGGGCAACTGGAAGCGCCTGCCCCAAACGTAGCCGGTGATGGCATCTGTCTTCGCTACAAGCTCTTCCGGCGTCAGCAGCCTTGCGACGCCGGCGGCGCGGAGAGCGGCCCAGCGAGTCTCGTTGTCTCCTGTCACCGACTCGGCCCGGAACCACGGGGAAAGGGCGATCTCGGCGAGCAGGTCCTTCGCGTTGAAAGGTTCCCCGCCTTCGAACCCGTCGCGGAACGACTGGGCCAGCGCCTCGACCTCCAAGGCCTGCGCCGAGGAAGCGACCAGCATGACGTTGAAATCGGAATCGGAGGGGTCGGTGGGAGGCTCGACCAGTTCGACGCCCATGACCGCAGGCCACCAGAACTTGACGGCCGCACTCGCGAACCTCTCGTCCGCAACCATCCTCTCCGCCAGCCACTGCAGGCTGTTGTCCGCGCTCGGAGCTGTCATCCCGTCGAAGCCCGGCTGGCGCACGTCTCGGAACCAAGTGTCCCCTCGCTGGTACGGGGACGTCGTTCCGTCCTTGGGTCTCTTGTACAGCGCCGGCAAGGAGTCGAACCCTCCGCCCTGATCCCGGAACAGCCCGTCGTTGCCGTAGTTCTGATACGTGCCGGCAACCGGGTCCATCGGAATATGGCAGACGATGCACGCGGGATTGTTCATCGTCGGGTTGTTGGTGTCCGCCAGCGCGTCCGGGTCCGTCGTTCGCGCCGCGGACTTCTCGATATCGAAGCCCAGGAAGTGGTAGTAGGTCCAGCGCGACCGGGCCCGGTTGCGATTCGTCGGGGTCGTCGGGTAGCGCTTCAAGAAGACCGTCGTGTTGAGCACTCCGGCATGGGGGTAGTCCGTGCTGAGATTGCCCGGATTGATCACTCGCCGCCCCCGTATTGGGTCTCGCTCCACAATCTGGCTGTTGTTCCTTCGGTAGTAGCTGAGGATCTCGGAAGGCTTGAATTCGGTCGGATCCTCGGGATTGTCGAACTCCGTGTCCGCACCGTACGCGGCCGCAGCCACGGGGTTCGCCATGATGTAGTCCGCCGTCAAGATCTCGGTGTAGGGAAGATCGTTCTCGACTACGTGAGCGATGAGCTCCAACGGAGCGCGCGCCATGCCGTATTGCACGGCTTGCTCGTGAAACTTATACGGCGGATACTGGTTCAGACGGTTGTGACCGTTCTTGACGGCTTGATCGGCCAGCTCCCAGCGCTTGTTCGTCAGATCGACGAACCGCGGCTCGTTGAACGGAACCACACGGGACCGCTCCGCGTCCGTCAGCAAGCGGTCATTGGCCGAGCGGATCAGGAAGTCGTGAAATCCCTGGCCGGCCATCAAGCCCCTGATCGTTTGCCGCAGCGTGGACTTGTTGCCGTAGATCACTGCGTTCAGCTCGGCTTGAGTGGGAAGCCTGCCGGCAAACAGCAGCGCGGCGCGACGCAGCGTCTTCGCCGCCGAGGCCAAGGTGACGCCGCTGAAGAGAGAGTCCGGGGAAAGCGCCCCGGACGTGGTCTCGCCCCCCAGCGCGCGCAGGAACTGCTCCATGTTGGCGAAGTCGGTCGAGCCGGCCACCACTTGGACGCCGCCGCCGTGCGCCTCGGCTCCCTGGATTTTGTTGAGGATCAGGTCGGCCCCGCCCTCCACGGCATCTAGGAAGTCCTGGAACACCGCCAGGTTCGTAGCTTCGTGGCCCTCCACGTCCTGAGGCGTCAGCACCAGCCGCGTATGGCCGGACGCCCCGCCCTCGACGTGGCAGTAGATGCACTTCGACTGCACGACCGGCGTCGAGATGTAGTCGCTGAACAGAGTGCTCGGGGCCTCCGACGGCGACGCAACGCCTCTCCAAGGCTGGCGCGCCGGCGCGAACCTAGGCTGCAAAGGGCCCGAGATGCGCTTCTGGAACCTGCGCGGCTCGGGACTCTGGGTACCGGAGGCCGGACAGATGGCCTGCGGCTGGATCGCGTGGCCGACCTCGTCCAAGCGTTCGTGAGCCGCTTGGCGCCGCGCCTCCAGGACGCCCTGAAGAAAGAGTTCGCGCTCATGCTCGGCCCGGAGTCGCTCCTCCTCGGCCTGCTCGCGCTCGAACTCGTCGTAGCCCGGCGCCGCTGCGCCAACCGAGACGCCCAGCAGCCCGACCAAAGGCCATGCGAACAACCGCATAAGGGATGCGCACATCGTGCTCACGCTACTCCTCTTGTCGGATCCCACGCATGACCGTAACACAAGAACCCCGCGCTTGAGCCGACAAGAGCCAGTCTTGATGATAGATGCAGGCCAAGCAGTTTGGGTTTCCAAATCCCAGCAAGCAAGTAGCTTGCACCTAGGGATTTTCGGTATCTCTGACGGACCCAAACGGCCCTTGGCGCGCTTGCGGAAGGCTCCCGCGGCAGTTCACGCAGATGCTGTATCGGCACGAGGGGCTGGATGGCTTTGGCGACGTTTTGGCAACACGTCACCCACATATCGAGTGCACCGGCCGAGAGACTTCTATATAGTGGATGTTACTGGTGGATTCGAAGAAACAGTCGGGATCCTATTACACGCCTCACGATGTGGTGAACGCTCTTCTGCAGTGGGCAGTGCGTAACGCGTCAGACCTGTTGCTGGATCCTGCTTGCGGCGACGGCAGGTTTCTCGTCGGGCACCGGTTCTGTACAGGTGTCGAACGAAGCGCGACGGCACTAGCCGAAGCTAAGTGTAGAGTGCCGTGGGCTGCATTGCACCACGGCGACTTCTTTGAGTGGGCAGCCTCAGCGGGCCAACGCTTTGACTGCGCAGTTGGGAATCCACCGTTCATCCGATATCAGAGCTTCCAAGGGCAAACGCGCGCCCGAGCCTTGTCGCTCTGCCGGTCACTAGGAGCTTCCTTCTCTGGCCTAACGTCCTCGTGGGCACCGTTCCTCGTGGCGGCTGCGGGCCGACTCAAGCCAAGTGGACGGATGGCCTTCGTGGTGCCAGCCGAGATTGGTCACGCACCATACGCGGTTCCTCTCTTGGACTACTTGGCAGGCCAATTTCACTATGTGCACGTCGTTGCCGTCAAGAAGAAGCTCTTCCCAGATCTGTCAGAAGACTGTTGGCTTCTCTTCGCGGACGGCTTTGGATCAAGGACGGAGCACCTGTTGTTCAGCTGCGTCGAGCGATTCGACAGTTCGGCCGTCCCGCCCCGTGACCCTTTGCGGATCCCTATTCGCGATTGGCGCCAGAAATGGAACTGTAGACTGCGCCCCTATCTGCTTCCTTCGTCGACGCGGACGCTCTACCATCATGTGGCCGGGAATTCGGCATCGAGACGCCTCGGTGAGATTGCCTCGATCGGAATCGGATACGTAAGTGGCGCGAACGACTTTTTTCACCTGCGTCCGTCCGAGGCGGAGGGGTGGGGCATTCCCGGCTCGCTGTTGCATCCGACGGTTCGGAGTTCCCGCGGACTGCCGAGCGGAAACCTGACTAGTCAAACGCTTGATCGATGGATGCGCGCCGACGTTCCCGTGATGCTCCTGCGGATTCCCAAGGCAGCCCAACTGCCAGTAGCAGTTCGGGACTACCTCAATTCCGACATGGGACAGAAGGCTCGCGAGACTTACAAGTGTCGAAACCGCCGACCGTGGTATTCCGTGCCGGACGTGCGAATACCAGACTACTTCTTGACCTACATGTCAGGAATCTCCCCAAGTCTGGTGAAGAATTCAGCCCGTGCAACCTGTAGCAATGCCGTTCACGCAGTTCAGGTGCACAGTGGGATTTCCGCCGAACGCATCCTAGACGCTTGGCTGGCACCGTTCGTTCGGCTCAGCTGCGAGCTAGAAGGGCATCCGCTCGGCGGAGGGATGCTCAAGCTTGAACCGCGGGAGGCGGCGCGAATCGTTCTTCCCGATCCCGCGCCACTCTTGTCTGAGTCGGAAGCCGAGATCGCTGAGGCGGCAAGCATCATGCGCGGATGGAGGCATTACGCAGTTTCCTAATGGCAGCACGAACCGACAAGCCAACCCGTTGCCAGTGGACAACCGAAGGCGAGGCGTTCCGACACTTCGCAACCTACGAAGGTAGGACGCAGAGCCAGCGTCACATCAAACCCTTGCACTGGTATGTCGCCTGCCGGCTGGTCGTGGAGGGGGGCTTTCGGCCATCGGAGATCCAACCGCGACCTCCGCTCGAAATCCGCAGAACCAACCCTCGCAAACTCACGTTAGTCACGGAGTCGGCGGACGGAAGCGAAGCAACAATTTTGGGTGGACTGAAGACCAAGAGCGTCGACGTAGTCGTCAGCAAACCAGGCATCGGCCCCGTCTTGGCAGTGTCATGCAAGGGCATCACAGGCGCGTTCAGGAATCTGACCAACCGAATGGAAGAGATGATCGGAGAATGCACCAATCTCCATATCACCTACCCCGCCTTGGTACTGGGGTACTTCTTTCTGGTTCGAGGGAACCCAGAGACCGCACCCGGCGCGAATCTCACTGGAGAACTGGGGCCTAACGATATAGCCATGTCGGCCAGTGGCGGGCCGAATCCAGCTATCGCTCGGTACCACGCAGCCCTAAGCAAAATCTCGGGTCGGCGAGGCATCCGAGACGAGGTCAGCGCGTACGAAGCGGCCACCTTGGTGGTAGTCGACCCAGACGAAGACAACGCTGGTGCGATCATTCCTACAGAGTTTCCGGCCTCCGAATCAGAGCTTGGGGTCGAGGAGTTTTTCCAGACCCTCTATCAACGTTACGACGAACGCTTCGTCCATGCGGCACCCGAACTCAACCCGATTACGAGGCGCCTGATCTGGTCTTCGGTTCCAGACGCTCCGGGATCAGATGGCGGGCGGGAACTTGGCTACAGAGCGCGGCTAGATCACGTGCCTCCCGCGAGTAAGTTCAAGTAGCCGCGTGAAGGCGGGTTCGCCCGCGGAACAGCCGCGCCCCGTTAAGCGCGGCCACAGTTCAAGCTAGACTTGCCTAAGGAACTGCCACTAGCGCTCGAAGGGTCTCAACCGCCGACGTTGTGCGCCCTAGGCGGCGCAGTCCTGTACAGCTGATGAGCCGCGCCTTTTGGATTCCGCTGGCGATCATGGCTGCCTCGGCCGCTCCCGCGTCCGGCCAGCTGCTGGACCCGGCCGGAGGCTTGCCATCGACCACGCAAGCCCCGTTCGCTCAACACGCGGTCGAGATCCGGTCGCTCGAGCAACGCTCCGACGGCCCTCTGAGAGTCGCGACGGGGGACGTCGAGCTGCGCTTCAAGAGTGTGGTCCTGACTGCAGATATCGTCGAGTACAACGAGTCAACCGGGGATCTGAAAGCAGAGGGCAACATCCACTACCGCACGCTGGACGGGGACCAAGACCTGCGGGCCGACAAGCTGGCCTACAACCTGCGCACCGAGCTGGGCACGTTCTATGAAGCGCGCGGCCGCGCCGCTTCTGCCAGCCAAGGTGGGCCCCGCCTGCTCACGACCGACAACCCGTTCCAATTCGAGGCCCGGCTGGTGATCAAGGCGGGCGAGCATTACACGATCCACGACGGCACGCTCACAAACTGCGATCCCGAGAGCCCGTGGTGGACTCTCAGCGCTTCCAGGTCGGAACTTACCCCGGGCGGCTCGGCGACAGTGCGCAACGGACTGCTGCGCTTGCGCGGGATTCCGCTGCTCTACCTGCCGTATTACAGGAAGTCGCTCAAGCGCATGCCGCGGCAAAGCGGCTTCTTGACGCCGACGATCGGCAACAGCTCTCGCTTCGGGCGCATCTTGGGGCAGGCCTACTACTGGGCAATCAACCGCAGCTACGACGCCACCGTGGGAGCAACGGTGTATACCTCGCGCGGCCTCGCAACCAACGCGAGCCTGCGCGGTCGCCCGACCAAGAACTCGAGCTTTGACGCAGTGTTCTTCGACGTGCGAGACCGCGGCCGGGAACTCGACGACGGGGGCAGGCTGAAGCAGGGCGGCAACTCGTTCGACATGCGCGGCCAGGTGACGTTCGGCGACGGCTGGCGCGGAGTCGCCGACCTGCATTACCTCAGCTCGCTCGAATTCCGCCAGGCCTTCACGCAGACCTACGAAGAGGCAGTCTTTTCGCAGATCCGCTCCATCGGGTTCGTGTCCAAGAACTTCTCGACGTACTCCTTCAACGTCTCCCTGCTGCGCAACGAGCACTTCCAGAGCGTCGCACGCGACGACAACATCGTCATCCGCAAGTTGCCCGCCATCGAGTTCAACAGCCGGCCCAAGTCCTTCGGGCCGAAGTCCGTGCCGCTGTGGTTTAGCTTCGACTCGTCGCTGGACCTGATCAGCCGCACGCAGCGCAGCTTCCAGACGCGGCGCTTCGTCCAGCGCGGCATGTTCTTCCCGCGGGTGTCGAGTAGGCTCTCGTACAAGGGCTTCACCCTCACTCCGACGCTCGGCGCCCGAGCGATGGCGTACGGCCAGCGCCGCACCAGCGACGGGCTGGCCGGCGAGAACCTATACAGGCGCACGGGAGAGTTTTCGGTCGATCTCACGCTCCCGGCGCTGGAGCGCGTCTATCGCTCCCCGAAGTGGCTCGGCGACCGGGTCAAGCACGTGATAGAGCCGCGCCTGCGCTATCGCTACACGCGCGGGATCGAAGACTTTGACAGCGTGATCCGCTTCGACGCCAAGGACCTGATCCACAACACCAACGAAGCGGAGATTTCGGTGACGAATCGGCTGTACTCGAAGAACGACTCGACCGGCAGGGTGCGCGAAATCGCCAGCCTGGAGGTGTGGCAGAGGCGTTACTTCGAGCCGGAGTTCGGGGGCGCAATCGTGCCGGGGTACCGCAACGTGCTGCGCTCGACGCTGGACTTCTCCTCGTTCGCGTTCTTGTCAGAGGCCCGCAACTATTCGCCCATCGCTACCTCGCTCAACCTTTCTCCGGCCAACCGCTGGACCCTCCGCTGGCGCAACGACCTCGATCCGCTGCACAACAGGATCCTCAACACCATGGCCGACGCGACAGTTCAGGTGAACCGCAAGATCTACGCGATGGCGGGACACCGTTCAGTGCGCGTGCCGAGGGAACTAACACCCGCCAGCAACCAGCTGCTGATGGGAGTCCGCTACGGGGACTACAACCGCCGCGGCTGGAACGCCACGCTCCACAACGTCTACGACTATCGCCAAGGCATATTCCTCTACGCGGTCTCGCAGCTGACCTACAACACCGACTGCTGCGGCTTCAGCGTCGAACTGCGCCGGCTGTCGATCGGCAACGCCCGCAGCGACAATCAGATCCGCATCAGTCTCGCGATCGCGAACGTGGGCTCGTTCGGCACCTTGCGCCCCGCGGAGAGGATGTTTTGACGCTCTCCGGGATGAGAGGCTTGGCGATCATCGCGACCCCCAGCCCACACCCTCGGGTATCGTTCTCGAAGTTCCGGCCCAGTCCTTGATTGCAACGCAATCATCGTATAAGCTTCTACTACAGAGGTGCGATGATGGCAAGCATCACGATCCGAAATCTGGACGACGACATAAAGGCCCGCCTACGGGTTCGTGCATCCGTCAACGGCCGGTCGATGGAAGAAGAAGCACGGCGTGTCCTGGCCGAGGCGGTCGAGCGGGAAATCGTCCCGGGGAAGGCCCTAGGAACGGCGATCCACAAACTGTTCCAGCCCTTCAGCGACATCGAGCTGGAACTGCCGGCACGCGAACCGATGCGCGAACCGCCGCGCTTCGATTGAGGTGGCGGCCATGGTGGTGATCGATACCGATGTCGTATCGGAATTGATGCGCGCCGAGCCCAGTGCGGAGGTTCTGGACTGGATGGACGACCGACAGCCACGCGAACTATACGTGACGGCGGTCACGGAAGCGGAGGTGCGCACTGGCATCGCGTTGCTGCCCGAGGGCAGGCGCCGTCGTGGCCTTGCGGAGGCCTGCGAGCGTGCGTTCGGCAGCCTGTTTGCCGGACGGGTGCTTCCGTTTGACAGCGACGCGGCCCGCGCCTATGCGGAGATCGCTGCGGTACGCCGTGTGCTTGGGCGTCCTGTTTCTTTGGCCGACGGCCAGATTGCGGCGATTGCTCGCTCGCGGCGCATGGCGGTGGCGACGCGCAACATTCGGGACTTTCAGGATATGGGGATAGGTGTGCTCGACCCATGGGACGGCGCATGAGTCGATTAGCCAAGGATCTCTGCGGTGTCAAGATCAACGCATGCCGAACGATTCTGATGGGCCTTGCATACCGAAATGCTCTGAAACGAAATCGGGCGAAAATGTTGCTGGTATCAAGACTCTATGGACCTTGGTCTCTGACCGACGCCGTTGAGTGCTCGTATTGAACAAGACCGCCAGTATCACAGAGCCTTGTTCAAGTGGCCCTCCGGCAGCTATGGGGCGGCGATTCGCACGAATCCCGAGGGGCGATTCGCACACTTGTTAGAATCGGTCGGGACACAGAGCTTGCCCCGATTTCGCTTCGTTCACGCCGCTGACGTCCACTTGGACAGCCCGCTAAAAGGGCTTGCCGGCCAAGACGGGAGCGCGGCCGAGTTGATTCGCTCGGCCACGCGCAAGGCATTTGAGGGACTGGTCACGCGCACCGTTGAAGAGCGTGCGGCATTCTTGGTCATCGCGGGTGATCTCTACGACGGCGACTGGCGCGACTACCAGACAGGGCTCTTCTTCGTGCGGCAGATGGGACGCCTGCGAGAGGCGGGCATTCCCGCATATGTGATCTATGGCAACCACGACGCCCAGAGCAAGATCACGCGCAGCCTGACACTGCCCGACAACGTGACTGTTTTCCGTACGCGCTCTGCGGAGACGCACCGGATGGAGGAGTTGGACGTCGCATTGCACGGGCAGGGCTATCGGGAGCGCGACATTGACGAGAACCTAGCGCGGTCGTACCCCTCGCCCATATCTGGCGCGTTCAACATCGGGATTCTCCACACCGGCCTCGCCGGCATGGAGGGACACGCGCCCTACGCCCCTTGCACGCTCGCCGAGCTTCGCCAAAAGGGGTATGACTACTGGGCACTAGGCCACATCCACAAACCTGAAATTCTCAGCACGGATCCCTACGTGGTGTTCTCCGGAAACGTGCAAGGGCGCCACGTCCGCGAAACAGGTCCGCGCGGGGCCATGCTGGTGACTGTCGAGGACGGCACCGTCAGCGCGTTAGAGCCGCTGCACGTCGACGTGGTCCGCTGGGCGCTTGTCGAAGTCGGCGCGGACGGTATCGAGACCGTGGGCGACGCGAACGACAGAGTCCGCGCTGCGATCGAACAGGCCGTGGAGCAATGCGCAGACGGTCGGCTGCTGGCTTGCCGTGTCCAGATCGTTGGTCGCACCCCGGCTCACGGCGCGCTCTTGGCATCGCATGAAGACCTGCTAGCCGATGCCCGGGCATCGGCTGCCGGACTTGGCGACGAAGTCGCTTGGGTAGAAAAGCTGATCATCAATACGGCCCTGCCCGCGAACACGGTCCCCGACCCCGCGTTGGCCGAGACGTTGGGCGAGTTCGGCTTGGCACAGCAAGACGAGGCTCTGCTCCGCGAACTGAAGGAGCAGATCGCACCGTTCGTGGGCAAGCTGCCAGCCGAGGCGCGCGAGGCGGCCGAGAGTCCGCTGCTGCGCGCGGCGATAGACCACGATTTCGCCGAGCTGATCGAACTGGCGCGGCCTTACGCCATGGCCCGACTCACGGGACATGAAGGCTGAGCGATGCGCCTGCGACGCTTGGACCTGATTCGCTACGGGCGTTTCACAGACTCCTCGCTAGAACTGCCGAGGGGCCAGCCGGACCTCCACATCGTCGTCGGGCCGAACGAGGCTGGCAAATCGACCGTGCGAAGCGCCATCGGTGACTTGCTATTCGGGATACCGTCTCGATCCACCCTCAATTTCGTCCACGAGTACGGCAGCATGCGGATTGGCGCGGTCCTAGAGCGCGACGGCGAGGAACTGGAAGTGCGCCGTCGCAAAGGCAACAGAGACACTCTCCTCGCTGCGGACGACTCGCGGCTGCCGTCCGGAGAGCAAGCGCTGAGCCCCTTCCTTCACGGTGCGGACCGGAGCTTCTTCGAGCGCATGTTCAGCCTGGACCACCTGCTGCTGAGAGCCGGGGGCCGGGAAATCTTGCAAGGGGATGGGGACGACGCCAGCCAGAAACTCTTCGCGGCCGGTTCCGGCATTCAAGGACTGCAACGCCGGTTGAAGAGCCTGGAGGATGAAGCGGCCGGGCTGTGGACGATCCGGCGTGCCAAGGACCGCAAGTTCTACATCGCAGAAGACAAGCTCAAAGCGGCAGACAGCCAGCGGCGCGAGAACACGGTAAGCGCGGACCGCTGGCGCGAACTGCAGCGAGCCTACGCCGATCGCCAGAGCGAGCACGACCGGCTCCAAGCCCGGATCGATCAGGCAGAGCGCGAACTCACGAAGCTCGCAAGGATCCGGCGAGTGGCCCGGAACATTGCCCGGAAATCGAGCTTGGAGCGGGAGATTGAAGGTCTCGGCAGCGTGGCGGATCTCCCGGAGGGCTCAGCCGAAAGACTGCGCAACGCCGAAGAGCAGTGCCGCCGGGCTAGCCTGCTCTTGAAGGCAGAGCGCTCGAAGCTTGACAAAGCGAAGGCCGAGCGGGCCTCGATCCAGTGGGACAAGGCATTGCTTGGCCGCAAGGGCGAGATCGAGTCACTGCACCAACAGCGAGTTCAGGTCAAAAAGGGAATCGCGGACCTGCCCGGGCTGAAGCGAAAGCTCGAGGGGGAGCGGCAGAAGCTAGTTGGCATGGCACCGGATTGCGGCTGGGATGGCCTAGACGCCGATGCGATTGTGGAGAGGATCCCACAACGCTCCCAACTTGGGCCGACGCGCACCATGCTGGCGGACTGGAGCGACAAGAGCGCTCGAGCGGAGTCCGCTCAGACAGCAGCAAGGGAGGCGGCCTCGCACTCGGACAAGATCCGCGCAGCATTGGCGGCTATCGGCGCCCCGCGGGACATGCGCGACCTAGCAGCCTTGGTTGCGGCCGCGACGAAGGAGCACGGAGGGATCGGGGCACTGGTTGCGAGTGCCCTCGCGGAGACCACCGAAGCGAGGGCCGAGATCGATCGCATCTTCGCCGCGATGGATCCCCTGCCCGACTCGATCGAGGGCGCGGTGAAACTGGTGCCGCCCGGCGTGGAAGCAGTACAGGACTGGCGCGACAGACACCACGAGCTAGATCAGCGCCTGAGGGCCGAGCGCGAACAACTCGCCTCCCAGCTCAAGGACCGGGCGAGCGCTGCCGTGTCCGTGAGCCAGTTGGCCGACGAGGGCGAGCCGACCACGCTCAAAGAAGTGCTCAACGCCCGCAAGAGCCGGGACGCCAGATGGTCCGAGCTGCGAAAGCGCTTCATCGACGAGGGCGGCCGTCTCGCCACCGCTGGAAGCGGCCCTGCCGGAGATCCTCAACAGCTTGCAGACTCCTACCAAGATGCCGTGGCACAGGCAGACCGTCTCGGCGACCTTAGAAGCGACAGGGCGGAGTCCACCGCCAAGCTAGCCGAGGCAAGACGCCGGGTCGCAGTCGTCGAGTCGGAGCTGGCTGGAATCCAGACGGAGGTTGGCAGACTCGAGCAGCAAGAGCAGCAAATGGCCACTGAGTGGAGCGAACTCTGGAAAGGGCTACCGTTCGAACCGGCAGGGCCGGATCGGATGCTCGCGTGGCTAGCTTTGCGAGACAAGCTGAGCGACGCAGTTACCCGATCGTCCAAAGCCGACCGTAGGCTGGCGGGCTTGCGCGACCAAGAGGCTGAGGCCGTCCAGGCTCTGGCCGACGAACTGAGAAAACTCGGCGAGGACTGTGACGGGCTAGTCGATCAACGGCTGGCGATGGTGCTGGAACGCGCCAACGCAGTGCGGGCAGCGAACGACAGCGTAGCGGAGTCCAGAAGTAAGCTCGAATCCGACCTGCGCAGCGCTACCGAGGACGAGGAAGCAAAGAAGTCCCTGCTGCAGAGCGAGCGGTCACAGCTAAGGCACCTAGAACATGACTGGGCCGCTTTGGCAGCCAAGCTCGCAATCGATCCGGAGGCATCGCCTAGAGAGGCCACCGGGCTGCTCGGTGCGTTCGATGCAATGCGCGAGGTCGCCAGCCGCATCCGCGACCTGCGTTCGGACCGCATCGAGAAGATCGAGCGAGACATCCGCCGTTTCAGCGCCGAGGCGCAGGCGCTCGCCCGAGCCGTCGCGCCGGAGCTTGGCGAGCAGGATCCAGGAGAGGCTCTGGACGAGCTCAAGAGCCGACTCGAGAGCTCGGAACGGGAGCATTTCGCCGCCCAAGTCAAGGATCGGGAGATCCATGAGCTCGAGCAGCAAATTCAGGAGCGCGACACCGAGCGGCAGGTATCAGAAGCGGCGATCAGTGATTTGAGAGCGCAAGCCGGTGCAAGCGACATCGATGGACTCTGGGCGGAAATCAAGAAAGCTGATCAGAAAAGGTCCCTAAGCGAGTCCCTGGCGAGCGTGACCGACACCATCTTGGACGACGGCGACGGGCTGTCCATAGAGCGCTTGATGGAGGAATGCTCTGGCGCCGACATGGACGAGATCGCGCAGCGCGAGCGAGCCCTGGCCTCCGCCACCGAGGAATCGCGCAGCGGCTTCCTGGCGTCGCGCGACAGCCTGCGGGATGCGAGGGAGGCATTCGACAGCGTAGGAGGCAGCGACGCCGCTGCCATAGCGGAGGGCGCGCGGCAGAGTGCGCTGGCGGAGATTCAAGAGATCGCCGAGCAGTTCATCCAGATGCGGTCGGCCGCTTGCCTGCTGAGGTGGGCGATCGAACGCTATCGCAGCGAAAGGCAGGGGCCCATGCTGCGACGCGCAGGGGAGTTGTTCTGTGAGCTCACGCTGGGCTCGTTCCAACATCTGGAGGTCGACTACAACGACCAGGACCAGGCTCAGGTCGTCGGCTGCCGCCGATCCGGAGAACGAGTCCCCACCAGCGGCATGAGCGACGGGTCCTCCGACCAGCTCTATCTTGCGCTCCGCGTGGCAGCCTTGGAGGACTACCTCCAGCAGTCGCCGCAGATGCCGTTCGTGGCGGACGACTTGTTCATCAATTTCGACGACGCGCGGGCCGCGGCCGGCTTCCGGGTGCTGGCAGGCCTTGCGCAGCGCTGCCAAGTGATCTTCTTCACGCATCACGACCATCTGGCCGAACTTGCGCAGGACTCGCTGGACTTCCCGGTCCGCGTGTTGCCGATCGGGAGCTAGCCACGACCGAGGCCGCGACCCATCGGCTACAGCCAATCGATCGCCGGGATCGCCGGATTGATCTTGCGGGCACTGGCCGTTCGGGGGCCTGCTCCCAAGCATCG
>JAJDZN010000198.1 GCA_022824585.1 Bryobacterales bacterium | reverse complement strand
GAGTAGCGCCTCCGGCTGTCGGGTCTCGCCCCGGTAAAGCGCCTGGAAGTAGCTGAGGTTCTCTAGGCCGCTCAGCCGGAGATAGTGGTTGGGCAACTCGAACGAAACGCCAATCCGCTCGTAGTAGTCGGATTCGCAGTCCGCGAGATCCCGGCCCAGCACCAAGACGGTGCCCTGATAGCCCCGCAGGAGCCCGATCAGTAGCTTCTGTGTGGTCGACTTGCCCGCGCCGTTCGGCCCGAGAAACCCGAAAATCTCACCCTGGTCGATGCTGAAGCGGAGATCGCGCACCGCAGGAGCCGTTCTGGACGCGTAGGTGAAGGTCAGCCCGTCGACGTCTACTACCGGCATGCGTGCGTCACCGCGCCGTTCAGCAACTCAGGCTGGTTGGAAGGCCAGTGAGCAGCAGGACCGTCAGACGGCTCTGAACCGAGTAGCCGCATGGTACCGCAGTCGCGCCGACGATTCCAATTATGGTCGGCTGCTGCGGGATCGTTTGGTAGCGTCTCCAGACGCTTGGCAATCCAACTGAAGCGCAGCGGAAAGGACTCGTGTCCGGCTGGCGGTTTCACCGTGTGGCTGCCGCACAAGGTCACGGTACAGCTAGCGAGGCGCACCTCAGACCAACCAGGTATTGCGGTCCCGAATCCCAACTCAAGCGCCTACCAATCATCGACAGCGAGACCGGCGATTGCGGGTCTGTTTAGGAGTTCAAGGGAGTGAGCCGACTTGCAATCCTGCGCCAGTCCCGAGCTTTGTGGCGGGCGGATGGGATCGCCCAGTGCCTCGGACTGGCAGTTAGCGGTCGCGCTCGGCTGGAGCGGCATCGGCCGTGAGGGTGCGGAGTTGCTCCTCCAGTGCCCGCACTCGCTCGTCCGCTGCGCTGGCCTCCTGCTTCGCCGCGCTTGTCGCCTGCTCTGCCGTGCTCGCCCGCTGCTTGGCTGCCCGCGCATCACGCTCCGCGATCCGCCTCGGACACGGGTCGGTTGCCGACGCGAGTGAACACGTACCGCTCCATGCTGCGCCACCAGTTCTGAGCATGCCACCGACTGCGCCAGCCGTCGCGCTTCCGTTCGAGCATGCACTGGGCGGCTTCGGCGAAGGTGGGCACTCCCTGGACGCCCTGTTTCTCGAAGAGGAGATTGCCGCCCGAGCGGGCAAGCATTCGGTTGGCGAGGGCCTGCCCGCGGGCATTGGCGAGCGGGACGAGCGTGGCGGCGCCGAGGCGGTCGCGGCGTGAGCAGGCACGAACGATCAGCATCAACACATCACATGTTCTATGATGCGATGCATGCGTACCACTTTGACGTTGGACCCTGATGTGGCGGCCCTGGCCGAACGAATGCAGCGGGTGCGGGGTCAGAGCTTCAAGGCGGTCGTGAACGAGGCGCTGCGGTGCGGTCTACGCGCCATGGCGGCTCCGTCCGGCCAGCCGGCGGCCTACAGGACGCCTGCCGCGGATTTGGGTCGTTGTCGGATTGGCAGCCTCGACGACGTTGCCGAAGCACTCGCCGTCGCGGAAGGCGAGGATTTCCGGTGATCCTCGTCGACGCCAACCTGCTCGTCTACGCGCACGTGGCTTCATTCCCGCAGCACGGGCGGGCGCGTACGTGGTTGGACGACCGCATCAATGCCGCCGCTCCCGTGGGGATTCCGTGGCCCAGTCTGCTGGCCTTCGTGCGGATTGTCAGCAATCCGCGCATCTTCGATCGGCCCGCCGCGGTGTCCACCGCGTGGCTTCAGGTGGAGTCATGGCTCGCGACACGGTCGGTCTGGATCCCACTGCCGACGGAGCGCCATCAGGATGTGCTCGCTCCGCTCATGGTGAGTGCGGAGGGCCGCGCGAATCTCGTTCCCGACGCCCACCTGGCGGCTCTGGCCATCGAGCACGGCCTCGTTCTCTGCTCGACCGATGGTGACTTCGCCCGGTTCGATGGTCTGGAGTGGCAGAACCCGTTGCGGTAGCGGCGCGCGGGGCTCACGAGCAGCAGGTTGCGGGTGCGCTGTCGTCTGCGCAGGACGAGCGGCGGCCGACGGCCGTCTGGTGGAGTTGCCCGGCGTCTCCCGACTTCACGTACCACTCCCAGCGGGCTCCGTCGGGGTCGGCCATCCACGTCTCCGTCTTCTCTGCATAGCAGCAGATCGTGTCCTCGACGCCGGTCGTCTCGAGCCCGGCCCGGTGCAGGCGCCGTTCGGCCGACGCAACCTCATCGGCCGTCTCCACCTCGACGCCCAAGTGGTTGAGGGTCGCTCCCTCTCGACCCTCGAACAGGACCAGCTTCAGTGGCGGATCGGCAATCGCGAAGTTCGCGTAGCCGGGCTTCACCTTCGCGGGGGCGGTGTCGAACAGGCGGGAGTAGAACGCGATCGCCTTGTCGAGGTCGGTCACGTTTATCGCTAGCTGTACTCGGGACATGGTGTGCTCTTTCGATGGCGTCAAGGCAGTGCGAAGGCACCGGCGGCCAGCCCGGTCGTGCACGCCAACACCCAATCTATGCCGAACGCGCCGAGCATGATCGACTCGACTGCGCCGGTCGCCGAGCCGAGAGCCACTGATCGACCAGTGTATACGCGTTCCTTCATCGGGCGCCTCCGTGACGCGCGCGGCTACGCTGCTCGCAGGAACTCCAGCAGCAGGCGGACGGTCTCCTCGGGCCGCTCCTGCTGCACCCAGTGGCCGGCGCCGTCGAGCAGGTGCGCGCCGCGAAAGTCGGTGCAGGCGCTCTCCTGCATCCGCTCGAACGCCCCCGGGCGCTGATAGACGCCCCAGTCGCTCGCGCCGCCGATGAACAGCGACGGGATGTCGATTGTGCGGCCGGCGAAGGTCAGCGGCTCGTCCGTGATCACGCCGGAGCGGTACCACTGAAGGCCGCCCTGGAACCCGTTGCGCTCGTACTCCGTGCTGTAGACGCGCAGCTCGTCGTCGGGCAGCCAGCGGTTGGCCGCGATCTCGGCCGCGGTCGGCATCTCGCGGGCGACAGTCTCCGCCATGCCCATGTCGAGGTCCATGATGTAGTAGGTCGGCATCTGCGCGACCTCGGCGGCCGTCCACGATGCCAGCCGGTGCGGGCGGTTCGCGGCCCAGTCGGCGCTCTTGTGGTGGTAGTAGGCGCGCAGGAACGCGTGGACGCCCTGCGGGGCGCGCCACATGTTGGGGTTCGCCTCGCGTGTTCGGTAGTAGCGCTGGTAGTGCCTGCGCGGGCGGGGCAGGCGCGCCAGCTCCTCGTAGATGTCCGGCTCGGCGGCCGGCGCGGCGCGCGGGCCGTCGTCCGCCGTCCCGAACGGAAACGTCGGCGTACCGCCGAACGGGGCGCTCATCAGCGTCACCGCCCGGAACACATCCGGACGCGCCACGGCGCACCAGGCGGCGATCGGCGATCCGAAATCGTGGCCGATGACGGCGTCCACGGTGCGGTAGCCTAACGCCGATACCAGCGCGAGGGCGTCGCGCACGGCGTTCATCCGGCTGAACGGCCGCAGGTCGCCGTCGTAGTCCGCGCTCCAGCCGGTGGTGCGGCCGTAGCCGCGCTGATCCGGTGCGATGACGTGATAGCCGGCCGCGGCCAGCGGCGCCAGCACGTGCCGCCAGCTGTAGCCGAGCTCGGGGAAGCCGTGCAGCAGCAGCAGAGCCGGGCGCCCGCCGGGCTCGAAGCCGGCCTCCAGCACGTGCATCGTGAGCCCGTTGACGCCGTGGACGAAGCGCGAGCGCACGCCCGGGGGCAGCCAGTCCGGGTCGTAGGGGCCCACGGACGCGGCCTGGGCAGCGGACGCGGAAGGCGCCGCCAACGCTTCCGCCCGCAACTCCCGCATCACCGCCGCGGATCCGAGGACCGCGCCGACTCCGTGCGCCATCCGGCGCCGGGTGACGGCGCCCCGATCAGTGTTCTCTGTCGTCTGCCTGCGGGTGCTCATCGCTTCACCTCCGTGCGGCGGCGGCCCGACGGCTCGCTTGCTGCGTCCAACCCTGGCGCCTGACCGACCCACCGCAGGAATCCGGGGCCTTCTACGGCGCGGATTCTTGCGGCAGCGCGAACACGAACATCCCGCCGCCGGAGGCAACCGCAACCAGCTGGCGGCCGTTGACCTCGTACGTCATCGGGCTGGCCAGGATCGACGCTCCGAGGTTGATTCGCCACAGCTCCTCGCCCGATTCGGAATCAAGCGCCTTGAAGAAGCCACCGCTGCCTCCGGCAAACACCAAGCCGCCGGCCGTGGAGAGCAATCCGGCCCACACTGGCTGGAAGAGCTTGTGCTCCCAGACCTTCTCGGCAGTCACCGGATGGAATGCCCGGACAGCGCCGTACCACTCGTCCATGGTGGACTCGTTGACGAACATGCTGCCCCAGTAGCGGGTGCCGGGCCGGTACTCGGTCTCGCCCTTGAAGTACATGCTGCTGCCTTCGCGGCAAGAGACGTACAGCAGGCCCGTGTCTGGGCTGTAGGCAGGAGACATCCAATTCGTGCCGCCGGCCACCGCCGGGTACACCTCGATGCCCTCGGCGCTCGGCTCCATGCCCGGCCGCCGAATCGGTCGGCCTTCTTCAGAGATCCCGACCGCCCAGGTCTGCTTGACGAATTGCGTCGCCTTGAGAAACTCGCCCGTTTCGCGATCGAGCATGTAGATGAAGCCGTTCCGGTTGGCGGTGACCAGCAGCTTGCGCTCCACTCCTCGGTACTCCCGGTCGATCAGCACCATGACTTGCGTGGCGTCCCAGTCATGGACGTCGTGCGGGGTGAACTGGAAGTGCCACTTGCGCTTGCCGGTGTCCGCGTCCAGGGCAACCACGGAATCCGAGAACAGGTTGTCCCCCAGGCGCACATCGCCGTTCCAGTCCGGCCCCGGATTGCCCACGCCCCAGTAGACGAGGTTCAGTTCGGGGTCGTAGCTGGGGGTGATCCAGATCGAGGCCCCGCCAGTCTTCCACGAGTCTCCGGACCAAGTGTCGTTGCCGAACTCTCCCGGGCCCGGGACCGTGTAGAAGCGCCAGCGGCGCTCTCCGGTCTCGACATCGAAGGCGTCGATAAACCCCCGGATGCCGTACTCGCCTCCGGCCGTGCCGACCATGACCATGTCCTTGACCACCAAGGGAGCGAGCGTGCCCGAATAGCCTAGGGAGTAATCGATCAGTTCCGTCTCCCACAGCAGGCGCCCCGTCTTGCGATCCAGCGCGATCGTGTAGGCATCCAGGGTCGCCATGAACAGCCGGTCGCCCAGGATCGCCAGACCGCGGTTGACGAGACCGCAGCATGCGATCAGCTTGGCAGGCAGGCGCCTGGAATACCGCCACAGCCGGGCCCCGGTCTCCGCGTCTAGCGCGTAGACATCGCCTGGCGGGACAGTGATGTACATGATTCCGTCATGGACGATGGGCGTGACTTCGAACTTCTCTGCGATCTTTTCCTGGAAGGCCCACTGCAGCCGCAGGGACTCGACGTTCGAGCGGTTCACCTCGTCCAGCAGGCTGTGCCGGTGCCCGGCGTAACCCCCGTGATAGTTCAGCCAGTCAGATGCTACGTTCGGGTCGTTCAACAGGTCCTGATAGGTCACCTCTCCCGCCGCGCCAGCGGCGCAGAGCAGTGCCGACGGGAGCATCCATCGCAATAGCAGGGTCTTCACTGCGCGACCTCCTCGGCCTGCCCTTGCAGCGAGCACAGGTAGGCGATCAGGTTTTCGAGATCTGCCGGGCTCAGCAGGTCCCCATAGGCAGGCATCAGCGATTCCTCCGGGAGATCGAGCGATCGAAGCTCCGCTTTGCGGAACGAGCGGATATTCTCGGAACGGTCCATGACGAAGATGTTGTAGCTGTTCTCGTTCATCACGACTCCCTCGACGCGTTCGCCTTCCGCCGTGACAAGGCTCGCAGTCTTGTAACGGGCGGCCACTTCGCGCGAGGGTTCCAGCAGCGCATCGCGCAGCTGCTGGTCGGTGTACTGCACGCCCGCGAACGACATGTCCGGGCCAAGCCGGCCGCCGCCACTTCCGACGGTGTGGCAGGCTAGGCACGAACCCTGCGAGTCGAAGACGCGCTTTCCGGCGGCCGCGTCGCCGCTCGCGTTGCAGACCTCGTTGGCCTTTTCCGCGAACGTGCGGACGAACAGGAGGATTCTCCAGATGTCGTCCTCGTCAAGCCACAGTCCGGGCATGTCCGTGCCAGGGACTCCGCCTTCGATCAGGTCGAAGAGAGCGGCATCGGAATTGCCATGCCGGTAGCTGCGACGGGCCAAGCGGGCGCCCCGTCCAGTCTTGCCCTCCATGCCGTGGCAGACCCCGCAGTTGATGCGATACAGGTGCCGGCCCCTTTCGAAGTCTTCGGGCGAACTCATCGGGTTGGTCTCGTGAGTCCGCGCAGCGGTGAGGAGGGCCGGGATCACCGCGAGCAGGGCGATGGATGTCAGTAGCCGCATGGCGAACGACTATCAAGGCTAGCAGACTGTGCGAGGCCGAATCCGTGGCCCGCATCGCAGCATTGAGCCTGAACTCGTGCCGGCGCCTCTGCCGGGAGTATTGCCATTCGTGGCGCCGCCCTTGGCTGCCGGGACCGCCAAGGCCCAGCCTGCCTGGCTGATCGACGTCTCCAGTCGCAGCGACCCGCTGATGCTCTCCCACCAGACGGGATCAAGTGCCGAGCGTCGGGTTGCTCGGTGGCCGATCCTTCACCGAGAAGCGACCGAGCGATGGCCGCTCTCTAGGCGAATGCTCCGCGCAGGACTTCGAAGCTCTCCGCGACCGCCTGCTCGGCCGGGGCGTTGCCTTCCATTTCGAGTGACACATAGCCCTTGAAGCCGGCGTCGCGCAGGATCTGGGCGATGCGCGGGTAGTCGAGGTCGAGCGTATACCAGACGCCGCCGCCCGGATAGGTCTTGGCCTGCACGATGTTGGCATGCGGGGCGAGCTGTTCCATTTGGGGGTACGGGTCCCCGACATAGTTGCCCGTATCCATGTTGATGCCGAGCCAGGGATCGCCAACCTCTTGGTGGATGCGCAGGAGGACGTCGACCTTCGTGGACAGCCCCCAGTGGTTCTCCAGGGCCATCACGACTCCGGCCTGCGCGGCGTGCGGCAGGCATTCGCGTATCGAGTCCACGCACCAGCCGATGGCGTCCTCGTCGGTGTGCCCCTCAAGGGCCGGTTCGTTCCCATCGGCTGCCATCAGATCGTCGAAAGACTTGATCGTGCCCCAGCGTCCGGTGTTGAGCCGTATTGCCGGGATACCCAACTGATGGGCAAGATCGATGCAGTGCTTGGTGTGGGAGATGGCCTCCTGCCGCTTGTCCGCGTTGGGATCGACGAAATCCTGGTGGATCGAGAGCATGATCAGGTCCAAGCCTTCGTCCCAGGCGCGGCGCTTGAGCGCGTTCATGTACTCGGCCGTCTCGTTCGCCATCTGGCGGTGCAAGATCTCGACGCCGTCGAAACCCAGCGCGGCCGCGTGGTCGATCACGTTCTCGATGGGGTACTTCTCCTCGAGGAAGTGCCAGTACGAATACGTGGAAACTCCCAGCCGGATCCCGCTGGCGGGATCGGCTGACATTGGTTCAGCCTCCGAAGATGGCCGGGCACATGCCGCACCCAGTGCGCCAGTCCCAGCTGCGGCGAGCAGCCGACGCCGCGAGGTTTTCTCTTGCATGCCCCCATGCTACACCGATCGGGGACCCGGCGGGAATCTGTTTGCGGTCAGGCCGCGATTAGAGCGTGCGGATCGATCACGAACTTCCGCGCCGCGCCCTTGTCGAAGTCCTCGTAGCCTTGCGGAGCCTCGTCCAGCGAGATGTAGGTGACGTTGCACGCCTCGGCCGGGGACGCTTTGCCGTACAGAATCGCCTGCATGAGCTGCCGGTGGTACTTCATCACCGGGCACTGGCCGGTCATGAAGTGGTGGGACTTTGCCCACCCCAGGCCGATGCGAATGCCCAGGTTTCCGATCTTTGCGTTGTCGTCGACGCCGCCCGGATCTCCGGTTACGTAGAGGCCGGGAATGCCGATGCCGCCGCCCGCCCGGGTGACCTCCATCAGCGCGTTGAGCACGGTGGCAGGCCGCTCGACAATCGCGTCGCGGCCGTGGCCGCGGGCCTCGAATCCCACGCAGTCCACGCCGCAATCGACTTCGGGCTCGCCCACGATCTGCTCGATCTGCTCCGCTAGCGAGGCGTCCTTGGTCAGATCCACGGTCTCGCAGCCGAAGCTTGCTGCTTGGGCAAGCCGCTCGGGAATCATGTCGCCGACGATCACACAGGCCGCTCCTAGGAGCTGGCAGCCGTGCGCACTCGCCAGGCCGACCGGTCCCGCGCCCGCGACGTAGACGATCGAACCCGGTCCCACTCCCGCCGTCACCGCTCCGTGGTAGCCGGTCGGGAAGATATCGGACAGTAGCGTCAAGTCGCCGATCTTCTCCATGGCTTGGTCCCGGTCGGGAAACTTGAGCAGGTTGAAGTCGGCGTAGGGGACCATGACATACTCGGCTTGGCCGCCTACCCAGCCGCCCATATCCACGTAGCCGTAGGCGGCGCCGGGCCTGGCCGGGTTGACGTTGAGGCAGATGCCGGTCAGCCCGCCTTTGCAATTGCGGCAGCGTCCGCATGCAATGTTGAAGGGTACCGAGACGATGTCGCCAACGGAGACGAACTCTACATCGCGGCCGGCCTCGATCACCTCGCCGGTGATCTCGTGACCTAGGACGAGCCCCTCCGGTGCAGTGGTCCGACCGCGGACCATGTGTTGGTCGCTGCCACAGATGTTGGTAGAGACGATCCGTAGGATCACGCCGTGATCGCACTTGCGATCCCCGAGCGCTAGTTTGGGAAAGTCTATCGATTGAATTTCGACGACTCCGGGGCGAATATATGCAACGCCTCGATTTGTTGCCATGTGATTCCTCCTATGCCCGCTCTGACGCCAGCGCTGGACAGGGCGCGGCGGCTGGGGCTCAAATGCGCCCAATAGGATACACGCCTCGGCATGGGGCCGCAACTGGCACGCTCTCCACCGTGACCGGCACGCGGAGGTCCGCAGAAGGCAGCGGGCTGGCAACCGGCGGATCGACTGCCGAGCATCTCAGGGACGGCAGAATTCGGGCCGCTCGAAGGAAACCCCTAGGCACTACATCGAATAGTCACGTTGCGCTTGCTAGCGCGCCCTGGCAAGAGGGGCCGCGCAGCGGCGAGCGCGGCCTGTGCGTCGAGCAGCGCACTCGCGCCAGCTTGGGGCCCGCGCCTCAAGCGGAGCATGCCGACCACACCGTCGGCCTTTGAGGGCCTCGGGGCTGGCGGATTAGAAGAATCGCACCGTATACGTGAACCGGACGCCTCGACCGATCTCAGGGGCCAGGTCCTTGATGAAGGACGAATGGTTCCGGTAGAGCTGGTCCCCGACATTGAACACTTCGGCCGCAAACTGGTGTGCCAAGTGCTGGCGGGCGACGGTGTAGGCGGCCTTCAGGTTCACGACCGTATACCCGGGTGTCGTGGTTTCGCCCGTGAAGGTCCGGCTTTGCTCGCTTGCCATCACGAATTCCGGCGACAGGCGGAGCCCGCCCGTGCGAAGGTCGAAGCCTATGCGCCCGCGCAAGGGCGGGATCCGAGGCAGGTACGTGTTGGTTTCGGTGTCCTTCGCGTCGACATAGTCCATCCCCAGGTTCAGGCGGAGAACATCGTGGAGAGCGATCCCGAGGCTCGCTTCAGCGCCAGTAAATCGCGCGTTGCGCTGCGTGAACTCGATCTCTAGGAACTCGTCAACCAGCTCGCCGGTGCTAAACGGGAAGATGAAGTTGCTGAAATCGTAGTAGAACAAGTTGAACTCGCCGCGAACACGGCCCTCTTGATGTCGCAACGAGATGTCGATTCCGTTTCCGGTCTCGGCTTCCAGGGAGGGATCGCCGACCTCGAACGCCCTGTTTCCAGCGTGTGGTCCGAAGTTGTACAGCTCTTCGAGCGACGGTGCGCGGAAGCTCCTGGCGAAGTTGGCTACGAATGCCCCTCCCCGCCACGTATCGGCGTGGATGCCGATCGCGGCCGAGCCTCCGGTGAAGGCTCGATCAACGGCATCGGGAGGGCCATGCTCCTCGTCTTCATGATGTTCCTCTCCCTCCTCGTCCTCGTCCTCGCCCTCTTCGTGGTGGTCTTCTTCCTCTTCTTCGTGATGCTCTTCGCGTTCCGCGTAGGCAGGGTTATAGCGTTGCGTCTCGATGCGTCCACCGAACTGAATCTTGAACCGTTCGAACTCGAGTTCTTCCAATGCGAAGAATGCGAGCCCGTTCTGGTCGACTGGCGGGGAGAGCGCCTCCTCGCCCGTGGCCTCGTAGGCGCGGTCAACGCCCCACACGCCGAACCGGCCCGAGAGAACCCCTGTCTTGGTTTGTTCGAACACACCGCGATACGTGATTCGATCGTTGCGGAACCTAGTCCCGATGATCGACTCGCCATCTTCGAAGTGTTCGATCTCGTCATGTTGCCATTCGGTGAAGGCCAGCTTCAGGTTGAAGCTCTCCACGGGTCCCGCGAGATTCCGCAGGCCCCAGTTCACCCGGTAGCTTGTCCGGCGGCTTTGGAGGGAGACTCGCGTGAGTTCCTCCTCCTCGTGATCTTCCTCCTCTTCGTCGTGATCTTCGTCCTCGTCTTCGTCTTCGCCCTCCTTGTGGTCTTCGTCGTCTTCGTCGTGGTCGTCGTGCTCGTCCTCATGGCCGTGCGCATGGAACTCGTGGGCAAAGGGAACTCCGAAATCGCCGCTGTCGACTCTCCCTTCTGCGGTCAAGTACATCGTGTTTCCGTACCAGCCCAGCCCCCCGCCTCCGTTCATCATCTGCGTGCGGGAATTGAAGACCTGGCCTTCCTGCGGGGCCGTGTAGTCTCCCGTGCGAACCCCTCCGCCGTGGCCCCAGAGCATTACCCTTCCGACCCCAGCCTCGAAGCCCGCGTTTCCTCCCGCTAGCGCGTTTGCGGTTCCGCCCGAACCCGACAGGAATCCGCGAAATCCTTGGTGCGGGTGGGGATGATGCTCGTGGTGGCGGCTGATCGCATTGACCGTGCCTCCCATCGCGTTGCCGCTGTACAACAGCGTCGCGGGCCCCTTGACGATCTCAAGTCTTGCCAGCTGCCCGACGTTCACGACTTCCCCGTGGTCGCCGGACTGTGACGACAGAGCTCCGGTGTTGATGCCGTCCTCCATGATCAGGACGCGGTCGCCGTCGAATCCCCGTATGATCGGCCGCGAACTGCCAGGGCCGAAGCTGCGCTTTGCGATTCCGGTCCCGACCCGGTGGTCCAGCGCCTCTCCCAGCGATATGGACGTTCCCTCGGCCAGGTCATAGGCATCCAGGGACTCGACATCCTGGAAGGACTCGAAAGTCGTCTCGTGCAGCTCCGACGCGGTGACTGTGATTTCGTACCGATCGGTGGCCAGTGCTAGCAGGAAATCGACCGATGCCGCGCGGCCGGACTCTACCTCTACGGTCTTTGCGGCTTCCGTGAATATATGGTCCAGATGAGCAACGACATGGTATGTCCCAGGCGGAACGCGGTCGAATTCGAATCCGCCGTCGCCGTCGGAGAGAATGCTGCGGCCCAGCTCGACGATGAGCACGTTCGCGCCGTGCATCGGGCTGCCCGTCTCCTTCATCGAAACGGTTCCGGTTACGGTGCCCGTCGACTGTGCCGACCCGGGGATTGCAAGAATGGCTAGAGCCGAAGCGGCTAGAAGGCGGAGGCACAGGGATGACATTTGAACTAATCAGCTTAGGCGCGCCTGTTGAGGAACCATAGGATTTTGCCACAGGCGGTCCCTAATCCTTGATGAACGGGACGGATTCCCGCTCGATCGGGCGAGCGTCGCTAGGCCGCTCGCGTGCCGGCCCGGCGACACTGCGATGGCGTCGTGGCTTCAACGCGCTAGATGGGCGCCAGGCCGCCTTGTGGAAGCGCAAGCGGGTCGCGCATTGCCCGATCCTGGAGTGGTGAGCGCGCAGGGACTCGAACCCCGAACCTAGTGATTAAGAGTCACTTGCTCTACCAATTGAGCTACGCGCCCAAAACCGGGCCATGTTGCGGGCATGCCTCGGTGATAGGGGATACCCTTTGCCAGTCCCAAGCATAGCACTTCCCGTCAGATCTAGCTGCCTCCCTGGCGCAGCACGCCGGAGCCTAGGGATCGTAGATGCCCATCACGTGCTGGTCGAAGTCGACCAAGGCTCCCGTCATCATGCGGGCTTCCTCGCTGAGCAGGTACGCGGCCATGCCAGCCACGTCCCGGGGGCGCAGTATCCTGCCGAACGGCGCCCCCTTGTCCGCCACTCGCAGCCAATCCTCGGGCTGGCCTTCGAGGCGCTGCACGGCATGCTCGGCAGGGGTGGCCATCCAGCCGATGTTGAGGGCGTTCACCCGAATCTTGTGCGGTCTCTGAGAGTGCGCCGCGTTCCGCGTCAGGATGCCGAGGCCGCCCTTCGACACGCTGTAGGCAGTCAGATTGGGCGTGCCGCCGTGGGCCGACATGCTCTGGATGTTGACGATGCTCCCGCCATTGCCCTCGCGCTGCATGATGCGCACGGCACCTTGGATCAGCAGGAACGGCGCACGCAGGTTGATCGCCATGATCTTGTCCCAGTGCTCGGCCGACGTGTCCTCGAGGGTGCCGCGCTCAGTGCAGGCAGCGGCGTTGACCAAGCCGTCCAAACGGCCGAACGCGGTGTCGGCCCGCCTGATGATTTCCCGGCAGGCGGCGGCGCTGGCGAGTTCGGCTTGCACGAAGATCACTCGGCATTGCGCGGATCCCAAGGCAGCCGCCAGTGCCTCGCCGCGCTCTGCCGAGCGGCCGGTCAGCACGAGGCCTGCAGCCCCTCGCTCTACCGAGAGGCGGGCGATCTCCGCGCCCAGGCCCTGGGTCGAGCCTGTGACCAGAATGACCTTGCCTTGCAGCGCATCGGGCATGGTGCCGCCTTCCATTTGCCTGTTCGGCCCGCGTGACGATGCTGCGCCCGCGCGCTTTCGCGCCGCTGGGATCACTCCCGATTCTCGCCAGCCGGTCCAGACACAGAAAACAGGTCCGGCGGCGGCGGCTTGGCTGGCGTCTCGTCGTGTTCGGCTTGCCCGAGTCCAGCGCCAGATGAAGGCTCAGGATGCAACGCGGGCGGGACCAAGGGCTGGTCGTGCGTGCCGGCCGGGGCCGCCGGCCTCTCACGCTGGGGCGTTGCAGGGCTTTGCTGTGGTGCGGGACGCGTGTCGGCCCCCACTTGCTCTCCCGACTCCTGCGCAGTGTCGGCTTCTGAGCCCCTTCGCAGGAACGCTCCCTTGTCGAGCACAACGGATCCCAAGCCGCGATGGAAGGGGCTCCATGCCTGCCCGCCAGTGATCTCACCCGTGGCTGCACGCATCATTTCGAGGCGCGAATCGAGGTCGTCGATATAGTGCAGCGCGAGCGCTTCGGGGAATAGCGGCTGCTTGGGCGATCCGAATTCCAACTTGCCGTGATGGCTGAGCACCAAGTGCAGCAGCAGCGTCTTCAGGCGCGGCGGGAAGCCCTCGATTTCATCGCAGCGGCGCTCCAGCCAGGCGCTGCCCATGGCGATATGGCCCAAGAGACGGCCCTCATCCGTGTATTCGATCGCGTGGTCCGCGCTCAATTCGAAGATCTTGCCGAAATCGTGCAGCAGCACTCCCGAGGCGAGCAGGTCGCTGTCGAGTTCGGAATAGTGGGACGCCAAGAGCTGGCTGAGCTGGAGACAGCTCAGGACATGCTCCAGCAGGCCACCGACCCAAGCATGGTGCATGCCGCTTGCGGCCGGGGCTTGCTTGTAGCGGCGGGCGATCTCCTGGTCCCGGAAGATATCGCTCATGAGCCGCCTCAGGTGCGGGTCCGTGAAGCCGTCGATGGTCGCCAGGACTTCCCCGAACATCTTGTCGATGTTGCGTCTTGTGCGGGGCAGGAATTCGCCGGGATCGACCTGGGCGCGCGGCACGACCGCCAGCTTGCCAATGACGATCTGCGCTTGGCCGTTGTAGTCTTGGACCCGGCCCCGGATTTCGACGAAGTCGCTGGCCTTGAAGACTTCGGCGACCGCGCTGACGTTGTCCCACATGCGGGCATCCATCACGCCCGTGCGATCCGCCAGCCGCAGCACAAGGTACGGGTCGCCGCTTTTCTTCTTCGAGCGAATCTCCTTGGCTTGGACCAGGAACGTGCTCTCGAACCGCGCGGTACGATCGATCGTCTTCAGATCGGCGACGAAGTGCTCTTTGATCACGACGCGGCGGCCCCGTCTGTCGCATCCCCGGGCTCGCTGCGGTCGTCGGAGTCTTCCAGGTCCACCGGGCCCTTCGGCAGCGGGATCATCCAAAGCAGGCGCTTGCGCCGGCGCGTGCGGATCACCTCTTCGCGGGTCGTTGTCAGCGGAGCCAGGCGAGACGGGTCGCTCCACGCAGTGTTCATGCCCTGGACCGCGCCTTCGTCGGCGTAGCCGGGACGGATCTCGATGTAGGACTGGGTCCTGAGTTCGCTGAGGTACTGGCGGATTTCGGGCTGGAAGCGCGGGCCGCTGATGGTCGCGCGAATCTCCTCCTGCACTTCTTCCAATTCCGCCAGGCCTTCGCTGTAGTTCTGATCGACCCGCAGGATCAGCAGCCCATTGGGGACTTCCAGGATGTCCGTGATGTGCCCTTGACGCTGCCCGAACACGGAGGACTCGATCTCTTCCCGGAGCATCCCGCGCCGGTAGATGCCGATGTCCCCACCCAGTTCCTTGGTGGCCTCGTCCTCAGAGAAGCGCCGCGCCATCTCGGCGAAGGGCTCGCCGCGCTCGACGCGCTCGTGAACTTCTTCTGCCTGCTTGCGCTTGGCATCCCCGTCGCCCTCGAGCGAAATCAGGATCTGGCTCAGGCGGACGCCCTCCGAGCGCACGAATTCGTCCTTGTGGGCCTCGTAGTACTCCTCGATCTCGTCCCGGGTGACGATTACCCGCCGGGACACCTCTTGGCCAAGCACCGCCTGGGACAGGAAGTTCTCGCGCATTCGGTCCATCAGGTCTTCAGCCGGCTCCCCGGTGCGCTCGAGGACCCAGGCTTCGAATTCGTCGGTCGACTCGATGTTATTGCGCCTCATGATCTCGTCCCGCTGGCGCAGCACCTGTGCTTGGACTTCGATGCCGAGTTCCTCGCCCTTTTGGACCAGCAGGCGCTGGTCGATCATGTCCCGCAACACGGACTTCTCGCGCTGCCGGAGCTGCTCCTCGCGCTCGGCATCGGTCAGGGACGCGTCGGCGAGCAACTCGAGCCGGTCTTGCTCCAGCGTGCGCTCGTATTCCGAGCGCAGAATGATCCCGTCATTTACCTTGACGATGATCTCTTCGAGGATCATCACGTCGGCCGAGAGCGCCGTGGCGAGCGCCAGGCCGACCAGAGGCAGGTGGTAAGACAACTTCATTGCTTCCTGAAACCTATCTTCGCACGGATCCGGGGTAGATGTTTGGCCTCGCCAGCGGTGCGAATCCGGTATTGAGAGCGCCTCGCGTGCCTGGGCTATTGTGCAGCGGCCGGGATAGTGAAGCCGACGCGGGATCCGGAAGCATCGGATTCGACTCGAAACTCCACCGCTCCCTCGTAGCACAGTTGCAGCCGCCGCTCGACGCTGCGCAGCCCGTGGCCGCCGCCTGGCTGGGCCCGCGTGTCGAAGCCGGGGCCGTTGTCTGCCACCTCCACGCGCAGCCCGCCCGAATCCTCGCGGGCCGAGACCCGCACTTCTCCGCCATCTGCCTTGCGGCTCACGCCGTGCTTGACCGCGTTCTCCACCAGCGGCTGGATCGACAGCGCCGGCACTCGGTTGAACCGGACCCGCTCGTCGATTTCTATGCGCGCGGTGAGCCGGTCTGCCAGGCGGAGCCTTTCGATCTGCAGGTAGGCCTCCACGATATCGATCTCGTCGGCGAGCGAGACGAGCTGCTGCTTGCTGCTCAACGAGTAGCGGAAGATGTCAGCCAGGTTCAACAGAGTCTCGCGGGCAGCCGTAGCTCCCGCCGGAATGATCGCGTTGAGGGCGTTGAGGGCGTTGAACAGGAAGTGGGGGTTGATCTGGGCCCGCAGCGCCGCGATCTCGGAATCGCGCAAGAGGCTGTCCTGCTCCCCGCGGCGCATTGCCTCGACCCGCCTCGCGACTGCCGCGGCGAGCAGCTCCAGATCGGCCAGATCGACGCTCAGGTACCGACGCCCGCCGTCGCGCGCTCCGAGCAGCAAGGGACGCTGGGCTCCCACTCCGTCTCGCAGCGGCACCACTGCCTCGCTCCAGCCGTGACCGGCAGCGTGGAGAGCCTCCATGCCCGGCGCGGGAATCGTTTCTGGCTTCGCGACGCGCACCTTGCTGTCTGCGCCCAACAGCTCCCAATGCGCCGCGGACACGAATTCGGCGATCACCCTGGCCGCTTCCGTCAGGAATGTGTCTTCGCCATCTGCATTCAGAGTGCCAACGGCGCGGGTGGCGGCCTGCACGTTCTTGCGCCTGAAGAGGCTGTTCTCCGCCCAGGCGCCCATGCGCTGCGCGACCGCGGGATAGGCCAAGATCGCCAAGCCGGACAGCACCAAGAATGCCGCCAGGTCCAGCGCGGTCTCAGAGGCGGCCTGCACCAAGCCCAGCAGGTCTGCCACCCATAGGATCGCGCCCGCGGCCGCCGCCGCCAACAGGACCGACCCGGCCAGCCGGACGAATACGTCCATGAGCAGAAAGCGGTAGTCTTGGAGCAGCACGAACAGGGCCAACGGGATGCCGGCGTGGTGGAATACCAACTCGTGCAACCACGCTCCGGGCTCGTGGGCGCGGCCGAAATGGACGAACGAAAGGGCCAGCAGGAACAGCGCCATCGCCGCCAGCGTTCGCATGCCCGAACGTGTCCGCTGCGCCCCGCCGCGCGCCAGAAGCACGGCGCCGATGACCGACAGGGAGCCGAAGCCGTAGTTGATCGAAGCCAGGCCCGTGCCGGGACTGGCAACCGGCACACCCAAGGCGCTGGTGACGTGGATCACCGCCGCCGCCGCACCGACGGTGTACCCAGCCGCTGCCAGCCAGCGATGTTCGTTGCCGAGCGCCGAGTGCAGCAGCGTGCAGGGCAGCAGGCTCAAGAAGGCTAGGCTCAGGGACGAGACGGCAGCCTGAAACTGTCCCGCCGGTTCGGCCAGCAGCACCGTCAACGAGCCGAGATTCCAGCACAGCGCCAGCGCAGCCGCAGCTGCCGGCACGCGGATATCCCGGCGCGGGCTCCGGACGAGCAGCACCAGGAAGGCCCCGAAGGCTGTAATCCCGGCTGTGTGTCCGAGCAGGTTCAGCAGGATCGGAAAGTGATTCACGGACTCCACCTAGAGTATTGCTCCACGGTCCGGATTTCCAATCGGAGAGCCCGGACTCACCGGATTGTTGCCGTGGCCGCACGCGGAACGCTATTCGGGCGATGGGGTGAAGCGAGATCGAACCGGGCGGGTCGTGGCTGACGATTCGCGTCAGCCACGCTTGGCGGCCGATTCGATTTGTGCAATGTGCAACTTGCCAGCTCTCGCGTCTCGTTAGAGGCCAGAGCCGAGCTGGGCGTCTACAATTCCGCCCAGGAGCCTGCCCGGTCGCGCGATTCCGGAACAGCTGCCTACGGCAAGCCAGTCGCCCCGCTGCTGATGGCCTTCCAGAGCATCGCTCCGATTCCAGCCGTCATGGCTACGGCAACGGGTACAACCAGCAGGAAGAGCAGCTTCCGATAGCTTGCGAGATGGCCATCGAACTGGACTTGCATCCTGTCGAACCGCCTTTCCATTTCGTCGAAACGCCTCTCCATTCCATCGAAGCGCTGGTCGATGCCTCTGAAGCCCGTTCTCATCTCGCGTTCGATTGACTCGAAGCGGTGGTCGACGGCTTCGAATCGCGTCTCAACTTCAGCCTTGAAGCCCTTGAGCGCAGCGTGGAGCGCCTCGATGCGCGACAGAAGCTGCAGCTTCGATCCCTCCACGAGCTCTAGGGCGACGCGCTTGGCTTCCGACGTCATGGTCTCGGTCGCATTATACGCTTCGTCCGGATCGGCCCCGAGGCGGATCAGTAGAGCGACCATGGATTTCTGACTTGCTGCTGCAGGTGTGGCAGGCTTGCTTTTCATGTTTATCCTCCAGTGATTGAGAGTGAACTCTGATTTCGTAAAATCATCGTTCTTTATATGTTTAGTTTAGTATATGATCTTTCATATGTCTAGTATATAGATGTATAAAACGTAGCATCGTCCTTCCATCAACCGGTTCCGTACGCTCTCTTACACGATTTGACGAGCGATCCTACAATCCCGCGTCTTGAACCTGCGTTCGCGCTCCGCCCGAACGGCAGTGCAGTCTTGGTCGAATTTCGACGATCAGACAGCACCGGGCGCCCGCATCGCTCTCAAGCCGACTGACCCGCTCGACAGGCTCTAGGGTTCCGCTCAGTGACTTGATTGTTCCGTTCGCGTCGTTGTGTGCGGTGGTACGGCGGCTGCCGTGATACAACATCGGACAGCATGCCCGACGGGCCATCCCGGACACTGCGGACCCTGATCGTCGACGACGAGCGCGCTGCTCGCGACGTGCTACGCCGTGACTTGACCCAGATCGAGGGTGTCGAGATCGTGGGCGAGGCCGAGAACGGGCTGACCGCGATGCAGCGGATCGAAGAGCTGCATCCCGACTTGGTGCTTCTCGATATCCAGATGCCCGTCCGTGACGGGTTTGAGGTTGTTCGCGGTATCCGCGGGCAACTGCCCTCGATCGTCTTCGTGACCGCCTACAGCGAACACGCGCTGAAAGCGTTCGAGATTGGCGCGGTCGACTACTTGTTGAAGCCGTTCAGCGTCGAGCGACTCGACCGCTCGATCCAGCGGGCTCGGAGGTCCCACAGTAACCCTCGGGAAAACGCCGAGCGTGTGGCGCGGACGGTTAACGCTGCGGCTCAGCGAGGCCGGCAGAGTTCGAAGATCGTCGCCTGCCACGGGCGCGAGTTCTTGCTGATAGATCTAGATCAGGTCTATGCCTTTCAGGCTTCGGGAGAGATCGTCTGGATCCAGACGCAGAACAAGCGCTACCGTGCCACGCAGACGCTGACAGCCATTGCGGCCAAGCTGGCCGGCTCGAGTTTCCTGCGGGTGCACAGGGCAGTTCTTGTCAACAGCGACAAGATCGGCCGCATCAGCTCGCTGAGCAGTCGCCGCTGGCTGCTAACGCTGGTCAACGGCTTGCAATACACGGTGAGCAAGCGCAACGCTGCGATTGTGCGCACGTTGCTGCAGTGACTGCCGCCACCGGCCTCCGCGCCTGAGGGTCAGCCGTCCAAGGCGGCTCGCAGCATCTGATTGACCAGCTTGGGGTTAGCCTGGCCCCGGGTGGCCTTCATCACCTGTCCCACGAAGTAGCCGATCACGCCTGTCTTGCCGCCGCGATACTGCTGCACTTGGCGTTCCGACCGGGCTAGGACCTCGCTGATAATCTTGTCCAGCTCGCCCGTGTCGCTGATCTGCCGCAGGCCCTCGGCTTCGATGATCTCGGGGGCTGTCTTGCCGCTTTCGAACATCTTGGCGAACACTTCCTTGCCGAGTTTTCCGGACAGGGTCCCTTGGTTCACCAAGGAGACCAACTCGCCGAGTTCAGCCGCCCCCACGGGGGAGTCCTCGATAGCCTTGCCCGCGGCGTTCAGGGCCCCCATCAATTCGCCCTGCACCCAGTTGGACGCGATCTTGGGATTGCCGGAAGCCTTGGCCGCGGCCTCGAAGTAAGCCGCGGTCGCGGCCGTCAGCGTGAGGACCTTGGCGTCGTATTCAGACAGCCCGTAGGCCTCGACGAACCGTTTCCGCATGGCCGGCGGCAACTCGGGGATCTCATCGCGAATCCCGCCCAACCACTCGTCCTCGACGATCAGTGGGGGCAGGTCAGGCTCGGGGAAGTAGCGGTAGTCGTGGGAATCCTCTTTGCCGCGCATGCTGGCGGTGGTGCCGGTGGTGGTGTTGAACAGGCGGGTCTCTTGCACCACGGTGCCACCGGCCTCCAGCAGCGCCGCCTGGCGCGCGATCTCGTACTGGATGGCCTGCTTGACGAAGCGAAACGAGTTGAGGTTCTTGATTTCGCAGCGCGTGCCAAGCTTGTCGCTGCCCCGCAGGCGCACCGAGACATTGGCGTCGCAGCGCAATTGCCCTTTCTCCATGTCGCAGTCGGATGCGCGGGCGAACTGCATCAGCAGCTTGAGTTCGCTGAGGTAGGCCACCGCTTCGTCGGCGCTGCGCAAGTCCGGCTCGCTCACGATCTCGCATAGCGGCGCGCCGGCCCGGTTCAGATCCACGTAGCTGTAGCGGTGCGAGTCAGGGAATCCGTCGTGAATGGTCTTGCCGGCATCCTCTTCCATGTGCAGGCGGGTGATCCCGATGCGCTTGGCAAGCTCTCCGGTCTGGATGTCCAGCCAGCCGTGCTCGGCGAGCGGGTGGTCGTACTGGGAGATCTGGTAGCCCTTGGGCAAGTCGGGGTAGAAGTAGTTCTTCCGCGCGAACTGCGAGTAGCGGTTGACCTTGCAGTTGATCGCCAAGGAGGCGCGCACAGCCAGCGAGACCGCCTCTCGGTTCAGCACGGGCAGTGCGCCCGGCAACCCCAGCACGACGGGATCGGTCTGAGTGTTGGGCGCATTGCCGAAGGCGTGGCTCGAATAGGAAAAGATCTTCGTCTCGGTCTTGAGCTGGACGTGGACTTCCAGGCCGATGACAGGCTCGTACTTCGCGATGGTAGCTTCGTCCGCTAGACCTGCATCCAAGGAGGACATTGGCTGGAGATTTGCGGACCGAGCCCGAATCGAATTATATGGGACTTATATCGACGAGTGGCGAACCACTACTAGACACGGTTCTGAAGCAACGCACGGCCCAGCGGCCCGCGTTAGCGCTTCGGCGGCAAGAGCCCCGGCCACCGGAATACAGGCAAACCGCATCAATGTTGCTGCTGGCTGCATTTGATTTCAGTATGTCACAGGATTCGCGACTCCTCGATATAAGTCATGAGTCCCTACATCAAGGTCGTTTTCCGCGCCTTGGACCGGCAGAACTGCGCTCGATCTGCTGCAGGTCGCCGTGCCTCCCGGACAGGCATTGCTGCACAATGGAAGAGGCATGTTCACCTGGGTCTGTCCAAAATGCGGCGGCAGCGTCGATGTAGCCGAAGTCACATGCCCGCACTGTGCGGCGCGAGGCGCCGCGCCCGCGCCTGCCACGCGGCACAGCTCCGTGCTGCCGGGGGACGAGACACAGCCTGTGCACGCGCCCCCGGTCGAGGCCCCGGCGCGCCCTGATCCGCAGCCGGCCCCCGATCCGGCGGCACCGGTCGCTGCCGAGCCGACTCAGATTCCTGCCGAGCCGGTTCAGGCTCCCGCCGCGCAGCCGCCGAGCCGGCCGCGCGGAGCCTTCGAACTCCAGACCAAACACTTGCTCGTGTTCGGCGCTGCGGTGGCGCTGGCCGTCTGCGTCGCGGTCGTGGTGTCCGCCGGACCTGGCGGTTTGTTCTCGGCGCTCCGCCTGGAAGATCCGGCCGAAATGGCCGTGTCGCCTGTCGAAACGTTCGCCATTGGCGTGCGCGGACCCATCGAGGTCTCGGGCATTCGGCCGTACTACGACGACGACTTCCAGACGCATGTGCGGGCCTTTGTGGCGAATCATTCCAGAGAGGCGCAGTCGGTAGCGGTCCAAGTGCTCCTTCGAGTGCGGCAGGCGAGTCAGCAGGCCCCGCCGCTGGCGACGTTCGAAGTGGTGATCAGCGACCCCTTGCCGCCTCACGGCGGCAAGGAGGTTGACGTGGCGCTGGCCGCCATGGGCAGCCTGCAGAGCCTGCCGCCGTGGGACGAGATCCGGGTCGACATCGAGGGGCTTGCGGCATCGGGCGGTTAGGCCCGCGCGCTTCTGGCGATTGCGGCACCGCTGGTTTGGCTACGCTATAGAACTTGATTGGCTCGGAGTGTTCCGGCTCCGAGCCATAGGAGGAATTCATGTCGAACTTGGTCCGTTTGAGTGTCGAGGGCGGCGTCGGCGTCATCACGGTCGACAACCCCCCCGTGAACGCTCTCAGCCCCGGTGTCCCGGACGGCATCCTGGCTGGCGTCGGGCGTTTCGGAGAAGACGACAGCGTCAATGCCATCGTGCTGATCGGGGGCGGGCGCACCTTCATCGCAGGGGCGGACATCAAGGAGTTCGGCAAGATCACATCTGGTCAGAAGAGGAGCGGGCCGGGCCTGACAACCGTCATCGAACGGCTTGAGAACTCCGCCAAGCCGACCGTCGCGGCGATCCACGGGACCGCCTTCGGCGGCGGCCTGGAGACGGCCCAGGGGTGCCAGTACCGGGTGGCTCTGGCGTCGGCCCAGGTCGGGCAGCCAGAGGTCAAGCTCGGCATCATCCCGGGTGCTCACGGCACGCAGCGGCTGCCGCGCCTGGCGGGGATAGAGAAGGCTGTGGAGATGTGCGCTCTCGGCGATCCGATCTCGGCCGCGGACGCCTGCGACCACGGCATCGTCGACCGAGTGATCGAAGGCAGCGGCTATGAGGAATTGCTGGCCGGCGCGGTCGAGTTTGCCGCCGAGATCGCCGCGGGCGGGGGCCCGCACCCCAAGGCGAGCGAGCGCGACGAGCGCTTGGGCACGCCGGAAGCGGCGGCGGCCATCTGCGACGCTGCCAGGTCCAAGGTGCGCCGGATCCGCCGGGGCCAGATGGCGCCGCTGAAGGCCATCGATGCAGTGCAGTGCGCGGTGACCCTGCCGTTCGCCGATGGCATCAAGCGCGAGGCCGAGATCTTTCGGGAGTGCCTGTTCTCGACGCAATCGAAAGCGCTCATCCACGCGTTCTTCTCCGAGCGGCAGGTGCGCAAGATTCCCGACGTCCCCAAGCAGACGCCGACACGACCGATCCGTTCCGCCGCCGTGCTTGGTGCGGGGACCATGGGCGGTGGCATCGCGATGTCCTACGCCAACGCCGGAATTCCCGTGCGCATCAAGGAGGTCACCCAAGAGGCGCTCGACAAGGGCATGGCGACGATCCGCAAGAACTACGAGCGCTCTGTCAAGCGCGGGCGCTTCACGCCCGCCTTCGCCGAGCAGCGCTTGGCTCTGATCACGGCCCAGACCGGCTGGGAGGGCTTCGAAGAGGCCGACATCGTCGTGGAGGCCGTCTTCGAGAACATGGCTCTGAAGAAGGAGGTCTTCCAGCAGATCGATGGCGTCGCGCGCAGCGGGGCCGTGCTCGCCACCAACACTTCCACTCTGAGCGTGGACGAGATCGCCTCCGTGACTTCGCGTCCGCAGGACGTCATCGGGCACCACTTCTTCAGCCCCGCCAATGTCATGCGGTTGCTGGAAATCGTGCGCGGCCGGGAGACCGCCAAGGATGTCGTCGCCACTTCGATGGCCTTGGCCCGCACCTTGCGGAAGGTCGGCGTGCTCGTCGGCAACTGCCACGGCTTCGTGGGCAACCGCATGTTCCATCCCTACCGGCGCGAAGCCCAGTTCCTAGCCGAGGAGGGTGCCAAGCCGTCCCGTATCGACAGCATCATGTACGAGTTCGGGGCCGCGATGGGGCCGATGGCGGTGGGAGATCTAGCCGGTCTGGATGTCGGCATGCGGGTGCGCAGGGAAGCGCCGCATCTATATCCGCCCGGCACCCGGCGGCCATTGGCCGAGGATGCACTGTGTGAGCTCGGTCGCTACGGCCAAAAGACCGGTGCGGGCTGGTACCGCTATGGTGACGACCGCAGCCGTAACGAGGATCCCGAGGTCGATGCCGTGCTGCAGCGCATCGCCGCCGAGGCGGGTGTCGAACAGCGTGACGTCGACGATGACGAGATCCGCGACCGCCTCGTCTACGCCCTGGTCAATGAAGGCGCCCGCATCCTCGAGGAGGGCTATGCCCTGCGTTCGGCGGACATCGACATCATCTACCTGTACGGCTACGGCTTTCCGCCGCAGCGGGGCGGTCCGATGTTCTACGCTGACACGGTGGGCTTGGCCAGTGTGTTGGAGCGCGTGAAGGAGTTTCACGCAGCTCACGGTCACTGGTGGCGCCCCGCGCCGCTACTGGAAGAGCTGGCAGGGCAGGGCAGCACTTTCGGCGCTTGGGACCGGGCACGCTCGTAGCTTTCCGGTCCGCAGCCATCGTTCCAACTGTGCGGCCGGCTTTTCCGCGAACGGATTCGGTACGGTCAGCTGGATCCTGTGCAGGCGCACACGACCAAGTAGTTGACAACCTCTTGGCCCCCTGATCGAGGGGAGCTTCGTGGCGCGGGCTCTGGCGGCATCCGAAAGAACCTCGCAATCGACAGTGACGACCGCAGCGGTGACTTCCGCTGCCAAGTCCCGGATCTGGCGTGCCGGGTGCTTCCTCCAGTGCACGCAGGAGCAGATCCGAAAGCGACTCTGGGCCGCTCTCCCAGCAAGCGTTTCGTCACTCGACTCTTCGGGGCAGAGGTGACCGGCAGGAGCGCCTGCCGGGCTCCGCTCCGATCTCCGGCGGACAGGGGCTGCAGTCCGCTTGCTCGGACGACTTCAGGCGGTTGCGGGATCAGCGACGCGACTTGCCATGTTGCGGTGCTCGGGACCCTCTATTCCAGAGCTATTTCGAACACATAGGCGTGCTCGGCGAGGCTCGTTCCGGGGTTGCGGATCGCCAGCGCATCAGATCGTTGCGACCACTCTAGGTCTCCGTCATGGCCCAGAAGGCGAACTCCGGAAACGGTTCGCCCCTCGAGGTGGCCGGACCCCGCCCGCAGCGACTCAATCGTCCACTCCTGCTCAGCCAGGCCTAGCGCGGTCGCGTAGAGAGCGTCGCCTTTGGTAGTGAATCGAATATCCTCCGGCCCCATCTGCCTGTTTCGCTCTTCGCTGAGGTGCCCTTCGACCGTCTCGGTCGGTCCTTCGCCATAGATCTTCCACGGGCGCGAGCCGTAGATGGCTTCCCCGTTGACCTGAAGCCAGGCACCGATCTCCCGCAACATCTCGGCCTCTTTCGCGGGAATCGTGCCATCGGCTCTGGGGCCGACATTGAGCAGGAGGCAGCCGTTCTTCGAAACGATGTCGGCGAACTCCGTCAAGATCAGGCGCACGTCCTTGTAGCGGTGATTCGTCACGTAGCCCCAAGAAGTGAAGCCGACCGAAGTGTCGGTCTGCCAGAACAGGTCGCGCATGCCGGCGAGCCGCGCCCGCTCGAGGTCGAGCACCGCGACGTTCTCCGGCATCGCCTCGAACTTGTAGTTCACAACGCCCGTCTTGCCCCAGGCCCGGGCGCGGTTGTAGTAGTAGGCCGCGAAACGCTTCAGGTGGGGCGCGTAGGGATTCACGTCCGCTGTCGGGACGTGCTGTCTGGGACCGATGCCGAAGTCGAACCAGACTAGGTCAGCCTTGAATTTCTCCGCCATCTCAGCTGTTCGGCCCAGCCAGTCGTCGCGGAACTCCTCGCTCTGCGGAAACCAGTCGAAGTTTCGCCCCGCGGTAAATTCGAGGTCTTCGCGAGGCTTGCCGTAAAGCCCGAAGCCCTCCTCGTTGACGGTGTCGTAGGATTCGTCGCGGGGGTAGTAGCCGTAGTTGAAGGCGCGATGGCTGCTGATGCCGAATTTCATCCCGCGGGCGCGGACCGCCTTCTCCAAGTCCGCGATGACGTCGCGCTTGGGTCCCATTTCGGAAGCGTCCCACTTGGTGTAGCTCGAGGCGTAGAGCGGAAAGCCGTCATGGTGTTCGCCGACCGGCACGACGTATCGGGCTCCCGCTTCCTCGAAGAGCGCCGCCCAGGCTTCCGGGTCATAGTTCTCGGCCTTGAACATGGGAATGAAGTCCTTGTAGCCGAAGGTCTTGTGGGGGCCCCAGATCTTTCGATGATGCTCGAAGAAGTTCACGTTCCTGCGCCTGTCGAGCTCATTGAGGTACATGCGCCGCGGGTACCACTCGTGTCCGAACGCAGGGACGGAGTAGACGCCCCAGTGGACGAAGATCCCGAGCTTGGCGTCCCGGTACCAGTCCGCGACACCGTTGCCGGCCAACGAATCCCAGTCGGCCGCGAATGGTCCGGCAGCGATCGCCTCGTCAATCGTCGCAAGGTCGGCGTCGACCGCTCCGGTGAAGACGATCTCGTTCGGAGTCGCTTCTTCAGTTGCGGGCTGCGGCCCGCAGCCCGCCAAGACGGCCAGCCCGAGAGCGCTGCGGTATACGCCAGAGCCTGATCTCGTCACAAACATCCAATTCCAACCAGCGATTCATTCTAATCCGAACCGCCCGGGCTTCTACGCCAGCGCTAGCATGCCGCCGAGCGTGGGCTGGGCTCGGGTTCCGCCCCACGAGCGGGCTGCGAGAGCACTCCACTCACGCTACGGATCGCACGATCTGCAGCGGCCGACCGCCAGGAGTCCGAAAGAAGGAGAATCCCCGACGATCCAAGGTCAGGATTTCGAATACCGAGACCTGCTCCGCCAGCACCAGTAGTGTGGCGTCAGCGTAGTCCATCCGAGAATCCCGGTACTGCTCCATCAGCGCGACGGTTCGGCCGATCTCCTTGGGGCTCGCGCAGCCATGCACGACAGTCTTGGTGGAGCGCAGGAACTCCGCGAAGAGCGCGGGCCCTCCACGTCTCGGAGCCACGAAGTGCATTACCTCGGTGACAACGGCCACTGTCGTGTGGAGCTGGCCGCTGAAGGCGGACAATTCACGGGTGACCCAGTGATGCTCGGGATCCGCCCCATCAAGGAATGCTACAGCCGGTCCCGTGTCGAGCAGCAGCGATCTCAGCTTCTCCAATTCCGCTCCCGCAGTTCGCGATGCCAATCATCCTGCCAATCTGCCGGTGCGAGCTTTCCCGCAACGTGAGCCGCGCGATCGCCAATTGAGCGCTCTGAAACGGCGTTCTCCAGGGTGGCGCGGACGAATTCAGATAGAGATTGCCCCAAGCTGGCTGCATGCGCCTTGAGCGCCTCGCGCAACTCAGCACTGGCGCGGACAGTGATCGTGGCACTCATGTGCTACAAGTGTACTACGCCGGTGGTACACTGCGGCCCGAAAAGCTGGCCGAATATTCGAGGACCTGCCTCTCTTCAATCCCTCCTGCGCTGCAATCTGGGCCCTCGGACATCGCAAGCGTCGGCAGGCCGGGTGCTGTGACGGGTCGAGCCGCAGATCGAAGCAGTCTCAGCGGATGCGACTTGCCAAGGGATTCCGCCTGAGACGGCAATCGATGCCGGTCTCATCGGGCCGGTTCCCGGACACAGCCCGCGGGCATCGCGGACAGATCCGGTACTGGCGGCTGAAGCCTGTTCAGGCGCTCACGACCAGATTGTTGACAACCTTCGTGACGCCCTTGATCGAGGCGACCTTGGTGGCGCGGCGCTTGGCGGCATCCGAACGGATCACGCCGTCGATCGTGACGACCCCATCGGTGACGTCCACGACCAAGTCCCGGATCCTGAGCGCCGGGTGATTGTTCAGCTTTCTGTGCACGCGGTCATAGAGCAGGTCGTCGTCCACCGCCTGCGCGGATAACGCGCTCGCTGCCATTGGCGCGATCCAGATCAGGCTGCGCCTCGTAAGTCTCATAACGCTAGGCTTCCCTAACCTTGTCCGAGGATGCGGCGGAAATCAAGGTCTTGCACGAATCCATCGTTGTTTCGCCAGTTCTTGCGTACCTTGACGAACACTTCCAAGCGTACGCTACGGTCGAAGCAGGCCTCGAGCGACTGTCGCGCCCTGCTGGTGAGTTCCTTCATTTTCTCACCATTCTTGCCCAACAGGATAGCCTTCTGCCCTTGCCGCTCGACCACCGCTGTGGCGAAGATGAGCAGCTTGCCCGGGGTCTCTTCCCAGCGCTCGATTTGCACCGCGACCGCGTGGGGCAGCTCGTCGTGCGTCTCGCGCAGAATCCGCTCCCGGATCAGTTCCGCCGCGAGGAATTTCTGCGGCTGGTCGGTGAGGTACCCCTCCGGATAGAACTGCGGGGACTCCGGCAGTGTCTTGAACAGCGCGGTCAGCACTTGGTCCAAGTTGATGCGCCTAGTGGCTGAGATCGGTATGAAGTCTTCGAAGTCGTGAAGTTGGCGGCAGCGGTCGAGGAACGGCAGCAATTCCTGCATCCGATCCAGCTTGTCCACCTTGTTGGCCAATAGCAGCAGTGGTGCTCCGAGCCGCTTGGCAAGGTCTAGAGCCCTCTCGTCAGACGGATTGATGCCCATGCTGGCGTCCACCATCAGCAAGGCTGCATGACAGCCCTGCGTGGCGCGGCTGACTTCGCGCATCATGCGCTTGCCGAGCTGCTTCGACGGCTCATGGATCCCGGGGCTGTCCACGAAGACGATCTGCCCGCGGGCCTCGCTGAGCACGCCTTGGATGGCGTCCCGCGTCGTCTGGGCGCGCCGGCTGGTGATCGAGACTTTGCTGCCCACCAAGGCATTGAGCAAGGTGGACTTGCCGACGTTGGGCTTTCCGAGAATCGTGACAAACCCCGCCTTCGTCATGCTTGGCTCCGACATATGCTGCTGGCCGGCTCGAGCGGGAATCCGCGTCCGCGCTGCCTCTTGGAGCGGATCCTCCGAGATCAATGGCTCTCCCGCTCGATCAATCCCTCAGACAGCGCGTACTTGCGCCGCAGCACCGTTTCGAATTCTCGCATCTCGCCGCCGTCGAGCTCGTGGTCGAATCCCAACAGGTGGAGCAGACCGTGAAGCACAAGGATCTTGATCTCGTCAGCTACGGAGTGCTTGTGCTGCTTGGCCTGCCGGGCCGCTCTCTCGGCGGAAATGAGCAAGTCTCCGATGTATCCGTCCCGGCGAGTGTAGGGCATCCCATCTCCGGCCGGGAATGACAGCACGTCCGTAGCGCGGGCCATATCGCGGTACCTTCGATTGGCGTCGCGCACTGTGCGGTCGTTGGAGATGACAACGCCGAAGCCCCACTCACTCGCCAAATCTTTCCACGCGAGCGAGACGAAGGCTCTCACGCTGTCCTCGTCGAACTGTATCTTCCACTGGCGGTTCTCGTAGCTCCAGCCTTCGAGTTCCGACTGTTCGTCAGTCTCGATCATGGCCGGGCACGTACTCCGCGGCCCGGTCCGGCGCCGCGGCCGCCGAGTGCCATCGCTTGGAGCCATAGCGGTCGTAGGCGCGGATGATGCGCTGCACCAAGCCGTGCCGCACGACATCCTGTTCGTCGAAGTGGACGAACTTGACCCCCTTCACGTCCGCGAGCACGTCGATCGCCTCGATCAGTCCGCTGCGCTTGCCGGGGGGCAGATCGATCTGGGTGATGTCACCCGTGATCGCGGCCTTGGAGCCGAAGCCCAGCCGCGTGATGAACATCTTCATCTGCTCGGCAGTGGCATTCTGGGCTTCGTCCAGGATGATGAAGCTCTCGTTCAGCGAGCGGCCACGCATGAACGCCAGCGGCGCCACTTCGATGATGCCGCTGGCGAGGTTGCGCTCGACCCTTTCGGCCTCGAGCAGGTCGTGCAGGGCGTCATACAGCGGGCGCAAGTAGGGATCGACCTTCTGCTGCAGCGTGCCGGGCAGGAAGCCCAGCCTCTCGCCGGCCTCCACCGCGGGGCGGGCGAGGACGATGCGGCGCACGTCCTTGGCCAGCAGCGCAGAGATCGCGTAGGCCACGGCCAGGTAGGTCTTTCCCGTGCCCGCCGGGCCGATGCCGAAGACCATGTCCGAGCGATCCATCGCCTCGAAGTAGCGCAGTTGGTTGAGGCTGCGCGGCGTGACGGACTTGCGGCCGCACAGCCGCCGCCGGCTGTTCTGCACCAGCCCCTTGAAGCTGATATCGGGATCGGCGGTAGCAACGCGCAGGAACGAGCGCATGTCTCCGTTGCTGAAGCGGTGGCCCTCGCCCAGCAGCGTCAGGTAGTCCGCGATGATGTCGTCCGCTCGGCGAACCTGCTGCTCGTCGCCTTCGATCTCAAGGCTCCCCGATGAGATGTGGGCCGAGACTCCCAGCGAGCTCTCCAGCAGGCGGAGGTTCTCGTCCCGCGTACCGCACAGGGTCTGGATGCCTTGGCTGACGACGATCGATGCCTTGCTCAATGGGATGCTGACGGGCTCCGCAGGGATTTCGAAACCCCGCTGGCGGCGCGGGATGGCGAGCGCGTGCCCGAGTCGGATTATATATAACGAACCGGCCCGCCGACAAGAGGAGATCCGCGAAGCTGCCCAGGACGCCCGTTTGCGTTCCTTTGGATTCGATGCCCGACCGCCAACCGCCGGCTGTCATCGGCCTAACGCCGCTTCAATCAGCCAAGGCCTGGCCCACCGCCCGGTTGCAGCAGTGTCCGAATCCGGTATGGCCTCGGACGGTGGGAGGCGCTATGCTCTCTAGGGCCGCGCCCGAGCATCCGTTTGCGTCGCGCGACGGCCACGAATTGTTTAAGGAGGTAGAAAGCCGTGATGACCATGCAAGATTTTCGTTCGCTAACGAGCTGTGGGAACGACGCGGTCCGGGCGGTGGCCAAGTTCGGAATCGCCGCGATGGTCTTGGTCTGGGCCTTGTCCCCTGCACAGGCGCGCGCAGCGGTCGAGGGCGAGGCCCAGTTCGTATTCAACACGTTTGCGTTCCTCGTCTGGGGCGCCTTGGTGATGTGGATGGCGGCGGGCTTCACGATGCTCGAGGCCGGTTCGGTCCGCACCAAGAACGCGTCGATGATCTGCTTGAAGAACATCGGCCTGTACTCCATTGCCGGACTCGGGTACTTCGCCGTCGGCTTCAACGTCATGTACGTGGGAGTCGATCCGGGCGGCTGGTTCGGCTCGCTTGGATTCCTGTACGGGACGACCGCCGACGAGGTGGCCCTGCTGGGCGGCGAGGAATCGGTCGCCGCGGCCGTGGTCGAGAGCGGCTACTCGGCGATGTCGTACTGGTTCTTCCAGATGGTCTTCGTGGCCACCACGGCCTCGATCGTTTCGGGCGCTCTGGCGGAGCGCGTAAAGCTATGGTCGTTCTTCCTCTTCATCGCGGTGCTGACCGCATTCGTCTACCCCATCGTCGGCGCCTGGACATGGGCCGGGGGCTGGCTGGCTGAATTGGGGTTCAAGGATTTCGCAGGCTCCACCGTAGTCCACTCCACCGGAGGCTGGGCGGCTCTGGCCGGGGCCATCATGGTCGGTCCTCGCTCGGGCAAGTTCCGGGCTGACGGCAGTGTCAAGGCGACTCCTCCGTCCAATATTCCGGTCGTCACTCTGGGCGTCTTTATCCTGTGGCTGGGCTGGTTCGGCTTCAATGGCGGATCGCAACTGGCGCTAGGCGGCGCGGTCGATGCGGTGGCGGTGAGCAACATCTTCGCCAACACCAACCTAGCCGCCGCGGCCGGTGTCATGGCGGCTCTGAGCCTCTCGCGGCCCGTCTTGGGACGGATCGATCTGCTCGCCGGGCTCAACGGCACCCTGGCCGGCCTCGTCGCGATCACCGCAGCGCCGGATATCGTCCAGCACCACTGGGCGGTTGTGATCGGAGCCATCGGGGGCGTGGTTTGCCTGCTGTCCATGAAGCTGCTGGAAACGTTGAAGATCGACGACGTCGTTGGCGCAGTTCCCGTCCATCTCTGCACGGGCATCTGGGGGACGTTGGCAGTCTGCATCGTTGGCGGCGGGAGCATCGTCGCGCAGATCGTCGGCATCTTGGCCGTCGGCGTGTTCGTGTTCGGGCTTTCGATGCTGCTGTGGTTCGCGATCGACCGGACCATCGGGCTTCGGGTCGCCGAGGACGTCGAGGCCATTGGCCAGGATGTGGGCGAACTGGGTATCGAGGCGTACCCGGAATTCATCGTCGTGCCAGAGGAAGACTGATCGGTCCACCCTCCGGCCCTCCTCGGGCTCCGCCCGGCGGCGCAGCCGGTGCGAGTCCAGCCCGAGCTGCTCAGGGCGCGGACCGGACCGTGAACTCGGACGTGATCAGGAGAGGACCTCGTCAATGACGTGCCCGTGCACGTCGGTCAGCCGGAAGTCGCGTCCGCCGAACCGGTACGACAGCTTCGTGTGGTCGATGCCGAGCAGGTGCAGCACGGTGGCGTGCAGGTCGTGCACGGTGCGGATGCCTTCGATGGCGTGGTAGCCGTACTCGTCGGTCGCGCCGTAGGTCGTCCCCGCTTTGATGCCGCCGCCGGCCAGCCAGAGGCTGAAGCCGAACGGGTTGTGGTCCCTGCCGTTCGTGCCCTGCACGAAGGGCGTCCGCCCGAACTCTCCGGAAAAGATCACCAGCGTCTCGTCGAGCAGCCCCCTCGCCTTGAGGTCTTGGAGCAGCGCGGCTACCGGCTGGTCGACGGCGAACGCATTGCGGCCATGCCCCAGGATCAGGTCTGTGTGCTGGTCCCACGGGTTTGAGGAATTGCCGGTGCCGCGGTTGCGTCCGTCCACCATGGTCAGCTCGACAAACCGCACGCCACGCTCGATCAACCGCCTGGCGGTCAGGCACTGCAAGGCATAGTCGCGCTTGGGCGGGAAGGTCGAGTCCAGGCCGTAGAGCCTGCGCGTCGCCTCGGTCTCGCCGCTGAGATCGACCAATTCCGGCACCGCCGATTGCATGCGATACGCGGTCTCGTAGTTCTTGACAGCGGCCTCCACATCGGGGTCGTGGGCGGTCCGGTCGAGGTATAGCGAGTCCAGCGAGCGGATAAAATCCAGCCGCCGGCGCTGCTTCGAGTCTGCCTCCGTCGGCTTGATGTTGGCCAGCGGCTCCTCGGCGCCCGGATAGAGCATCGAGCCTTGGTGCTCCGCAGGCAGGAAGCCGCTGCTGAACATGTTGATTCCGCCCAGCGGGATGCCGCCGGTGCCGATCACGACAAAGCCGGGCAGATCCTGCGACTCGCTGCCCAGCCCGTAGGTCACCCAAGCGCCCATGGATGGGAAGCCGGTAAACGGCTGCCCGCAGTGAAAGTAGAAGTTGCCCTGCGCATGCTCCATGAACTTCGCCGTCATGCCGCGGACAATGGCGATGTCGTCGACGCAGGTCGCGATGTGCGGGAAGAGGTCGCTGACCGGCGCGGCGCACTCGCCGTAGCGGTGGAAGTCCCACGGGGACGGCATGATGTTGCCGTCTTGGTTGAACATCGTGCGCGCCGTCTCGAACGGCATCGGCTGGCCGGCTTCCTTGGCCAGGCGCGGCTTGGGGTCGAACGAGTCGATGTGCGAGAGCCCGCCGGACATGTAGCAGAAGATGACGCTCTTGACCTTCGGCTCGAAATGGGGCGCCTGCCGGCCGGCTTCTTGCGCGGGGCCGGCGTAGGCCGGATCTGCCATCAGGCTGGCTAGGGCCAGCATCCCGAATCCGGTCGAGGTCGTCCGCAGCATCTCCCTGCGCGAGACAGGGCGACGCGGGCGCGGGTGAATCCGCGGATCGAGCGTCATGACAGGCCCACAAACACTATAGCCAATGGTGTGTCGGAAGTGGGTGCCGGAGCGATCCTCTCGCGACGCGGCTGGGGGCCGATCCGTTCCCGGCAGAGCGGTCTCAAGCGCGGGCCTCCCAGCGCTGGGGGCTGAGTCGGAAGAGGTCGATGTCCCATGCCGGCGAGCGGCCTTGGCAGAGGTCGGCCATGATCTTGCCGACGACACCGCAGAACTTGTAGCCATGTCCGGAGAATCCCGCAGCGACGAACACGTCCTCGCAGCCCGGGAGGCGATCCAGAATGAAGTGGCCGTCCGGCGTGTTGGTGAAGATACAGGCAGCCGCTCTGCTGGTCGGCCCGTCCGCTCCGGGAAAGTAATGTGCGATGCCCTCGCGCAAGACAGCCTCGTCTCCCGGCTGGCAACTGCGGTCCATGCCGCTTGGATCCTCGACGCGCTGCCTGAGGTGGTGGAACTTGCCGATCTTGAAGCCTTGGCCGCGGTGGTCGGGGAATCCGTAGAAGCGCCCCAGCGGCGACTCCAGGATGAAGACCGGAAAGCGCTCGGGCTTGAAGCGGTCGGGAACTGGCGGGTCCGTCCACAGCATGACCTGCCGCTCTGGTTGGCAATAGTGGCGCAGCGCGGGGCACAGTCTTCCAATCCAAGGTCCGGCTGTGACGACTACGCGCTTGGTCTCAAACGCCTCCGTAGGCGTCTCTATCCGCAACCCGGATTCCTGTCGACTCCAGCCGGCCACCTCCGCACCGGAGCGAACCTGTGCGCCCGCGCTAGTGGCGCCAGCGATGTGGGCTTGGATGGCCGCCTCCGACATGAGATAGCCGCCGTCGGGCTGGTAGATCGCCCTCAGAGAGGCGGGCAGGCGGTATCCGGGAAATTCCCGGCTGACCTCCGCGCCATCCAGCTCCTCGAACTCGATTCCGTGCTCCAGGCATGATTTCTTCGAGCCCTCTACGGTCCAGCTGCCCTCCGGTCCGATGTCGAGCCCGCCCGTCACGTGTAGCAGCGGCTCGTCCAAGTGTGCCGCGCTCTCTAGTTCTCGCCAGTAGCGGTACGCCGCTCGCAGCAGAGGCACGTATTCCGGGCCTTCGGAGTATGCCAGTCGGATGATACGCGTTGACCCGTGGGACGATCCCATCGCGTGGCCGATTTCAAACTGCTCCAGGCCCAGGACCCTGCAGCCGCTCCGTGCTAGGTGGTACAGCGTCGCGCTGCCCATCCCGCCTAGGCCGATGACGATGGCGTCGTACATGGCTGCGGTCAGGGCCGGTCCCGAGAGGCTACGAGCGCGTGGATCTCGAGGATGTCCCGGTCACTCAACACGTCTTGGAATGTTGGCATGCCATTGCCGCCCTGAAGCACCCTCGCGACAAACTCCGCCGGAGCGAGCCTGGTGCGGAACAGATTCGGCCCGCTGCCCCCGCCCACCTTGTGGCAGCCGACGCAGCGGGCTCGAAAAACGGAGGTCACTCGCTGCAGGTCCTCCGGGGAATCCAAGTATCCGCCAAGATCTGCCGCTGCCGCCGCTTCGGCTGACCACGGCTGCGGCGGGCCGGATGTCTGGATCGGTTCTCCCCCTTCGGTCGGCTCGAAGCCATAGCCGGGCAGGACGCGGCCGCCCAGCGTGTGGCCCGGCTCGCCCACGTACGGCAGTCCGCCCTCGAGCGTGGTGAGGTTCGTGCCGGGGGCCACCTGCGCGGGGCCGCCGCCGTCCAGCGCGAACACCCAAAGGTTCCCCGCGCGCGGCTCGGTGTAGTAGAACGTCATGTCGCCGCCGATGCCCCCGGACGGCACGGCCACGTATTGGATCCCGTCGAGTTCGTAGGTGATCGGGCTTCCGATGATTCCCGAGCCGGTCTGGAATTGCCACAGCACGTCGCCCGTCCGCGCGTCCAGGGCCATGAAATACCCCCGCATGTCGCCGGTGAAGACCAAGCCGCTAGAGGTCGCCACCGATCCGGCCCAGAACGGCGCTGGGCTGGTCTGGCGCCACAGGATCTTGCGTTCCACCACGTCGAAGGCGAGGAAATTGCCGGGCTTGTCGGTGGTCAGGTATTGCTGGTAGTCCGCGCCCAGGTACCACTCGCCGTTCGTCGGAGGCTGGAACGTGCCTTCCTCCCAGAACTTGTAGCCCATGGCCCATTGGTTGGACATGAAGTACAGGACCTTGAGCTCGGGGTCGTATGACAGCGGCTGCCAGTCGATGGCGCCTTCGAGGCTGGGAATGATCGGACCGACCTCCGGCCCGCCCGACTCGGCCACCATGTCCGGATTGACGATCGGTCGGCCGGTCTCCGGGTCCAAGCCCCGCGCCCAGGTGATGCCGGGCACGATCGGCTCGCCGTAGAGGAACTTTCCATTGGTGCGATCCAGGGCGTAGAAGAATCCGTTCTTGTCGTGATGGAACAGGGCCTTGATGGGCCCGTGCCGCTCAAGCTCGAGGTCGGCCAGCACCGGCGTGCTGACAGCGTCGTAGTCCCAGCAGTCCCACGGAGTGTATTGGAAGCCCCAGGCGATTTCGCCGCTGTCCGCCCGGAGCGCGACCGTGGCTGCCGACCACTGGTTGTCGCCCTTGCGGACCTGGCAGTTCCACGGCGCCGCGTTGCCGGTGTTCCAGTAGACCAGGTCCAAGTTCGGATCGTAGACTCCCGTGGTCCAGGTTGGCGCCCCGCCGTGCTTCCACGTGTCCCCCGGCCAGGTCTCGTTGCCCGGTTCGCCCGGCCCCGGGATGGTGTATGCCGTCCACCGCAGTTCTCCTGAGCTGGTGTCGAACGCCTTGACGAAACCGCGGATTCCGAATTCGCCGCCGGCGACACCTGTGAGGACCATGTCCTTGACCACCAAGGGCGCGCCCGTGATGCTGTAACCCTGCCGCCAGTCGATCACCTGTGTCTCCCAGACGACTTCTCCGGTCTGCTTGTCGAGGGCGACAAGGCGCGCGTCCATCGTTCCGACGTAAACGAGATCGCCGAGTAGGGCCACGCCGCGATTGATCGAGCCGCAGCAGTAGACTCGCTCGCTCTCGGAAGAGAGCTCGGGATCGTAGCCCCACTTCTTGGCTCCCGTCCTGGCGTCGATCGCGAACACCCGCGAGCCGTCAGCCGAAATGTACAGCACTCCTTCATGGATCAACGGCGTGGCTTGCAGGCCGCGATTCTCGCCGCCGGTGGCGAATACCCAGGCAGGGTGCAGCCGGCTTACGTTATCCGGCGTGATCTGGTCGAGTTCGACGTAACGATGCGCGTGATAGTCGCGGCCGTACATCAGCCAATCGCTCGTGTTCTTGGAGGACTCAAGCAGATCGCTGCCCGAAACGGGCCCGGCGCTGGCGCTGGGCGCAGAGATTCCGGCGAAGCAGAGTATCACTACGAGGGTTCCGAGGAAGGCGCGTCGAGGCATGTTTGACCGTTGCCGTGATTCATTCTCGCAGGAGGAGGGTTTCGGGCCGGATCCCGTCAGGAGGCCGGCCGGGCGTAGTGACCGGAGCGTTGTGAGAGCGCCGGCTGCACGCACGCTGTGGTGCAACAGCGTGGGCGCATCGCGGTCAGCGCTCTCGCGCATTTTCCACCCTGCTGATCCACAGATCATGGCCAGTCAAGATGCTTGCGAAGAAAGTCGAAAGTGCCCTTTCCGTGGATCTCGTGAGGACCGTCGAAGAACTCGATCTCGGTCTTGTCCCCCAGTCCAAGTCGGTTGTAGAAGCGCCGGACCTTCGCGAATTCATAGGCGACCCACTCGTCCGGGGCGACGCCGTCGGAGTGTCCCCGCTCCACCATGAACGGCCGCGGTGCCATCAGGGTGGCAAGCTCCGCGTAGTTGATCACGTTGGCAAAATTGAACTCGAGCATGTCGTACTCCTGCGTGAACAGGTAGCTGTAGCGATCAGTGGTGCTCGTGTTCTTCCAGACCCACTCGTTGAAGTCCGCCGAACAGATTGACAGGGCATAGTCATCGAGCAGCGGGGGGATCCGCATGGCTGTTTTGCCACCGTACGAGAGACCGTAGAACCCGATCCGATCCCCGTCCACGAAGGGCTGCGACTTGAGCCAAGCCAGCGTTTGCTGGTGCTGGCCCACGATGAACGAATACAGCGACAGCTTCAACGGGTGGGCCTTGCGCCAGATCTGCCGGAAGCGGTCCCGCCCGATGTACGGGTTTTGCGGGGCGTAGACCACGAATCCTTCTTGCGCCAAGCGCGCCCCGTAGCGGTGATATGCACGGTGGTCAACGTCCGGGTCGGCGAGGTCGGTCGGACGCCCTTCAAGCCCGTGCTGGGCGACTACGACGGGTCGGCGCTCGCCCGGCCGCAGTCCCTTGGGCACTAGCAGCACGCCGTATGCGAAGACATCCTCCCAGACGTCGAGCACGACTTCGTACCCGTCGAAGTCGGTGTGGTCGTAGATTCGGCGGGTCTTGGGGCTGGCTGGCCTGTCGGGCGCTGGCAACCGGCCGATCAGCTCGTCCCAGATGTAGTCGCGGTAGACCTGGGTTGAATCCTTCCACGCACGGACCGACGACGCATCGGCCTTGGCCCAGAATCTACCGCGTCGCTGCGGCGAATCCCGGACCAGCCGATGGTTGTAGTCGACGATCTGGTCGAACTGGCGACGCATGCGCGCGTCCCGGTCCGGTGCAGACGAGACGGTCCGGAGATCCCCAGCGTCGGGGCGCAGGTCCCGAGCACCGATCAGCAACTGTAGCGATGTCTCCGTGCCGGGAGCGGGCGCCTCTTCCACGAGGGCGCAGTTTTCCGAGCCGAGCTGCTCGTAGATTCGTCGCGCTCGATCGAACTCTCGGCGCACCGATTTGACCGGAGGCGAGACTAGCCGGCCCGATGCCGCTCGGTCCGCATTGGGAGCGGGAGCGGGCGGTGGGCCCGGGACATTCGGCCCTTGCGAGGCCTCTATCGTCAATCTCCGGGGAGCGATGAGGCCGGCGAGCTCGGCGTCGCCAAATTCCGTCAGCAGGCTCCACACGTTCCGGTCGATCGTTTCCTGCCAGAGACCCTCCCGTTCTTGGAAGTAGCCGCTAACGACGACCGAGGTGATTCGCCTGTCGAGAGCTGCCGCGTAGAGCGCCAGCAGGCCGCCCTCCCCGTAGCCGATCATTCCGATCGGAGCCTCGTGCTCGCGGTTGCGGGATTCAAACAGGTCGATGGCCCCGAGGACTTTCTGTATCTCGTAGCCGATAAGGTGGCGGCCAAGCTCGTAGCTCATGCGGAATAGGAACTCGCGGTGCGGCAGGTTGGATTCGCGGACGCCGCGCGGGCCGGTCCATTTGGCCGTCCGATCGATCAACGTGGGAACCAGTACTTGGCAGCCGTTTTCCGCCAGTCTCCGGGCGAACTGAGCCTGGCTCGAAATGCCCCCTTGGATTCCAACGAGCGTCTCGGGTGACCACGATGCGTCTGGAATCGCCACGATCCGGGCTCTGGGCGGCGAGTCCGGCTGGAGTAGCAGCCCCTCTCCGAATACTCCAGGCAGGGCTTCCCAGCGAACCGCCAGCACTTCGTACCCCTGGCCGACGGCAATTCTCGCAGGCCGGTCCGTGGCAGAGACCAACTCGAAGGCGTCGACCGGCAGGCGGGCGTCGACGACGCCGAGAATCGTCGCGAGGCGCTTGCGGTTCGCCTCAACTGAACGCCAATATGCGTCCGCGGAGCTGAAATCCGGGCTCCATTTTCGATCTCGGTCCGAAGCGGCCGACCGCGTGGCCCTGTCGAGAAAGCGATGAATGCCCTCGACCATCTCGGCCGCGAGATCCTGCGAGGTCTCGAGTGGCCTGGTGGAAGGCAGCACTGTCTGTGCGGCGGCTCCGACACTGATCGTAAGTGCCGCTGCGAGGGCGCGGACGACTCCCTTCTCGGATGTCATTGCCTTCGTGGAGCTGCGGGCCGCCCACTGCGCTCTGTTCGAATCGCGATCCTCGGGCGGCTGGGCAGCGATCAGCCTTCGCGGATCCTTCTCTTGGCTGCGTCGTATTCCACTCGGCTGCCTCGAACGAAGCTCTCGTCGGCGAGGATCGCTGCGATCGAGTGGCTGTATCCGGCCTCGATTGGAGCGTTCGGGGTCTCCCTTGTGCGGACGCACTCGAGGAAGTTGAGCATGTGCGGCACGCTCTCCGCGTTTCCGATCGTCTCGCCCTCCCGAATCCGGTCATCGTCTTCCACGGTCTTGCCGGTGATAAGGAACGGATCTCCCCAGCGCGTGGCGTCCATTTCGCCGCGAGATCCGAAGAACTTCAGGTAGCTGTGGCCACGGACGCCGAACGTTGAGCAATAGCGGACAAGAAAGCCTTCGTTCGGATACTCCAAGGTCGTCTCCACGGAATCGGGAACGTCGAAGCCGTCCCGGTTCCAGCGGAATTCGCCCGCCATCGTGACAGCGCGCGCGGGTGGACCTGCCCCGGTCACGTAATGGACGAGATCGAAGAAGTGCACGCCGAGATTGCTGTGCGGGCCTTGCGAGAAGTCCCGATAGCCGAACCACCCCGCGTACTGCTGCTGATCCCAAGGTCTGGGCTTGCGGTGCATCAGGAAGCGCTTCCAGTCGGTGTCGCTTTCGTGCAGGCGGCGCTCGGCGTACCGATACCAGTACGGCTTGTAGGAGTTGCGCGATTGCTCGATCTTGAAAATATCGCCCAATCCGCCTGCTTGGACAAATTCGCGGGCCGCCCCGGAGGACGGGAAGCTGCGCACCTGGGTTCCCATCTGCACGACGCGATCTGAAGCCTTGACAGTGTCATAGGCCCTCTTCAGCTCCTTGAGGTCCATGGCGAGCGGCTTTTCCACGTATGTGTCCTTGCCCGCACGCGTCGCGTCGATGAGCTGCCTGCAGTGCTGGTGGTCAGGCGTTCCGACGACGACGGCGTCAATATCGTTGCGGGCAAGCAGGTCTTCGTACGCATGAATCTGTGCAGGAGCCGGCCGGCCCGAGTCCTGCACTCTCGCCGCCGCAGATTCTCGTTGCGCCTGCCAGATGTCGCAAACCGCGCGCACCTCCGCATTGGCGCGGTCCTGAAACTCCAGGACTTGGCCGAGCAGGTTTCTTCTACCGCAACCGATGATCCCTACTCCGATACGGTCATTCGAGCCAATTGCGCGAGTCGCATTGAGGGCGGCGATCCCTGAGCCCGCGACGAAGTTCCTTCGAGTCATGCCGAGAGTATATCTAGGGGGCTATATACGAGGGTGGCGCTGGGGATGTTATCTTGAAGTTATGAAGCCAAACGGTGAATGTCGGGCGGGAAATGCGGTGAGAGCCGTTCCCGGCGGCACGCTAACGTGGGCGGTTGCGCCGTGCGTCGTGCCAGAACCGTGTGCGATGGTGTTTCGCCACTTTCGTACATAATTCCCTA
>JAJDZN010000115.1 GCA_022824585.1 Bryobacterales bacterium | reverse complement strand
GCCGTGGGCACCCCGGCCATCCCTTGGCTCGGCAACCGCGAGATCGTATTCCAAGGCGCTTCGCGCTCCTAATTCCGATGTCTCGCCATGCACCGTGCCCCCAAACTAGGTGTCCATATCGATAATGAAAATCGGTGTTCAAGAGTGAAACGTCCCTGTCCGTCATCCGATCGATCTCTTCGTGAACTTCCTTGCGAACATCAGTCATCTCTCTTTCTCAACATGTCGTTTGGCTGCAACACCTTGTTAGATGTTCGCCCCAAGACGGGCCCGAACCTGGCCGGTTGTCGCATCGAGCCGCTCTGCAGCCCAGACAGTTGCAGCATAGCAGCGAACCGTTCAGAACCGCTTCTCGCACAATCCGTCTGGTTCAGGCTAATCACGAGCGCTCGACGACTGGCATGCACCCCCTGAGTTCCAGCGATAGTCGATAGCTGCCGAGGCCGTCCCGGCCGAACGACGCGACCAACCGATCATGGCGGGTCTGCCTCGGTGAAGCGTGCGCGAACAAGTCGGACCCGACGCCGCCACGGGACTTTTACTCACTTGCTGGACCTTTCCGACATCGCCCAGTCCGCAGTCTCGTCGAAGCCATCGTCCCCCGGGATGTCTTGACGAATCAAGGCGGACTTTCTGTATGCCTCGCGACGGTGGAGCACCCGGACAACCGAGATACCTAACTCGACCGTTCCTACGTCTTCGTAGCAAAACCACACTCACCAATCGCCCACTCTGAGTCTGTACTCTGGCGGATCGATTCCTTTCAGGCGCTCGACGTTCCCCCGTTCCGTGGCCGCCAGTCGCTCAAGCGCGCGCCGGACGCGATCAGCGTCTCGCTTGGAGAGCTTCTTGAGGTCGGACTGTGATTGTCTAGACCAATCGATGCTCCGAGCCATGCCCGGATCACTCTAGGCCGAGTTCTCGCATAACCTCCTCATGTGGTATCCCCCGGCCACCGTTCTGCCTGAGCCATTCCTTCGCTTCCGCCACCAATCGCGCCTCCTCCTCGGTTTCCGGCTCGTCAGATTCCGGGGCATTCCGAAGAGTGGCATCAAGGCGACTCGGGTAAGAAGCCAGAAACTCCTTGACACCTGCGACTTGCTCATCGGGCAACCGATCAATCTCTTCATGAACATCCTTGCGCATATCCGTCATCTCTCCCCTCCTCTTCTACTTCGGTTGCAACGCCATGTTGAGTGTTGTCCCGGACAGCGGCCCGAGTCGATCGCAGCATCGAGCCGGCCGGCCGCCCAGACAGACGCTTCATGCCAGCACGCCTACCGAACCGCCCCTTGCCCAATCCCTCCGTCTAGTGGCAATCGGAATCGTCCGATGACCGGTTTGCACCCCCTGGGCCCCAGCGAAGGGCGATAGCCGCCGAGGCCACCGCAACCGTGCGACGCGACCAACCGGCAAGAGCGGTTCAGTCACAAGCTTGGTGGCTTGTGGATCGCCAAACTCTTGAGGTATCGCGCTAGCGGTCCGTCCGGGCTGCTACTGGTGCGCACCGGCTGCCGTTCAAGAAACCGCGCAAACCAGACAACCCCGTGAGGCGTAGAGGGCAATCGACCACGCGACACTTCCTCGCGAGTTCAGCGACCCTCGCGCAGTCATCTTCCTCGAAAGACTGTCTGGGGTTGCTGTGGGGCCTACGAGGTTTCGGCCGCACCGAGTGGTGCCGGGAACAGCTCCCGGTGATCGTCCCGGAGTCGCGCTTGCGCTTCGTCGTAGGCGGCTTGAAGGCGCAACCAAGGTTTTTCCGGGACCAACCTGCGGCTTCCAGCCGAGACGCCAGTTTAGGAGAGATACCCTCCCGGCCGTCTACGACCCGGCTCAAAGGGTATCTGGCCGCACGCCGATCCAAGCGGCCGCTTCAGACACAGACATCCCGTCTGCCATCCACGCCTCTCGGTCATGCACGCCAGGGTGCGGCGGATTGTGCATTGCCGTGGTCCGGCTAGTTCTCGCTAGGCTGCGCGCTTGCGGCGCTCGTCCTTTCTAGCTCGATTTCTGGCTCGGATCGTGGTGATGCGCTTGGTCAGGGGCACATCCGTTGGCGCCTCTCCGCCGCCCGTCGAATATGAGAAGCCATCCAGACGGACCCTTGGAATCTTGGATCCGACAGCGCGCTCGATCTGGCGGACGTCGGACTCCTCCTCTGGTGCCACGAGTGTGATAGCGTCTCCGGTCAACTCCGCACGGCCGGTGCGCCCCACCCTGTGGATGTAGTCCTCGGGTACGGCGGGGACATCGAAGTTCACCACATGTCCTAAAGCTTCGACATCGATCCCCCGCGCAGCGATGTCCGTGGCCACTAGTACCCGGTAGTTCCCGGCCTTGAATCCCGCGAGCGCCTTCGTGCGCTGCGCCTGCGACCGGTTTCCATGGATGCGCTCGGCGGCGATGCCGTTTCGGACCAGTAGCTTGCACAAGCGATCCGCCCGGTGCTTGGTCCGCGTGAAGACCAGCGCGTCGTGGATGTGGCCGCCCTTCAGGAACTCCACCAGAAGCGCCCCTTTGAGCGTGCGGGGCACCGGATAGAGGGCCTGAGAGATGCCAGCGGCCGGTGCAGCTTTGCGCTGAAGTGAGATTCTCACCGGATTTCGGAGGATCTCGCGGGTGAGAACCTCGATCGGCGGCGGCATGGTGGCGCTGAAGAAGAGGGTCTGCTTGGGTCTCGGCACGTGCCGGAGCACGCGCCGGATGTCCGGCAGAAAGCCCATGTCCAGCATGCGATCCGCCTCGTCCAGAACTAGGTACTTCAGTCCCGACAGGGGTGAGTGCCCGTGCTGGAAGTGATCGAGCAGGCGCCCGGGCGTGGCGACGATCACGTCTACGCCTCGCCGAAACGCCTTCACCTGCGGACCCATTCCCACGCCGCCGTGGACGGCCGCGGCCTTGATCCCCGTATGGCGCGCCAACGCCCGCAGATCTTCCAGGAGCTGCAGAGCCAGTTCGCGGGTGGGTGCCAAGACCAGGGCCCGCGTGGTGCCCCGAGGCAGATCCACGAGCCGGTGCAGAATGGGGAGCAAGAAGGCGGCAGTCTTGCCGCTTCCCGTGGCGGCGCAGGCGAGAAGATCTCGCCCCTTGAGGGCCGGAGGGATAGCGTCCGATTGAATGGGGGTCGGGGCAGTGAACCCCAGATCGTCGACGCCCTTCAAGAGAGTCGGGTGCAATTCGATGGTAGAGAAAGACAAGGGGATTCCTATTGCGGGGCCTCAGCAGACCGGCCGGAGAGGCCGACCCGAGAGGCCGGAGCAGAGTTTTGGGGCGAATGCTGCCCCCGAGCCGAGGAGCCTAGGTAGGTCCTAGAGGGCGGAAGTTAGCCTGACGGTGGGGACGGTGATGAGATGGGTCGCATCCTTCGCCAGCTTGGCGGCCATGCGCGTCGCCGGTTTCCAAGTGCGTGGCAACGCAGGGCGGAAGCGCCTACCTGTCATTCTCGCACACATTCTCCCTAAACTGTTGTACCGGTCTTGTCCGACGCCGGATGAGCCTGAAGGTAGCACCGGCCGCGGCAACCTCAGAACAGACTGGAAACGGGTCCAGGCTGCCAGCGTGACCCGCGTGCTGTAATGGTAGTGCGCTCCCCAATAACCATTTCTTGACCTTTGAGTGGCGCGCCCAGCCTCAAGTCTTCCCGCGGACGCCTTAGCGGCTTTTCCGACGTGTTTTCTCGAATGGAATCCATGAGCCCAGAAACCCCCGACCTGCGATATCCGATAGGGCGATTCTTGCCCGCCGAACCGGTCATGCAGGAGGAGGTGAACGGCTGGATCGACGACATCGCGGCGCTGCCGGCGGACCTTCGTCGCGTCGTCTCCCGGTTGTCGCAGCGTCAGCTTGACACTCCCTATCGCCCGGGAGGCTGGACGGTCCGGCAGGTAGTGCATCATTTGCCCGACAGCCATATGAACAGCTTCATTCGGCTCAAGTGGGCATTGACCGAGAGACGACCGATGATCAAGGCCTATGACGAGAAAGGCTGGGCGGCGCTTGCTGACTACCGGGGACCGATCGCTGATTCGCTCGACATGCTCGAAGCTCTCCACGGTCGCTGGGTGGCCCTGCTGCGCAGCCTGCGCTGGCCGGAATTGCAGCGCGAGTTCGTGCATCCGGAGTCGGGTCCCTCTACGCTGGCTGTCACGGTCGGCGCCTATGCTTGGCACGGCCAGCACCATCTCGCGCACATCGAGCGGCTGATCGAGCGCGAAGGCTGGAGCTAAGCCGCAGGCCCAGGGTCCAGTCTACGAGAGTGAGTACCCAAACCCTGAAGCGTAGAAGGTAAGATGCCCCGCACTTTGTGGAAAACTTGAGCCGCTCTGGCAGATGACTCCTCGCAACGCGAGGTTCTGCTTGCACTCAGTCAGGTTGGGCGCTGACCGGGGATCAGCAATACACTGATTACGAACTGCACTGACGCGGGGGCACCGCCATGGCTGAGTCAGAGTGCGAATACCGATTCACGATTGACGCGTTCACTCCGGAGACCCTTCCCATGTCTCGTCTGGCCGAATACATGGCCGGCCTAGCGAGGCTACTGGGAGAGGTCGAGCGTGTGCATTTCGTGCGTCTCGATGGCGGCAGCACTGAGATGGTCCAGCGCATCGAGCCCGAGGCTGTTCCTGAAGTCCGGAAACGAATCCAAAGCATCGCGTGCGACGACAGCCCCAACGACGTAACCGCAGCCTTCATAGGGCTCAATCGGCTGCTGGCCGCCGACAACGCTACCGGCAGCCTTGGCGAGACTGAGAGCGACCTGGCGATCAACTTTCCCGGTCGAGATCAACAGAAGCTGGTCACCTACGGTGCGCTAAATCAGCAAGGGGTTCTGGATGGTGAACTCATCCGCATTGGTGGCCGGGACGAGACTGTGCCGGTGCATCTACGGGACGGCGACGTCATCCACATCTGTAACGCAGACCGCAAGATAGCCCGGCGTCTTGGCAGTCATCTCTACGGAGGGACCCTGCGTGTTCAGGGGGTCGGGCGCTGGGAGCGCGATGCCGACGGCACTTGGTCACTCAGGCGCTTCAACATTACGGAGTTTGAAATACTCGACGCTGCGTCGTTGAGCGAAGTCGTGGGTCGGTTACGCGGTGTTGAGGGTAGCGGCTGGATGAATGTTGACGACACCTCGATGCCGATCAGTGGTACGAGTGGCTGCTGAACAAGTACTTCGTCTGGAGGTACACGGCAACTAACAGGTACATCACAACCACCGGGCATCTTAAGCGCCAAGCTACTGATCTTGGCCGACACCACTTGCTCACGATCCGAGATCGAGTTCTCGGTTGCGAGAATGCCAGCATTAGAGATGCACTCCGTGCCGCGAAAGAGATCAAAGGACTTGGTACGGCGGGCGCGTCCGGCCTGTTGGCCCTGCTATTCCCGGCTAAGTTTGGAACCGTTGATCAGTTTGCCGTTCGCGCACTTCGCAAGGTGCGCTGCCTGCCCGAGCGAGACAAGCTCAGGTGCATGGACCCCGAGAGGCTCACCATCCCCGATGGCGTCGTGCTAGTAGAAATCATGCGCCGCAAGACCGTTTCGCTCAATGAACTGTTCAACACCGGCGAATGGACCCCTCGCAAGGTCGATAAGCTCCTGTGGGCCAGCGAGCGCGGTTGAAATGAGGCGAGCGCAGCCTCCACACCCCCACCCGAGTGAGACCGCTGGGGTCTGATAGAATGCCCACAGAAGGCCATGCCAGACACGAATTCTGCCACCGCCGAGGCCGTCGCCGCCAAGCCCGAAGCTGACGAGGCGGCCGTTCCGGAGCCGAAGAATCTGGTCGCGAAACTGGCCGACGGCACGTTCGTCAAGCGCCGGATCGAGCGCCAGCGGGCCTGTGACGAGCCCAAAGGCAAAAAGATCTGCGCCGGGCATCTCAAGCGGTGGTACGGCTATGGAGACGAGCTTGTCGCCATGTTCGGCCGGGATCCGGAGATCTACCGCTGCGAGCGCTGCCAGATACTCTACCGGCCAAATGAATCCGAGACCGCGCGCACCGGTACGCTCGCCTTCTAGGCCGTGGGCCGGCACACAGCCTCCAGCCTCTTAGAGGAGAGGCTCTACAGCTCAGCCGACGGGTCGGCCGGCGATGGCTCGCGCCCGGGCGAGCCCCCTTATACGCGCGGCATCCATCCGCGCATGTATCTCGAACGGCTCTGGACGATGCGCCAGTTCGCCGGCTACGGCACTCCCGAGGAGACCAACCGGCGCTTCCGATTCTTGCTCGAGCAAGGCCAGACCGGGCTGTCGGTGGCCTTTGACCTGCCGACCCTGATGGGTTACGACAGCGACCACGCAATGGCCGAGGGCGAGGTCGGCAAATGCGGCGTGGCGATCTCTTCTCTGGCCGACATGGAGGAGCTGTTCGCGGAAATTCCGCTGGACCAGATCACCACTTCGATGACGATCACCTCCTCGGCAGCCATCCTGTGGGCGATGTACTTGGTGGTGGCCGAGCGGCAGGGCGCGCAGTGGAGCGGACTCTCCGGAACGGTCCAGAACGACATCCTCAAGGAGTTCATGGCGCAGAAGGAGTACATCTACCCGCCTCGCGAGTCGATGCGCCTGGTAGCGGACTCGATCGAATTCTCGACGCGGCACACTCCGCGCTTCAATCCCGTTTCCATCAGCGGCTACCACATCCGCGAAGCTGGGGCGACAGCTGCGCAGGAGCTGGCCTACACACTGGGCGCGGGCATTGCGTATGTCGAATCGACCCTGGAACGCGGGCTTGCCGTCGATGAGTTCGCGCCAAGGCTCAGCTTCTTCTTTGACGCCCACACTGACTTCTTCGAAGAGGTTGCCAAGTTCCGCGCTGCCCGGCGGGTGTGGTGCAAGGTGATGCAAGAGCGCTTCGGCGCGAAGGATCCCCGTTCCCTCAAGCTGCGCTTCCATGCGCAGACGGCCGGTGTCTCGCTGACAGTGCAGCAGCCGCAGGTCAATATCGTCAGGACGGCCCTGCAGGCGCTGGCCGCGGTGCTCGGCGGCACGCAGTCGCTGCACACCAATGCCCTCGACGAGGCGTATGCCTTGCCGACGTCGGAAGCCGCCCTGCTAGCGTTGCGCACGCAGCAGGTGATCGCCGGAGAGACTGGCGTGACCCAGACGGTCGATCCGTTCGGCGGGAGCTACTTCGTGGAGCGGCTGACGGACGAGCTGGAAGCTGCCTGCTGGGTGGAGATTGGCAAGATCGATTCTCTGGGCGGCATGGTGGCTGCCGTAGAGCGGGGCTACCCGCAGGCCGAGATCGCCAAGTCCAGTTACGACTACCAGCGCCGCGTCGAGAGCGGGGAAGTGAAGATCGTGGGAGTCAACGCGCATGCGGACGAGGCCACGGAACCGATCGAGACCTTGGTGATCGACGAACGCGTGGGCCGGCGCCAAGCAGCTCGCCTGGAAGATCTGCGCGCCAAGCGGGACTCCAGCGCGGTCCAGGCGGCACTTGCCAACGTTGGACACGCCGCTGCCGGCGGCGCGAATTTGATGCCGGCGATCTTGGAGGCAGTGCGGGCGTACGCCACGCTGGGAGAGATTTGCGACGTATTGCGGGCCGAGTTTGGCGTGTACAGCGAGCGGCCCGCGTTGTGATGGTGCACCGGCGCCGCAGCCCTGTCAGGGAGCAGCCAACCACGAGTTCAGGCCCTCCACTCCCGTAGCCGCCCGTCTCCGGAAAGCTCGTACGCGCGTCCGCGCCACACGATGCGCCTGCCGAACAGCCCGGCGAACCAGACCAGCAGGCTCAGCCCGTCTTGCAGCGGCAGCAGCCAGTAGCGCCACCACGGCAGGGTGTCGCCGAGCACGCGTCCCCCGACCATCAGCGCTACCGAAGCCCGCAAGGCGACGCACGCGCCCAGAGCCGCCCAAGACCAAGCCGCTCCCGATGCCGCAAGCGGCAGCAGCAGCGCCCACGGCAGAGGGTTGGCAAAGATCTCCCCCCAGTAGCCGACCGGGCGCGACCGGCGCGTGGAGCGTCGCCAGCGAAGCCGGTGGACGAGATTCTCGCGCAATGCTTGGCTGCCGATCCTGTGCTCGACAGCGTGAGTGGACAGCCGGACCTCGTAGCCGGCCAGGCGAGCTTGACGGCCGACTTCGAAATCCTCGGCCAGGAAATCACCGAACGCTTCCCACCCCCCCAGCGCGTCGAGACAAGACCGCCGCACCGCCATGGTCGGTCCGACCGCGAAGTTCATGGGAGCCAGGAACTGGGCGACCAGAACGCCGCTCCAGAATTCTGTGTTCATTCCCAGAGCCTCCAGCGTCGACCACGTACTCGAGCCCGGCACGGCCCGGTAAGGACAGGTGACCACGCCTACGGCGGGATCCTCGAAGTCCTTCGAGATCTCCAATAGCAGCGCCGGGTCGGTGCGGATATCGCTGTCGCTGACGACGAGCAGTTCACCCGCCGCCGCGGTGGTCATCGCGGCCAGCGAATGCACTTTTGCATTGGGGCAGTCCGGTTCTCCGGCAACCAGCAGTTGCGCGTTTGAGTCGGGATAGTCGGATCGAACCTCTCGCGCTATCGCCAGTGCTGGGTCGTCCGCGTCTCGCGCTGCACAAAGGACCTCGTATCGCGGATAGCTGAGGCGGAAGAAGCTGCCTAGGTTCTCGGCCAGCTCTGGCTCGTAGCCCGCCAGGGGCTTCAGCACGCTGATGGCGGGCACTTCTCCGAGGTAGGTCTTCGGCTCGCGCCTGCGCAGCAAGAACTGCCGCGCTGCCAGCAGCACCAGCACATAGTAGGCGCAACCTACGAGCACCAAGCCAGCGAAGAGGGCTGGAATCGCGTCTTCCAGCAACGCGCCGTCAGGCCTGCTTGTCGGGCTGGCCGCCGCCGTGATCAGCCGACCCGAACGCCGCGGCCAGTGCCCACCGGGCTTCTTCGTCCTTCTCGACCTTGCCGTCGCGCAGCTGGACGATGCGGCGTGCGTACATGGCAATATCGGGCTCGTGGGTGACCAAGATGATCGTGTTGCCCTGCTTGTGCAGGACGTCGAACACTCCCATGATCTCGGTCGACGTGGCCGTGTCGAGGTTCCCGGTCGGCTCGTCAGCCAGGATGATCGCCGGGTCTCCCACCAAGGCTCGGGCGATGGCCACGCGCTGCCGCTGGCCGCCAGAGAGCTCGCTGGGTGTGTGGTACATGCGCTCGGTGAGATCGACTTGCGCCAAGGCGCGCTTCGCCCGCTCGGTCCGCTCGGCTGGCTGCGCGCCCGAGTACACCAGCGGCAATTCCACGTTCTGCAGCGCCGTGAGCCGGGGCAAGAGGTTGAACGTCTGAAAGACGAAGCCGATCTCGCGGTTGCGGATATACGCCAGCTCGTCGTCCGACATCGTGCTGATGAGCTGGCCGGCGATGTAGTAGTCGCCAGCCGTGGGCGTGTCCAGCGCTCCGATCAGGTTCATGAAGGTGGACTTGCCCGAACCGGACGGACCCATCAACGCCACGTACTCGCCGTAGCGGATCTCCAGATCGACGCCGTTCACGGCATGGATCTGCTGATCGCCCATGATGTAGGTCTTGCGGATGCCGTAGGTGCGGATGACAATCTTTTGCTCAAGCAATTGCTTGCCCAGCGCCGCCGGATCTTGCTGTGCCACCGTTTGCCCTGTTGCCATCATTCCTAAGCTATTCAAGGCGCGAAGCTTCGCGCACTAGTTACTCTCTAATCGACACCGCCAGCCGGCATTCGTCCCCCGGTCGAAGCTGCGGTGTCGGCGCCGCCAGCTTGAGCGTTGCGTCGCGCCGGCTGAACGCTAACGGTCCCGGCACGCCGCAGGCCTCCTCGATGACAACGACTGTTGTGCCAGGAGAGATCTCCGCTACCAGCATTGTCGAGGCGGCCCGCGCCACCGTAGCCACCACCGCCCCGCGCCCCGGCATGTCCCCGGCCGCCACCAGCAGATCCTTGACAGCCCCGTCCCAAGGGCTTTTGACCAAGTAGGTCTTGGGCAGCTCTTGCAAGCGCTCCAACAGCCGTTGCGCGCGCCGCAGTTCGGCAGGCTCGGACGGTTCCTCGGTCGCGGTCTCCTGGGTAGCGGCGGCCCGAGCCTCGCGCAGACGCGCGCCGAGAGCTTCGAACTCCTGCCGCTTCTCCTCGAAGTCGAGGCGGGCCGCTAGGCCCTCTTCGAATAGTTCCGTCCAACGCTGGAATTCTTCGCTGGCGCGGCGGTGGGTCTCCTCCAGCTGCTCTAGTGCCGCCATGCGAAGGTCCCGGCTGACACTCCGCTCGGTTGCGGCGGGCGTGGCCCCGGCTGCCGCATGCGCAGCCCTCAGCTCCTCGATCTCGCGGCGCACCGCGGCCTTGGATTCCTCCAGCGCCAAGTCTTCGAATTCGATCAGGGCGTCGCCTGCATTTACGACATCCCCGGTCCGGGCTCGCAATGCCAGCACACGACCGCCCCGTCGCGCCTTCACCGGCCCGTCGAGCGTGGCCACGGCGACTGCTGTCAGTTCGGCGTCCTTGGTCTTCGGCGGTTCTACCTCGATCTCGCCGGCCAAGATTCCCGGCTCCCAACCGCAGCCCGCGAGCGTAGCGCTGATGAGCGCCAGCAAGGCTGTGGCTGGCGCTCTGGCCGGCTCAGATGCCATGCAGCCCCGATCCTAGCCGATCCCCAGCTCTTCCCAGATCGGGTCGACTCGTCGCTTGACGTCCTCGCTCATCTCGATTACTTCCGGCCACGGCCGGGTGAATCCCTCCGTTTTCCACTTGCGGGTCGCGTCGATGCCCATCTTGGAGCCGAAGTCCGGCAATCGGCTGGCATGATCCAGCGAGTCGATCGGCCCCAGCGTGAACTGGATGTCACGTTCGGGATCGATATTATTCAGCGCCCGCCAAGCAGTCTCGGAGTAATTCTGCACGTCCACGTCGTGGTCGACCACCACGATGCACTTGGTCGACGAGGCCTGGCCGAGGCCCCAGATGGAATTCATTACCTTGCGCGCCTGCCCGGGGTAGGACTTGCGGATCGAAACCAGCATCAAATTGTGGAAAATCCCTTCGGCGGGCATGGCCATGTCGACGATCTCGGGGGCCTGTAGCTTTATCAGGGGCAGGAAGATTCGCTCGATCGCCTTGCCGATGAAGTAGTCCTCCATCGGCGGCCTGCCGACGATGGTGGTCGCATAGATCGGGTCCTTGCGCTGCGTGACGCAGTCCACGTGCAGCACGGGGTACTCGTCTTCGAGGGAGTAATACCCGGTGTGGTCTCCGAACGGTCCCTCCGTGCGCAGCTCGCCGAGGTTGACGTGCCCCTCGAGCACGATTTCGGCATTGGCGGGCACTTCGAGATCGACGGTCTTGCAAGGCACCATCTCGACCGGCTTGCGGCGGATGAAGCCCGCGAAGAGCATCTCGTCCAGATCGGGCGGCAGCGGCAGACTTCCGGCGACCATCGTCGCGGGGTCGGCGCCGATCGCCACGGCGACCTCCATACGGGTGTCGCTTCCCTCTTGTTGCAGCCGGCGGTAGTGCTCGGCGCCCTGCTTGTGCGTTTGCCAGTGCATGCCCGTGGTGCGCTCGTCGTAGACCTGCAGGCGGTACATCCCGCAGTTGCGCTTGCCGGTGATCGGATTGCGCGAGAACACCATGGGCAATGTGATAAAGGGTCCCCCGTCGCCGGGCCAGCAGGTCAGTACCGGGTAGTCGTGCAGCGAGAAGTTCTCGCTGTTGACAATTTTCTGGCACGGGCCGGAACGCACCGTCTTGGGAAGGAAGTTGCGCAGCTCGGCGAGCTTGGCCAGCCCCTTGAGCTTGCCGGCCACTCCCTTGGGCACGCCAAGGTCCAGATATTCCGAGATTCTCGCGGCAATGTCGCTGAGGTCGTTCACCTCGAAGGCCAGCTGCATCTTCGAGAGCGAGGCTACGGAGTTGATTAGAACTGGGATGCTGGAACCCTTGGGCCGCTCGAACAGCAGCGCCGGGCCGCCGCACTTGACGGCGCGGTCGGCAATTTCGGCGATTTCCAGCTTCGGATCAACCTCGGCGCGGATGCGCTTGAGTTCCCCTCGCTGCTCGAGCGCGGAAATGAATTCACGTAAGTCGCTGTACGCCATGATGGGGCCGCGCCGCGCCCGGCGCGGCTTGTCTCCACAATGATCCCACGGGAGCGGTCCCGGCTCAGCGAGCCTGGACCGCTCGGTTGAGGTACGCCATCAGGGGCGCGAGGGCGCGGAAGTGCTGGTCCAGCAGCGAGCCGATCGTAGGCTGCTCGATCGCATCGGCCGGAAGCGTGACCCCGGAGAGGAATTGCTTGTATACGAGCAGGTCAGCTGCAGGGTGGTCCGGGGCGAAACCGCGCGGGGTCCGCTTGAGCCGCTGCCCCTCCAGGCCGTTGTAGCACTTGCGGTAGCCCGCGGCGGCGATAATGCCGCGCAGTTCGTCCGGGTCCGCCGCGATCTGGGCGCGGATGCGCCGCAAGGTGTCTGACGGGGGCGCGTAGACTCCTCCTCCCACCAGCAATTCCTCGGCCGAGAAGTGGAAGTAGAATCCCGCGCCGGCGTGGCGCTCCAGACCGGTCGGCGGGAATACGGCCGCCGCGTGCGTCTTGTAGGGATCCTTGTTCTTGGAGAAGCGGATATCGCGGTAGATGCGGTATGCCGACTTGCGCGGGTCGATGCCGTGCCCGGGCGAGTGCTCTTCGATGGCGATGCTCACTTCCAGCACCAGCTCGAGCAGCGGGCCCCGCACGAACTGTTCGTAGTCCGGCTTGTGGGCCTGGAACCAATCTCGGTTGTTGTTCGCCCGCAGCTCGCGCAGGAACTGGCGGGCTTGGGGCTCGAAGCCGGGAAACGTGAACTCCATAGATCCATGATGCGCGATTGGCTGGGAGCGGCCTCGGGCCGCGCCATACAATTGGATCTTGCAGCCCGCGAGCGAAACCCACTCCGAGCTGGCACGGTCTCTGGGAGCCATCGAAGGGCTGCGCTTGGACCGGAGCGTGCCGCTGAGCCAGCACACGCGCTTCGCGATCGGCGGTCCCGCAGACTTGTTCGGCTGGGCCAGCAGCCCGCGCGCCTTGGCCGAGGCTTTTCAGGCGGCCAGCGCCGCGGAGGTGCCCTGCTATCTGCTCGGAGACGGCAGCAATGTCGTGGCCGACGACGACGGCTTCCGCGGTTTGGTGCTGCGTTACACGGCGGGCGATTTGAGCTATGTCGACGGTGCCGTTGAAGCCGCCGCCGGCGGCAGCCTGCAAGCGTTGGTCGACTTGACTGTGGACCACGGCTTGGAGGGGTTGCACACCTTGGAGCGCATCCCGGGGTCGGTCGGTGGGGCGGTGTACGGCAACGCCGGGGCGTACGGGCACCAGATCGACGAATTCGTCCAGAGCGTCGATTTCCTCGATGGGCACGAGCTGCGCTCCTTCGGCCCCACGGAGTGCGAGTTCGATTACCGCGAATCGATATTCAAGCGTCGCAAGGACTGGCTGATCTTAGGCGTACGCTTGGTCTTGCCGTCGGGCGATACCGAGGCTTTGCGCGCCCGCGCCCGGGAAATCCGGACGATTCGCGACGAGAAGTTCCCCCCTGCCATGCGGTGCGCGGGCAGCATTTTCAAGAACTTGTTCCTAGACTCGCTGCCTGCGACAGCCGTGGAGGTCGTGCCCGAGCGGGCCGTGCGTGGCGGCAAGGTGGCTTCGGCCTTCTTTCTCGAGCAGGTCGGCGCGAAGGGAATGCGCAGCGGCGGGATCGAGATCGCGCCGTATCACGCGAACCTGATCTACAACCTGGGCGGCGGCACGGCGGCTCAGATCCACGAACTGGTCCAAGAACTGAAACGACGCGTGCGGGACAGCTTCGGCTTCGAGGTCGAGGAAGAGGTCCAATACGTCGGCTAGAGCCGGCCTGAGCTAGGCGGACCGCTGGCCGCGGCAATCGCTGGCCCAGTCGTCCGCGTGTGCCTGGGCGGCATTCGCGTAGGATGATACCGGGCGGAGGATATCTGGTGAAGAGAGTGATTCTGGCCGTAGCGTTTGCCGCCATCGTCCCGATGGCGGTGGCCGCCGATTGGGACGACCTGCTCCGCAACGGACTTGACGACTGGGTGGTGCTTGGGGACGGCCACTGGCGGATTCGCTCCGACGGCGTGGTCACCGCGAACTTCGGGATTGACCGACAGCGCGAAATTCAAGGCACTGCGGACATCGGCCGCGAGGCCTTCGTCGCGTGGAGCACCCGGCAGTCTTGGCTGTACACAGAACGTGAGTTCGAAGAGTTCGACCTGCACTTGGAGTATTGGGTCAACACTCCCGGCAACAGCGGAATATCGATTCGCGACCCTTCCCAAGCCGCCTGCGGCATCGCGGAGCGTCCGGATTTTGCCTGCACGCCATCGAAGCAAGGCTATGAAATCCAGATCAATAGCGAGTACTCCGACAAGTGGTCGACCGGCTCGATCTACGGGTTAGCGCGGGCCCCCGGGGGGCTAGAGACGGTTGGCGAGTGGAATCGCCTCAATATCGAATCCCGGGCCGACGCGATCAGGGTCTATATTAACGGTGTCCTTGCAGCCGAGCATGCCGGGGATCCTGAGCGTCCGCTCAAGGGACCGATCGGACTGCAGCTGCACGATATCCACAGCTTTGTGATGTTCCGCAACATTTGGATTCTCGAGTACTGATTCCGGATCTGCGGCACTGTGCCCTTCGCGAGCAATATGGCTGCAACCTTGGAGATGCTCAACGAAGTCGGGACCCTTGTTTGGTTTTTTGCGCTCTTCCCGCTCATCGTCAACAGCGTACGGTCAGCAGAGCGAATGCCACCGGACCAAGGGGGCATTGCCGGCTGGTTGCGCGGTTACGTGGGAACGGAACTGCTGAGCCTCCCCATGGCGATTCCTAGAATCGCCGGGACGTTAGTGGAAGAGGGGTTCGGCAGGGTCGGATTGATCGCTGGCGGACTGGGTGCCATAGCGTTCTTGTCGCCAGTTGTGATTGCCCCCCTAATCAAGCGGGCAGCTGCGCGAACTGTAACCATATGCGGACTCTATGCTCATGCAGCTGTGGAACTATTGCTAATCAACACTGATGGATCGAGCGAGGTGAACTGGCTGCGCTTCGGATACTGCGTAGCGTGGGGTGCATATTTCTTGCGTAGCAAGCGGGTCAAAGCGACGTACCGGCCGAAACCGGCACTACCGAGTTAGTATCCGACGTGCGGCGCTCTTGGCTCCACCCGTCGGAGTTCTGCATGCGCGAAATCGAGGCCGTCGATGCGATAGATCAGCGCCAAGTCACCGCCGACCGACGTGGCGGGTTGGCCCGCCTATCGGCCATTGGCTTCTTCGAGTTCCGCAAACATGTCGTCCGCGCTGGCGAAGCGCGCCTTGCGGGCCCTTACTAGTTCGTCGACTTCGGCCATCGCTGAGCGGGTTTGCGCGTTGGGCACCTTGAGCTCGAGCGGGAAGGCTTGATCGGCTGCTATGCGGTGAAACAGCAGCCGCACAGCTTCCGAGGCGGTCATACCCATCGCCGCGAGGGCCGCCGTCGCTTGCTGCTTCATGTCAGTGTTCATGCGAACGTGCAGCGAGGAAGTCAGTGCCTTCATCCGTGGCTCCTGTATCGCATTCTAGATGTGCTATGTCATGTCGGAGCGACCCAATCACGATTCAACTGGCACCTACTTCGACGAAACGGACCTGGGCTCCCCGCCGAATACGCGAGTGCTTGCGGAACTCGGTGCGCGCCGACGGGAAGTCCACGCGGTAGTGGCCGCCTCGACTCTCCTCGCGCGCCAACGCACAGCGCGTGATCAAGCGGATCACTTGATACATATTGTCGGTCTCGAATCCGTGGCGGCTCGTGCGGGCAAGCCCCTTTTCGAACATCGTTGAGAGCAGGTCTAGCTGTTCTAGGCCGGCGCGGAGGCCCTCCCCGGACCGCGTGATCCCCGCGTGCCGCCATGCGAGGTGGCGCAGGTTTGCAATGGCATTGCCTGGCAGGGCGCTGGCGCGCTTCCTCCTCGGCAGTGTTGGATTCCGGAGCGATTCGCCCGCGTGTTTGCGAATGACTTCCCCGCAGCGCGCCCCGAATACCAGTCCTTCTAGCAGGGAATTGCTGGCCAAGCGATTGGCGCCATGCACACCGTTGCAGGCCGCTTCGCCGGCTGCGTACAGCCCCGGCAGCGTGGTCGCTCCGTCGTGGTCGGTCAAGATTCCGCCCATGGCATAGTGCGCCGCGGGATGCACAGGAACCGGTTCCACCGCAAGATCGACCCCGTATAGCAGGCATGTGCGGTAGATGCGCGGAAAGCGCTTCGGTGCGTAGCCATCGCCGAGATGAGTCAGGTCAAGGTAGACCGGCCCGCGGCGCAGCCGCGCGAGTTCGCTGACGATGGCCCGAGACACCACGTCGCGGGGTGCAAGCTCTTCGCTCTCGTGATAGCGCGACATGAAGCGCTGCATGTTGGCGTTGCGCAGGACCGCGCCCTCTCCGCGCAAGGCTTCCGACAGCAGGAAACGCGGAGCCCCCTCGAGGAACAGCGCTGTCGGGTGGAACTGGACCATCTCCATGTTGGCGATGACCGCCCCGGCGCGGTAGGCCATGGCCACGCCGTCTCCGGTAGCAACGTCCGGGTTCGTGGTCTCTCGGTAGATCCGCCCGATGCCCCCGGTGGCGAGGAGCACTGCGCGGGCGTGGACCGGAACGAGCTCGCGCTGCTCTTCATTCCAGGCCAGTGCCCCGCAAACCGTTCCGTCTTCGACGAGCAGATCGACCACCGACGAAAAGCTCTGAAACTTGATCGCATCAATCGATCTCGCCTTGTGCAGCAGTGTGCGGCCAATCTCCTTTCCGGTGGAGTCTCCGCCAGCGTGGAGCACGCGGTTCACGCTGTGCGCTCCCTCGATGGAGAACGACAGCTTGCCTCCGGCCGAGTCGAATTCCGCGCCCCATTCGATCAGTCTTTCGATCCGGCGCGGGCCGGCCTCGGTCAGGGCTCGCACCGCCCGCGGGTCGCACAAGCCAGCTCCAGCCTGAAGCGTGTCCTGCTCGTGCAGGCCTACTTCGTCCTCGTCGCTGAGGGCGACGGCTACGCCGCCTTGCGAGTACTCCGTGGCCGATTCCCGCAGGCGGTCCTTCGTCAGCACGAGAACGCGGCCGGCCGGGGCCGCCTCGATGGCCGCGCTGAGGCCCGCCACGCCGCCGCCGATCACCAGAAAGTCCGTTTCCATGGCAGTCGCAACGATGCGGCTGCGGGCCCGGGCCGCGCCCGGCCGGCACCGCTTGCAGCAAGTCCACATGGTACAAAAAGGACTAATGGCCCTCGTGTCCGTCGAGACGCTTGGTTCCCGTTACGATGTCCGCATCGAAGCCGGCCTGATCGGAAGCGCCGGGTCGCTAATTCGCGAGACGCTCGGGGATCGTCGGCTGTTTGTGATTGCGGACGAGACCGTCTGGACTCACTACGAGTCTCGTCTGGCGGAGGGACTCCAAGGCTGCGATTGGGTGGCGCTGCCCAGTCCGCTCGACGAGCCGCGCAAGCGCATGTCCACGGTCGAGAGGCTGTGCTCGGACATGCACGCCGCGGGCGCGGACCGCGGCAGTGCCGTGGTGGCGGTCGGGGGCGGAGTCGCTGGCGACGTGGCTGGGTTCGTGGCCGCTTCCTACATGCGCGGCATCGACTTTGTCCAAGTCCCTACCACCTTGCTCGCCCAGGTCGATGCTTCGGTTGGCGGCAAGACAGGCGTCAACCTCTCCTCTGGCAAGAACCTGGTCGGAGCGTTCCATCAGCCGCGCCTCGTACTGGTCGATCCGGACACGCTCGTCTCGCTGCCGGACCGCGAGTACCTCGCCGGAGTGCAAGAGGTGGTCAAGCACGGCATCATCCGCAGTCCGGAACTGTTCGCTTACATGGAAACCCGGGCGGCCATGGTCCGAGCGCGCGCGGGGGAAGCGGTCGAGAAGATGATTTCGGAATCGGTCCGCATCAAGGCCGCGGTTGTGTGCGCCGACGAGCGCGAGAGCGGGCTGAGGCGCATCCTGAACTTCGGCCACACGCTAGGCCACGCCTTGGAGGCCGAGACCGGCTACAGCACCCTGTTGCACGGCGAAGCAGTCGGCTTTGGGATGGTCGCCGCGGCGCGCCTGTCGGAGTTGCGCGGCCGGCTGGGCTCCCGTGATCGCGCGCGGATCGAAGCTGTCGTGCTCTCGTACGGGTCGTTTGCAGGTCTGGAGAGCTTGGACGCCCGAAACATCGCCGCGCGGACTGCGGGCGACAAGAAAGCGGTCGGCGGCAGGGCGCGATTCGTGCTGGCCGATTCGATCGGAAGCGTGAGCGAGGAACTGGACCCGCCCGCCGAGCAGGTGATCGCTGCAACCGAGCACGCGCTCGCAGCCTGCGGCGCCGTCGAATCGGCTGCGGTCTAGAGCCGCATACGTGGTGCCAGTGGAAGAGCCACAGCGCGGCGCTTCGCCGGCTGGCATCGAGGTCGGCAACGAAGCCGAGGCCGCCCGCGCCGTGCGCGACATGTTCGCGCGGGTGGCGCCGCGCTATGACTTGCTCAATCACCTGCTATCAGGCCAGATCGACCGCTTCTGGCGCCGCACGCTGGTGCACGCCGTGCGGCCCTACTTGCAGCGCGATGCGGTGAATATCGCCGATTGCTGCTCCGGCACCGGAGATCTGGCGCTGGCCTTGGCCCGTGAGCGGGCGCGCTTGCGCCCGGACAAGGTTCCAGCGTGCCTTGCCTCGGACTTCTGTCGCCCGATGTTGGTGCGTGCCGCCGACAAGTTCGAGCGTGCCGGCCTGCCTCGTATTCTGGCCGAGGCGGATGCCACCCGCATGCCGCTGCCTGACGCGAGCGTAGACTTGGTGACCATTGCCTTCGGGTTTCGAAACCTTGCAAACTATCGCGTCGGCGCCGAAGAGTTCTGCCGGTTACTGGCCCCGGGCGGCTGCCTGGCGGTGCTGGAGTTCTCCCAGCCGACTTTCAAGCTTTGGGGCGCACTGTTCAACTTCTACTTCCAGCACGTGCTGCCGCGCCTGGGCAACGCCATCTCCGGAAGCGGAGGGGCGTACTCGTATCTGCAGGATTCGGTGCAGCGCTTTCCGTCGCCTGAGGAGGTTCGAGAGCTGCTGATCGGGGCAGGATTCAAGCGGGTCGAGATTCGGCCGCTATCCGGCGGTGTGAGCGTCTTGTATCTTGCCTACGTCTAGTGCGATGAGTCTAAGGCACCTGAGATAGACAGGCGAAAGCTCGTTATCGTTGGCCATCGGGCCGGAGTCGATGGTTGATCGCGAATCCCGTGGCAACTTGAAGCGTCAATTCAGTAGTTCGTTGAGGCCGAACACGCCGAGCATCGAGAATCCGAACAACAAGATGCTCACGACGAGCAAGATTGCTGGGAACAGCATCGCGATGAGCCACGTTATCACTGCCGCAGGCGTTGAGATCCCGGACAGGTCGCGGATCGCGATGATCTGCAGGATCACGTTGAAAATCGCGCCGATGAGTGTTCCGATGAGCGGGACGACGCCGAAAGCCACGGGTGCCGAGGCGAACAGGACCGCACGGAGCCAGCCCGAATAGGGCAGCCTATGATCTTGGCGATCCTCGCTACCATCGTCGGGCTCCGCCAAACCTTCGCTGGGCGGACTGCCAGCGAACATACTTGACACCAGCATGAAGAGGCCTGCCATGATCACAACGCCGAGAAACCCTGCCGGCCATGCAAGCAGGACTATAGGAAGCCCCAACAGGCAACTGAGGAGCACCGCCAGCGCGAAGACACCGCACGCTTGCCCCGTCGCGCTGTTGTCTTGCGCGATCTCCATGAAGATCCCGGGTTCGAACCGAAGTACCGCCTTGACACGATTCCAAGCGGACCTTGCGGGCGGTTGCTCCATCCCTTCGTTCATGATTCCTCCAGTGCGACTTGAGTCGGAAACGTCACGATTCGCCACAAGGGGGGACGGATGCCGACGCAGAGCGCGGCAAATCGTAGCACATCTTGGCAAGAGCGGGTCGTGGGAGTCGGCAGCCTGCCCAGAGCGAGATCAGCGCGGCCGTCTGAGGAGGCCGAGACTCCGAGCACCGGATCGATCACGGTCGGAACGGCAGTCCGATGATCGTCTAGACTTGAACCGTGCGTGGCCACTAGCGTTGGGCAACCAACCCTGAGGGAAGTTCTTGATGCGGCTGAAGTTCGCGGGCGAGGAGTGGCTGTTCTGGTTCCGGCTGGCGATCAAGGTTGCGCTGGTCGTCGGCGCGGTCTACCTGGCCTACCACTTCTATGAGCGGAACCGAATCGCGAACATGACCATCGGCGAGCAGCCGACCAAGCGCAACCTTCCGTCCGATGCGTTCGTGTTCGTGCCGAAGTCGTATGCGACCGACTTGGCCTCGGCGCGGGAGCGGCTCACGGGCAAGCCGCTGTGGATCCGCGAGGGCTACCGCTGGTTCTACGGGCCCGGCGAGCGGCTCTTCGAGCCACTCGAGCGCATCGTCCCGCTAGCCTTCGAAACGCGCGGCCGCGAGGTTGTCTTGCTGTTTGAGAAGGAGGGCGAGCGGCGTTCGTTCGTCATCGGCACGACGCAGCGGGTGTTCGTCGATGACATCTTCTTCGTCGAGGATCCAAGGGAGATCTACGACCACTGGACCGACGAGATGTGGGATGCGGCGTCGAAGGGCGTCGTCGAGGTCGGCATGAGCGAGGTGCGTATCGGCTTCGCGCTGGGCGTCGGCGAGGTCGTGCGCCAGTCGCCGGGTGGGATGACTCGGATCGTCGACTACAAGCAGTGCACGGTAGCCGGGCTCGAGCCCGTGCGGGTGACCTACCGCGACCACGTGGCCGCGTCCATCGAGCCCTTGGGCGGCTGACGGATTGCCGCCTAGCGCCGCGACCAAGACCAAGGAAATGCCAGGTCGGGCTGGTTGGCGTAGCGCGCCATGCGCAGCGTCAGCCGTTCGCCGCTGCCGGGCGCGAGCCGCACGCTGACGGCGTTCGCGTCAAGATCAACCGCGCCCGATTCGCGCTCCAGCGCTGTGAATTGGTGCTCCGCATACCCGCCCGCTTGCACGATGATCTCGCGTGCGTCGCTATCGCTGAGATTGACCAGCGTCACGCTCACCGAGTCGTCCTCCAGCGAATGCACGAGGGCGGCCACGTCTGGCGGCAAGCCGGCTCGGCGCCGCGCGGGGTCGAAATAGCGCAGCCGGCTGTGCAGGACCCAGATCCGGCCGTTGGCGAAATATCCGCCGGTGGTCAGCTCTGACAGCGTGTCGGTCGTCGCCGGCACGATTCCGAGCAAGTAGTCGGCCAGCCTCGTTTCGGCCGTCGTCTCGTCGTTGCGCTGTAGCTCTAGGCGTTCGCGGATGTGCTCGAGATCGCCCTCCATGGCGCGTTCGGGATAGCCGGGGTCGTTGCCTTGCAAGAAGGCGATCCACGGTTCGTGCTGCTGTGGGATCCGCTGCAAGTCCTCCGGCTGCATCGACCACAGATAGATCTCCGCCAGCCGGTCGGAGTACGTCACCGGCTGGTATCGGTAGAACTCAGGCTCGCCGTTGAATGCATAGCCGCGGGGATCGCCGTACATGGTGGGCAGGAGCCGCTCGCTGTCCTCGGTCTTGGCGGCCTCCAACACGCGGTCCATTTGGGTGCGCAGGACGTCGATGTAGCTTTGGTCGCCGGTCAGCAGCAGGCCGTTGGCGAAGCCTTGGAACGATGAGGCGGTGAAGTAATTGCGGTGCGCGATCTGCTGCAGCTCGCCATCGAAGATGGTGAAGTTCCAGCCGTAGGTGCCCTTCCACCACTGGCCATCATGGGCTCCTCCGAGCGTGCCGTCGAGACCGATATTGGAGGGAATCATCCCGCCGGTCGCGGCCGCGCGCTCCTTCCAGGCGTCCAAGTATTCCAAGGTCCAATCCTTGTACTTGCTCTTCCCCGTCAGCGCGTACGCGTTGGTGCTGAGCAGGGTCGCGGCGAGATTCAGGAAGGTATCGCCGACCGAGTCGAGGTATTCGTCACAGTGGGCCAGCATGCGCGGGTACCACTGCTCGAGGTCCAGCAGTTGCGTCGTCCGCGCCGGATTGTGCAGCAGGTGGAACTTGCCCGGCACCGGATCGCCGACCCAGTCGTAGACAGTGGCCCTGCGCAACATCGGGCCGAGGCTACCGTTCCACAAGCTGCGGATGATCTTGTGCTCCGGATCGTAGTTGGCCACCGAGGAATCCTCGCCGGTATACATCTGGGCGAAGCGCTCCATCCTCTCCACCAGCAGGTCGTCGTCCGGGGCCGAGTGCCCCATGAGCAGGAATGCCCGCATCCCCTCTCCGGTGTGAAACCAGTCCGACTGCGTGATGAACTCGCGGTGATACGCCCCGTTGCTGGCCAGAGTGGTCAGTTCGGTGCGCAGTTCGCCGTATTGCTGGAGATGCCCCTCGAGCCCCTTCTTGTACAGATCCAAGACCGAATCCGAGCCGCCCAAGGCGTGCAGGAGTGTCCAGTTGTAGAAGGTCTCGATCGCGTCATCGGGACCGTCCAGCGTGCCCCAGCGCGGCGTGTGCAAGAGGTAGCCCCGATCGTCCAGATAGCCGTCCGCGAACTCTTCGACCGCTTTCGAATTGGCCTCCAGCAACTCGCGCTCCAGCAAGGCCCAGCGAGGGGCCTCCATCGGTGAGTCCACGTCTACGACGGGAAGCTGACTACAGGAGGCCGAGAACATCAGGAGGATGGCTGCGGCTAGGTGTCGTGAAGCGGTCATGGCGATACTCGAACAATTCGCGAGAGGCGTGTCCCCGCGGTCGTGAGACCGGAGGAAGCGTATGTGTCGACAGCTCGGCACAGCCAGACTACCACGCCAGAGAGTGAGACAGGCAGGATCGACGGCGTTGTGTTTGTTGCGGAAAGTCGGTCGCTGGCGGCGATTCGCAGGCAGATGCTGCCCCGAAATCTTGCCGTCGCAGACTCCCGCGCCAATATGTGCCGCGACCTGTCTGCGGTCCACGCAGAGAGTGCGACAGCAACTTGCGGCCTAGGAGGCTGTTATCATCATGCAGTAGGGATTGCTGAGGAGAGCGCAAGATGCCTAAAGTTGAAAGGGTACCGTCCACACGGACTCCCCCAAGCGAGCTTCCGCCCGCCCGTCGACGCACTAGCGAGGACGAGGAAGAGTTGACCGACGAGGCAATCCGCGCAATCGAAGAGGGGCTTGCGGACCTCAGGGCTGGCCGCACCTTCACCTTGGCTGAGATCAAGCGCGAGTTCGGGATCGATACTTGAGCCGCTTGGCGGTGCATGGGGCCGTGGCAGTTACGGTCATCTATAGGCTTCGCGCCGATGCAGGATGGCAACAATCTTAATCGTGCCATCGTCTACCCACTTGAAGAATACCCGCCAGTTGCCGATCCGGAGACGAAGCTGCGCTCGTGTCTGCACTCGCTTGACGTCCCCAACGCCTGTTCCGGCGTACTGATCGATGCCGGCAACGATTCGGGTTCGTGTTGGCAAATCCACCCGTCGTAGGTCGCGGCGTGCCCGAGCCGAGAAGATGACGCGTGGATCAGCCACAGCTTCCCCCGTCTTCCAACGCCCGGGCCAGTGACACCGCGAGGAAGAAAAGCAGTACCGCTACCGGCGTGTCACTGAGAAGGAAGTTGCTGTCGGCGATCTCGGAACTCTCGCTCATGCTTGCCACCTAGGAGGCTTCTGACGCGACAGGCTCTGCCTTCGCGAGGCTGGCGCGCACGTTGGCGATGTCGTCGCGCAGATCGCGCGCGACCTCTGCGACTTCCTTCGACACTCGCGGATTCCGGCCGACGTCCTGTGCTAGGGCCGTGGATAGCGGCAGCAGGAGGTCCGCCGAGGGGGATCGCTCGATGCTCGCCAGCACCTGATCGACCCCAAGGCGGGCACCGAACAGGATCAGCTGGTTGATTGCAAGGTCCAATGGAGCGGCGCTATCAGGTAGGAGTACGAGCGCGTCGTCTATGTCGGAGAGACAGCCACTGATGTCACCAGTTCCGTATCGAGCTTCGGCACGAATCCAAAACGCCCGAGCCCGGTTCTTTGCCGAATCGGACCATCCATGGTCAATCACTCGATTCGCAATCTCGATGGCTTGGCCGGGAGCTTCGACCTTGATCGCGATTGCGGCTCGGTTGAGGATGGCTATTTCGAGATCTTTGGCCAATTTGTCTGGGGCCGCGGTCTGAAGCCACTTTTCTATCGCGTCGTACACACGGAGAGCATCGTGGAGCCTGTCGGCCCTTGACAGAACTTGGCTCTTGTTGATGATTGCCTCAACGACTCGTCCGACTACCGCTGGATTGGCACTCTCGCTGTATCGATCAATAATCTCCGAATAGGTCTTCAATGCTTCCTCATCTCGGTCGAGGCGTTCGAGCGCACTTCCCATAGTCGAAAGGGCTCCCGCCCTTAACTCCTGAGTTCCCGGTGCTTGAATTGCGCGCTCCAGTTCGTTGAGAGACCGTTCACTCGCCTCCAATGCGTGCTCGAAGCGGTCGACATGGATAAGAGCCGACGCCTTATTCATCAAGAGGCGCGCTGCATATGCGTGGTTGTTCCTGAGGTACTCGGACGACTCGAACAGGGCTGTCGCCCGTTCATAGCACTCAAGGGCATCCCCATACCGCTCCAGATCGGATAGCGTGCCGGCCTTGTTGAGGCATGACTTGAAGGCGCAGTCTACGGTGACGTCCGTAGGGTGTCGCTCGAGCAGCCCAATTCCTTGGTCCCATACCCGGAGGGCCTCTTCGGTCCGACCCAGTTCCCGATACGCGACGCCGCCGTTGAAGAACGCTCCAGCAACGAAGCCGACCAACTCGGGGCTGTCTCGCCGGAGGAACCTGGCGCAGATCTCATCGAAGACCTGCACTGCCTCCTCGGGTCTTGAAACGCTGGCAAGCGCAAGCCCCTGATTGCTTAGTGCCATCCCGTGCTGAATGTCGTTAGCCGAGTATTCTTCTGCCCACCTAAAGCACTGCAATGCCTCTTCCATCCGGTGTTCGGATGCGAGGAGCACCCCCCTGTTGAGCCATGCACCCGCCAGAGCCATACGGATTCCCGGCCTAGGGTTTGCCCCAGACCGGGCAAAGATCTCATCGCAGACTTCCGCTAGTCGGCTGTTGTCAGATGCGAAGTTCGACTTGTCTATCTTCTGAACGAGCGCAGCGAGTTCGGGAGTCATCGCAAGGTCAGGCGATGCTGGCTGGGCGGCCTCCGAGACAGGTCCCTTGTACTTCCAGAGCGTGGTTTCCCCCACGGCCTTGGTGAAGGTCTCCGGCAATCGGCCCAAGAGCTCGGCGCGATGGCCTGGCAAAATTTCGATAAGCCGAGCGATCGCATCTGCCACGAGGGGGTTCTTTCCGGAACTGCTTTCTTCGGATTCAGTGACAATACCCACCCACCCACCGATCAATTCGCTGACCGAGTAGAAGGACGCCATGAAGCGAATCAGAGCCTCTACGAGCGCTGCCGGTCCCCCTCGCTTACGAACTAGGTAATAGATGTTGTAGAGGCGTTCAGTAACGTAGTACTCCTTGCGCCGGGGTGTTCCGCCTGCTTCGGCTACCACCCCTCGGCTCGCGAGCCGCTTCAGATGGGCACTGCAATGACTGCTTTGCAGCCGCGCATGTTTGGCGACCTCGCTTGCAGTTGCAGGCTTCCAGATCTCGGCAAGGGCAAGATACACGCGACGCTCTTGTGAGGGCAGAGCCTCGATGTGGCTCTTGAAGTACTCGGTATGGTCATCGACCAGCTGCATCAGCTCGTGCAGGAGCCTCTCAAACGATAGCCCCCCGCCGAATTGGGCAATGATCGCGATCAGGCGGGGACTGCCGCCGGTGAGAATCTCGATCGAACGGATTTCCCTGCCAGCAGTCCGCTTTCCCGATACTCTCTCCCACAGCGCAGCGCACTCGTTCGTTCGCAGGCCCGACAACGCCAGCGATTCGAAGAAGTTATAGAGCGCGTGCTCGGGGTGGTCGATCTCATCGAATCTACAGGTCGCGGTTGCGAGCAGCATGATTCGAGGCTCGGTTTGCAGCACCTTGCGCAGACGCCAGCCGACATCAGGGTCGGACGTTTCTTCGAATAGCGTGTTCAGGTTCTCGACGATTACTAGAAGACGCTTGTCGGCTCGTCGCGCGAAGTCTAGAAGCGTAGCCAGGCATCGATCCTCGAGTTCCCTATCCGACGCCAACCCACGAAGTTCCTCGTGGGTCAGCCGTAGGTCGATTCCGTTTCTTTCTGGAGGGGCACTTGCCGCTAGGCGGCTTACACACTCAAGCCAGAACTCGCCGCAAGTCGAAACCTCATAGTGTTCCTCGGGGAGCACGAGCGGGAAGAACATTGCAGAAAGGCCGAGGTCGCGGCGAACTTCGGCTGCGACGCGCAGCACTAGAGTCGTCTTGCCGCTGCCCCTCGGACCTATGACAAGTCGATGGACATTTGAACCCCCCTTGGTTTCTCGCAGCGTCTCCAGCAGGGATTCAAACTCGACGAGCCGGACGCAGAACGAGTCGATCAAAGCTTGGTCCGGCAGGAAGCTTGGGTTGTATTTCATTAGCGGCATTTCGAACCTGCCCTTACACGTCCTGAACCGCCCGATCTGCGAGGGGCACGTAGTGGGTACAATGGCGCGTTCTCCACCAGTCCTCAAGCAGGCCCGAGATGAACCCGTATTCGCCATCTATGACTCGGAGGTAGCCATCGTTTTCCAAGACCGTTAACACGTCCGAGACAGTGGATCTGGGTAGCTCCAGGCAGTGCTCCGCGTAGTTGCGGAACAACTCGAGCGCCCGGACGGTCAGCGGTCCGCCGCCGCAGGCGGCTTCGGTCAAGATCTCGAGCGCCAGTTCGTACCGCTCTGTGCCTAGGACCGTCCTCAGTCGACCTTCATAGTGCTCGAGGTGAACTTGGCCCTCTACGCTGAGCATTCGTTGCGAGTACACCAATTCGACGTCTTCCACGGTTGCCTCAGTTCGACGCTCCATTCGGAGGTGGTGATGCAGGTGGCTGAAGAACTGCTGCACGTGGTGCGGGATGCAGCAACGCAGTCGGTCGCAGATACGTTGCGGGATGCTCTCGTCAAGCGCGAGGTCATATTGCCTCGCCAGCGCTTCGAGGCAGCCCGTAGCTTCCTCGACGCTCCATGGCTGGAGGAGATACGGTTCGTAGGCATTGGCGAGCGCACTGAGGTTGGCTTGCTTGAGAATCGGCTCCATACCCACGCTGCCAGTTAGGGCTAGGATCACCCTGCCTCGGTGCGTTTGGGCATTCTTCCGAAGCCAGCTGAGGAACTGGTTGGCTCGTGCTCTTCGCTCTGGGGTGATGGAGTAGTCGGGGCCCTTAAGGAGTCTGTTCACGAGGATGGGTAGCTCGTCAATGGCCAGAACAGCAGGCTTGCCGCAGGACGCTATCCCGTCGAAGATCTCGTCCGCTTGATGCTGCCAATTGCCGTCGTCTATCCGAGCCCGGAGCTTGACATTCAGGTCAAACACGCTGAGTTCATCAAGTCGCTCCAGAGCTTCGCCTAGGACTCTCGATATCCGATCTCCTACGCCCTTAGCGCCTGCGCAGCAGCTACCGATCTCGGCCACTGCGTGACGATGGTCGTCGGCCGCCTCAAGATCAACATAGAACGTCTCGAAATCTCCGGTCTCGCGGAGCTTTCGAAGTAGTTCGCGGACCAGGCTCGTCTTCCCCATTCGTCGAGCAGCCGTGAGCAATGTGTGCGATCCGCGACGGACCCGTTCTGTAAGCAATTCCAGATCCACCTGCCGACCGAAGAACCTCTCGCCGTCGACCCACGAGGCACCGGCCATCTCAAGCTTCTTGCTCATAGCCGTATTATATAACAATTCTGTTGGCAACAGATTTGCTGCGAAATTAAGTCGGCGAGTCATTCAACCGCGGCACGATCAGCCCTGCTGCGGTCCACGCGAAGCTGACCAAGCAAGGATTGCAATGATTGGGAATGGTGAAGTTGGCCGAGCAATACAGGCTGAGGTCACGCATCACCGAACTGCTTTGCCACACCGACCTGCCCTGCACGAGAACATGCGGGCCGAGGCCTCCTCCGAGCAGCTTCAGGCTCGGAGAGTGGCGATCAATGGGAAGCGCGGGCGACCGATCAGCAGTCGGTGCCCCGCCATGCACCGCAGACTAGGACAGAGCCGCTCCCGCTACCCCATCACTCCGCACAGGGCGTTGGCGGCCCGTGGCGGTGCCGCGCATGTCAATCGACTTAGGCACTCGCCTGGTAAAGCGACTCGGCCACCTCGGAGTCGGGGTCTCGCCATCCCGGTTCGTGCCGCAGGGTCGCTGTCCATACATTCCGACCCTGCATATCGAGTACTCCACGCTGCAACAGGTCTCGCAGCGTTACCGTTCGTTGGCCCGCCTCGAACCGCCCGTCGAATTCGACGGTGCCGACCAGTGGTTCGGTAGGCGCGATTCGGTATAAGGGCACGATGCGCCTGCTGCGCCGGTTCTCCGTGTCCTCGGCGCGGCCGCTATCGAGGCTCTTCGGACGGCTGACTAGGAAACGGTTCCACGAGGCAGTCCGGCGCACGTCCTGCTTGATCGCTCGCTCAAGCACGGTCGTCAAGGTTGCAAGAGCTGCCTCCAACAGCAGGTAACGCCCGCGGCCGCGCTGGTCGGGACACAGCTCGTCGCTGGAATCGTGTGGCAGGATCTCGAGCGAGATCACGTGTGTCGCGCCCGCGTCGATGGCGATGTGGACGGGGCTGTTGTTCATCACCCCGCCATCGACGAAGTGGTGGTGGGCCACCGAGCTCGAGCCGCCCTCGTAGATGCCAATCCGTTGGGTCGGGAAGGCGCCCGGCACGGCTGACGAAGCTACGAGCGCTTGCAGTAGGCGTTCGGAGCGGGTAAACAGTGCCTCGGTCTGCCCGCGATATTCGCTCGCCGCGCCCGAGTCGGAATCGAATTGCACCGCCATCCACTCTGCCCGCCGCAGCAAGCCATAGGTCTCTGGGCGCACCAGAGTGAACAGGCACTCGCGTCCGGCCGAAATGTCAGTGCCGGTGATGATGAACTCCGGTGCGTGCCTGCCGCGGTCGTACCAGCGGCGGACAATATTCCGGCTGAGCACCTTGGCTTGATCGACGGCTTGGCCCTTGGGCCCGCTAGGACGGCGTCGCAGATCGCCGTTGGGTCCGGTGTTGGCTAGGAATGCCAGCAGTGGCAGGTCGAGGAACAGGCTCGGACCGAACCTGCGCAGGACCAGCCACAGGACGAGGCTCAGCACTACCGTAGCGACGACGGCGTATCCGAACAAGAACGGCACGGCTCCCGCGAGGTCGTCCGGGCCGGGTTTCGCTACTACTGTTGCGAGCGGCAGGAGCAAATTCGGTTGGAACAGCAGCAAGGCGCCGATGGCCGCCAAGATCAGCCCAGCTAGGCTCCAACGCCTTCGTGCGCCGCGCGACACCAGCCTGACGATCCACGAACGGCGGCCGACGACCCAGCGAGATGCCTTGCCGTCACGGGCCATGTACGACCAAACCGAAGCGATGTAGCTCTCGTAAGGCTGCCGCACCGAGGGCTCGCGGTCGAACTGGGGATTGCCCATGCCCAGCGACTCAAGGAAGACGCCGTAGCCGTTGAGTGCACCGGAGGACGTGCCGACCAGCAGGTCCGGCTCGATTCCGCGTTTCTGCATGCGGGCGAGCAGGACTTCCAGCAAGCCTGCATTGTAGGCCCCGGCTGCGCCGCCTCCGCTGATCGCGATCGCTACCTTCCGCCCTTCGGCAGGACACTTGCGCAGTTGCAAGCCGGGCTTGCCGAAAAGGCTGGAGGAAGGCTCGACGGCGAGTTCGAGTGCGTCCAGCAGCCCGTCAAGGTCCAAGAATCCCGAGTCGAGATACTGCTCAACGTCGCTGCGTTGCTGTTGCACAGTTCTCATTTTCGGGCTCCGTAACGAATCCCTGCTATCTGAGGCAAGTATAAGGAACACCTGAAGCAACCTGACGCGAGCCGCTGATACAATGCTGCGGTGTCGCTACGCCCGCCGGCAGCGGGAAGCGCAGGAGGTACTCGATTCATGCAAATCAAAGCACTCGTTGCCGAGTTCATTGGGACGTTCGCGCTGATCTTCATAGGCGCAGGCGCGGCCCAGGTCAGCGGCAGTCTCGTGGCGGCCGCCTTCGCCTTCGGCTTGGTGGTGATGACGTTTGCGTTCTCCTACGGCAGCTATTCCGGATCGCACATCAACCCGGCGGTCACCATCGGCTTGCTCGCGGGCGGCCAGATCAAGCTCAGCGACGCGATCGGATACATCCTCGTGCAGTTGCTTGGTGGAATCGTGGGCGCTGCGACGCTGTTCTATGTTCTGGGTGATTCCGCGGGTGCCATGGGTGCGACGGTTCCGGCTGCGGGCGTCGGCATCGGCCAGGCGTTCTTGCTGGAGCTGTTCCTGACGTTCTTGCTCGTCAACGCGATCTACCATACGGCTGTCAGCGGCAAGGCGGGCGACTTCGCGCCCATCGTGATCGGCTTCATCGTAACGGCCTGCATCTTGGCGGGTGGCCCGGTGACAGGAGCCTCGCTGAACCCGGCACGCTCGCTCGGGCCGGCATTGTTCAGCGATGCCTCGAATGCGATTTCCTCCCTGTGGATCTTCTTCGTGGCTTGCCCACTGGGCGGAGTGTTGGCGGCCTTGGTGTATAAGTTCTTCTCCAGCGAGGAATAGTCGGCAGTCCTTCTCGGGCACGCCCCGGCAGCGCGCTGCTAGCATGAGGTCGAGGTCCGCCGGCCCTCGCGAAGGGTGCCGGGCCTGCGGATCGGCGAACCAATGAGCGGCTTTATCCCGGTTGCGAACCTGCGTTCCAAGCCGATCGTTCCGGCGCATGCCAAGCCGCTCGAGAACCCGGCCGGCGCACGCCCCCGCTGGCTCGTTGCCCCTGCGGTGACCGGCCAGAACTACCAACGGCTGAAGGGCTTGGTTCGCGAGCTGCGCCTGCACACCGTCTGCGAGAGCGCCGCTTGCCCCAATGTCGGGGATTGCTGGAATCGCCTCAGCGCGACATTCATGATCTTGGGCAATGTATGCACGCGGCGCTGCGGCTTCTGCGCCGTGCAGAAAGGGCCTCCCGAGACAGTGGACTACGACGAGCCGAGACGAGTGGCGGATGCCATCGCGCAGATGGGGCTGCGTCACGCCGTGGTGACGAGCGTCAACCGTGACGACAGGCCGGACGGCGGCGCGGAGCTATTCGCCATGACGATCCAGGCGATCCGGGCGCGCCTGCCGGACTGCACCGTGGAGGTGTTGGTGCCGGATTTCCAAGGCTCGCGGTCTGCCATGGACATCGTCTTGGATGCCCGGCCGAACATCCTCAATCACAACATCGAGACCGTGCCTCGCCTGTACCGCACGGTACGGGTCGGCTCGGACTACGGCCGCTCTCTGATGATGTTGCGGCACGCCGGCTCGGCGCGGCCGGCGATTCCGACCAAGTCAGGCATCATGCTGGGACTCGGCGAGACCGATGCGGAGATCTACGACACCCTAGGCGACCTGCGCGAGCACGGCGTGGACATCTTGACGGTGGGACAGTACCTGCGGCCCTCGCCCGACCACTTGGCGATTCAGAAGTACTACACCCCGGAGGAGTTCGAGCGGATTCGCGAGCATGGCCGCCGGGTTGGCTTCCGGCATGTCGAGTCCGGGGCGCTGGTGCGCAGTTCCTACCACGCGGATGATGGTGTGCACGCGCTGTCAGAGGGGCGCTTGGTGTCCGGGGTCGCCACTGATTAAGGGGTTCTCAGGGTGTATTAGGTTTCGGTGAGTATTGTCAAAATACTGATAAACAACAACAAGGGAGCATCCTCGTGGCTGGCACGGTCCGCCTTTCCAAGCTCAGCTAGGATGGCCCTAGCCCGTGGTGCATCTTGCGGATCTTCGTCTCGAGACGGCGGCACGTACAGTGGTAGTCCAGACGGCTTCCGCTCTGCCGCGGAAGTCGACGAGTCAGTGCGTGCTCTAACAGGGCCCGTGGGCTGGCTGATGTCGATTCCCGTTGGTATCGTCTTGGGTGTTGCGACCGGCCTCATGCAGCACCACGGATCGCCACGGGACAATCGCGGGCTTGCTGCTGGGAAGGGCCTCTTGGTCGCCGTGCTCACGGCAATCCCAACACCATTGCCGGCCGCACTTGTCGCTGGGTCAGGTACAGTGGGCGCAATTGCTATGTTCCGTCAACGGCGGCTCAAGCATCATGGATAAGCCCTCACTAGGACGGCCCCTAATCGTTGCCCAAGCGACAGCTAGGCTCGACACCCAAGCTAAACGCCATCTCGCCGGCCCATGAACCCCCTCTGCACGTCCACCTGGTGATCTGCGCTAGCGGAACACGGGAGGGGTGTGCGGGGGCGTCGTTGCCACCCAACTCCCTGAAAAGGCCCCGGACCGCTTGCCGTCGGTCAGGCCCCGAACCGCCGCTTGGCTCGGAACAAGTATGAATATGCCTCGCAGTCCGCTGGGCTCCCTTCCTGATCGCGCAGGAGCTCTTGGCCCCCTGAGATCAGTGGGCCGATGAAATCGCCCGTCAGGGCGCTCCATGCAGCGCCTGCGATCGAAAGTCCGAACGATGCGGGACGCTTCCAGCAATCTTGCGTGCGGCGACTGAGGCTGCTCTCGAGATCTTGGATCTCCTCGATTCGGTCTTTCTGCGCCTCAGCCCGAGCTTTTTCGTCCAACAGGCTCATATCTCGCATGAAACTCCTAACCGATCGCGCATACGCCCGGTAGCTGGCACCTTGCTCTTCGCGGAATGAGAGGACCTCGTCCAAAGGAACATGGCTCAGGTCCACGCCGACTGTCGCGAAGTCGGTGGCCACGACATGGCCAGCCGACGGCGTGGACTGCAGCGAAAGCACCTCTCGGAGCGACTCCACGAGCTGTACCTGGTCCGTGGCGGGCTGCAGCACGAGCCCTTGACGTTCCCCGTACGGACGCAGGATCTGCGCGAGTAGCACGAGTACCAAGGCATGGACCTGCGGGTGCAACGGGACAGATACACCATCCTCGCTATCTCTGGCCAAGCCACGGGCCTTAAGCTCGCAGATGATCCTGTCCGCGAGCCATCGATTGCCGAAACCGCCGAGTCGCGAATACGAGAGTCCATGAAACTGAGTCGCTTCGCTGGCAAGCGAGTCCAACGCCCCAGTCCCTAGAATGTTGGCGAGCGAATGTACGAGATTCTCGGTTGCCGCTTCATCGACAAGTTCTTCGGGTTTCAGTCTGTGAAGGAGGCCGGCATCGAGTAGCGGAACTGTCAACTCATAGTCGACCTGATCAACCAAGTCCTGCATGTAATCAGGAACAAGCAAGGCGATGCCATCGAAGAAGAGCAAGAGATTCTTAAGAGAGTCCCCGTCATGCCAGATCCATCCTGGGTAGTAGAAGGCTACTTCGCGTGCCTTGGTATCCGGTTGAGAATTGTGCATCGTCATTTCCTAGCGTCCCCAAATAACCCGGCGTGGCGGTCCTCCACCCACCCAAGGGTCTTCGTGATCAGATCCGGCACTCATCCCTTGAGGCCGCCCATGAATCGGCATAGACAGTGACAATCGGCGTTCGGGCAATCCCCAATGTAGTACTTCCAGCAGTAACGAGAATCTTAATCTCCATCTAAGTCCATTGGTTCAATAGTTTCTTGAGAACCAGTGGTGCCCGGTGAGGGATTCGAACCCACACGTCCTTGCGGACAACGGATTTTAAGTCCGTTGCGTCTACCAATTTCGCCAACCGGGCAGGCGCGGAGCCTATTCATTCTACGGCCCGCGATCCGGTGACGAGAGGACCCAAGCTAGACTCGGCCGCGGGATGCGCAATAGAGCGGCCCTGCGTCGTGGCTGGCTATCGCCGTTTGGACGGTCGTTGACGACGGATTCGAATCCGGTTGCTGTGGGCCCGGTCGACTCAATCGTGCGCCGGACAACAAGCGCGTCTCTCTAGGGTGGTCGGTGGGGCTTGGTCAGGGATTGTTCGGCTTACCCTGGAGCGTCCACGGTCCAGTCTTCGTTGACCTTCCGCCCGTAATAGGGATAGAAGTCCCACGGCGCGGGCTTGCCGAGGGCGCGCGGATCGCCGGTGTCGGCCAAGTGCGCCATCAGTCGAGCATCCAATGCCTTGGCTTGGTCGGCTTGCTCCGGTTCCGTGGCAACGTTGCGCAGCTGCCCGGGATCCGCACGCAGGTCGTACAATTCATGGCCCGGCCGCGTGCCGAACGCCAGTTCGGCCAGACGATCCACCGATGGATCGCCCCGATTCTCCATCATGAAGGTCTTGGTCGGCGACGAATCGATCTCTCCGTAGGGAATCCCGCGCGCGCAATCGGCGGCGTTCGGCGAGCCGGATGGCCAGCGCGTCGGTTCGAAATTGCGGATGTAGAGGTAGTCGGCCGTGCGAATGGCACGGCACGGGTACCCCTTCCCCCCGCGGCGGCAACCATCGTGCCGCTCCATCGCGAAGAACGCGGTGTCGCGGGAGGAATCGACCTGACCGCTCTCGCTTGACTGGAGAATCGGCAGCAGGCTGCGGGCAGTCATGTCTTCGTGCGGTTCAAGGCCAGCGGCCTCGAGGAACGTAGGGGCCATGTCACTGAGGCTGATGAAGTCATCGACCGTCCGACCCGGCGGGATGGCGCGGGGCCAAGAGACCGCCAACGGGACCCTGCTGCCGTAGTCGTAGAGGCTGGCCTTGGCGCGGGGGAAAGGCATTCCGTGATCGCTCGTGACCACCACGATCGTGTTGTCGAGTTGGCCAGTCTCGGCGAGCAGGTTCAAGGCACGCTCCACGTTGCTGTCGAAGCGTTCGACTTCGACGTAGTAATCGAGGATGTCATTGCGAGTGACAGAGTTATCGGGCATGTGTGGCGGGACGACGACCTGCGCCGGGTCCTTCCCCGACCGCTGGCCCGAGCCGAGCTCGTAGGGCCGGTGAGGGTCGCGGCTGCCCAGCCAGAAGCAGAATGGCTTGTCCGCTGGACGTTGCCCCATGAACTGCTCGAAGCTCTCGAATGTGTCGCCCGCCGGATTCCGTGTGCGCCCGCCGGGCTCCAGTCGGCCCGGCGACCAGCCCTTGCTGGTGTGTCCGATCATATAGCCGGCTCCTTCGAGCATCTCGGTGTAGGTCGCGAACTTGCTTGGTAGCGTGCTATGGATGTTGCCGGCCTCCTCCAATCGCCAGATCGACTGCCCAGTGAGGATGGCACTTCGCGACGGGCCGCATGTCGGGGCATCGCAGAACGCGTGCGTGCACAGCACGCCATTGGCGGCGACACGGTCGAAAGCGGGTGTCTTGACGATTGGATCTCCGACAGCTCCGGCGTGGGTCCAAGATTGGTCGTCTGATATGCAGAACAAGATATTCGGCTGAGTTTCGCCCGGATTTGATTGTCCAGACAGCTGGATTGACGTCCCCACGCCGAGTCCAGCAACGGACTGTCCTAAGAAGGAGCGACGAGAGAGCCGAATTGGGCTCGGCTGCTCGGTCTCGTAATGGTCGGTCGATTCCATAGCCCGTCTATTGTCTCTCAACCTAGAGCAGAGAGACGGGGGAACCAGCGTCTGTTGAGGATTGCGGTCAGCCGATCTGCTTCGCTGATGCGCAGGCTGGATCGCTACACTTGGGATCGGTCGGCCACGGTTGTCCCTTTCTGCGCCCTCAAACGAATCGGGATACGAGGCCTACTAGACTGACGCGTCCCAAGAACGTGCCCCCGGATCGCCCTAGAAGCTGAGAACCAGCGCGATCGAGATTCCGGCATCGCTCTCGCAAAGCTAAGACAACGGCTGGGTCTCATTTCCTTTCGCTTGCCGAACTTCGCCAATGCCACTTGCGCCGTATGATGAGCACGATGAACATATCGCTTCCCGAGGCCCTCAAGAGCTTTGTGGACGATCAGGTCAGCGCACGAGGTTACAGAACGTCGAGCGAGTATGTCCTCGAACTGATCCGCAAAGACCGGGACCGCCAGCGCCTGCGCGGCCTGCTTCTCGAAGGAGCGGGATCGCCAAAGGCGGTCACACACTATTGCGACCGGCTCCGCAGCAGGGTCCGTGACGCCGGCCGACGGTGAGCGGCAAGCCGCTCGTCCTTCGCGAGCGGGTGCTGCGCGACATCGATGATGCGGTCGAACGTTATATGGCGCAGGCGGGAACAGCGGTTGCGCTGGACCTCGTCGACGTGTTAGAAGGCGCTCTCCGCCAGATCAGCGAACAGCCGGAGAGCGGCTCACGCCGCTATGCGCACGAGCTAGACATTCCCAGCCTGCGATTTCGGCCGACTGAGAAGTTCCCGTATCTTGTTCTCTAGTCAAGAGGGCTGCAGCACTGTGCCCATCGTTGGAGACGTCTGTCGGCGGGAGGTTGCACAGAATATCTGGCCTTGAGCTGTCAGCTACCCCCTACCCGCACATTGCAGACAAGCGAAACCATCGACGCCAACCGGTCAAGAATACTTCAAAGTAGGCGACAATGATCTTACGCGGCTGGATTGATCCATGTTAGAGTTGTCGACCGGAAGGACCATCTATGACAATCCTGAGGAAACTATCGCCAGGCCGTACCCAGCCTGATTTACTCCTCGGGACAAGCCATCAGCTAGTCGTCGTCTGGGAATGCATGTATTCCGAATCTCCTGAATAGCTCGTCAAAGAAATCACGTACAATCTGTTCTCCTCTCTGACCAGCTAACTCGCTTGCCGAAAATCGATAGACCTCATATCCAGAAAGCCGAAGATCGCGATCTTGAGACACCATGAGGGCATACTTTTTTCCGGAAGACTGACCATTTTCATCTGTATAATGATGTTTTCCATCGACCTCAATCACAACCCGATGTGATGGCGATATCAGAATCAGAAAGTCCATCCTTTGACGTAGAAGCGCTTCCTTGCCACGCTGTTCAACAGTCTTCGGATCGTAATGCAACCACACTTCGGGCAATAGAGCTGGCAGCCTTGGAAAGGTACTTCGATAATGTCGAAACAATGTCTTAAAAAGAAGTCGTTGAGGAGGAGAATTTGTTGGCAACGATGCTAACAGCCGTCTATACAAGGCTACTTGTGCGTCTCGCTCATTTCTGTAGCGTTTTTCCCGCACCCACCAATCCTGCAAGTCTTTCCATAACAGGCCACAGTCTGGAATATTCTGATCATACACCAATACTTTGTCAGCGTGCGTGACGATCTCTATGTCATTATTCACCGCGTCTTTGAATCGGATGTCTGGCTTGATAGAGGAGGCAAACACTAAGTTCTTCGGTCGGCCTGAAACAGTGGATCGGATCGTCTGAACTGTAAACGAAGGGTATCCATCAATGATGTCTCTTTGCACTAATTCAAGGTTGTATCGACGTAGGACCGAATTTACCTTTCGCACTAGTACGAGTTGTTGGGATTCTTCTGGTATCACTTCAGCACTCACTAGGGACTGGACGAGCATGCCGAATCGCTTGCTCGAGCAAGTAAATGCTCCGAGCGATTTGAACAAGGATTCTATTGACCATGGGTCAGATTTGACCATGGGCCAGATTCTGCGATGAAGTTGCACACGATTTGGTCTTTAAGAGACCCCTTATTTTGGATATTTAATAGAGGTCGTTGGCCAAATAGATCCCCGGTAATCTCAGAAATCATGGCCGAAACTTTTTCGTGTCGAGTTTCTAGAACCCATAGCCGGTCTAGAGCGTTCAGAAGACCGTCGGGGTCGATCAAGATGTCTCTCTTGTTTAGGCCTCGGGCTAACTCCCTGCGCACTCTCAGCGAAATGATTGGGTAAGATGATCCGTTCCACAGGATTTCTTCAAGTTGGAACGATTTCTCGTTACCACTGGATATCGGAAACTGCTCTATGAATTTCGTCGCGACTAGCTGAGTGCGAGCGAAATCAGTCTTGAGCTTCCCAACACGGCTGAAAATATACTGTCTCTTGGACAGATTTGGATCGTTCGGAGACTCGGGAAGCTGGAGGGAATCGCACAGAGATGGCAACTCAGTCCGAGTTCTTGATTGGATTTCTGACTCTATTGCATGAGCCAGAAGTTCTAAGAAGTCCTGACTTTTGTTCATACGCCCATACGCCCAATAATTCATCTAGCAGTCTGTGATACAGGGGATTGTTTATTGTACTCCCTTCTCTTCCGATCGTCACGAATGGTGGTTCTGTTGTGTAGTTTGCGTCATCCGTCCTCCTCAATCAGACCAAGTTCCCGGAGGGGCTCAAGTACGCCATTTTCTAACTTGGCTTTGTCGTATCCGGTCGGTGGTGTGCTCCTAGCGTTGATTGAGACTTCGCCTGCCAGATCGGCGAGATTGGCCAGCGCGTTCCAAGCCGCGTAGAGGTTGCTCGGGTCCGCAGTGAACGAGAGAGCGATCTCTCGGCCGCTAGGGGCGTCAGGCTGGGGTGGTTCAGGCGCTGGATCCGTGCCGTGCTCCGGACCGCCGCCGTCAGCGGTTTGCCCTAGCTCTCCGTCACTTTGGTCACCGCCAGTCGTTTGACCGCCCGTTGATGAGGGTTTCTCCGGAAGTGCTACTGGCGCAATGAGAAAGCCCGAGTCCAGATCGATTTCGTCGTCGTCGACGCTGCGCTCAAATGCGACACGGCTTCGGTCGATCTGGTATCGACCGTCGTCGTCGAGGGTAGGGTCCCCAGTGACGTAGCCGAACAGGCCTGTCTCTACGCCCCGAACGATGGACTTGCGCACGGCTTCGGCGGACAGCAGGCGCGGAAAGCCGAGGAATTCGTAGAACCCTGCGAGCACGGTATTGGTCGCGATGCCGGATTGGTCGGTCCCCGCCTCGCCAAGGCTGAAGAGTTCGGCGATTTTTCCCGGCGCTACCGATCCGAAAATGCGCCTCTGGACCGTCGTCAAGAGTTCCATCAGGCGCTGATGTATGAGGGCGCGTTTTTTCTCGTCGAGGGTCGTCTGGAGGGGTCGGCCGCCTAGGCTGACGGTCTCGAACTCGAGCCTCTGGTCGCCCGATACCGGGAGCCACACATCGCCGTAGAGCTTCAGCAAGGCAGATTCGGTCGCGGCCTTCTCCGTCGCGTCGCGTTCCTTGAGCTGGCTCTTCTGGGCGGATGTGAGGTTGTGCTCACGCCACTTCCCCTGAACGCGCTCGACCGCGAGCAGATAGCGCACGGCGCGCCGCAGAATCTCGACCTGCCCTGACGCCGGCACGGCCAGTCCCAATCCATTGCGGAACTCCCGCTGGCGGTTGCCGAACTGCTCACAGAGAGCAAGCGCGTCGCGTCTCTGCTCGGTCGCCGATTGTGCCGCGAACTCTAGTGGAAGGTAGGCGATAAGGAACTCCGGCTCGCGATCCGGCACGTCCCCGGACTTCGCAGGCCAGACGATGGCACGCTGACCGGCCAGACGCTCTTCGATCGCTTGTCGGATGCGGGTCCGAACACGGGTCTCGTCACGGGCTATGGCCTCTGCCTCCTGTTCGACCAGTAAGGTGACGTTGGGATCCTTCTTGAAGCAGTAGCGCACAGCGTCGAAATGCAGATACAGGCACTGCTCCTTGAGTTCCTTCAGGCACGCTTGGATCGTGGTGCTATCGAGTTCCGGACCTATGCTCGCACCGAGTAGGTCGGGCTCGCCGATGCCGGGCGGAAGCAGATCTCCCGGGTCGCTCTCCTCGCGCCGTAGTCCACCAAAGGAATAGAGCAGCATGGTGGTGGCGAGGCGCGTGGCCGGCAGCTTCCCGGCTTCGGCCGTGACTTCCCGCGCGCGTCTCTCGTCGATGCGTCGGGAGCGAGCGTTCGCGCCGACGAAGTCGTGCTCCACGCAGGCTTGGAAGTCCTCACGCTGTCCGACTTCCTTGAAGAACGCGAGACGGACTTCCGCATCGTGGATGGGAACGTCGCCGGGACCCAGCAGTAGGCGCGAGCCGCCGGCGCGATGGGCGGCTCGCAGGCAGGAAGCCAGAAAGCGCAGGGCGCCGCGCGTACGCTGGAAATCTGGTATGGCGGCCCAGCGCTCGCGCATCAGGTCGATCAGGGCGGGATGAAAGGGATAGGACGCCCTGATACGGTCGCGCAGTGCCAGCCCTTCTTCCTCCGCCTGTTGGCGCTCCGCTTCGCCGTGAGCATAGGCGCGCCGCATCTGCGTGAAAACCTGGCCGTAAGCGTTCGCCGTCATGGCAGCCGCGGTCGCTTCGGGCGCCTTGGCGAGCAGCCGGCGCTGGATTACGCGGAGGATTTCGTTACCTTCCACCGGCTCCCGCCGCTGGTCCTTGCGAGCCGCCAGATGCTCGACTGTGTGCAGCAGATTGGTGTATTCGAGAGATTCGCGCTTACTGGATTGCAGGGAGTACACCAATACGGCATTGTCGACGTTACCGACCGCCACGGTCAGCCGCTTGAGGAACGACAGCGTCTCATCCCGGAGTGTGGTCTGCTCGATGCGGACACCGCCAGCGCTGATGAGGTACTCCAGTAGCTCATCGAGCAGGATCAGGCTTGGCCCGCCCTTGAGTAACCCGACCAGAGCATCGCCGCCTGGAGCGACCCGCGCCTCGTCCTGAGCACGCACTAGGTCATAGCCTTCCCGGCCGCCGAGCGCCCAGGCGATCCAGCCCCAGACAGTTCGGGCGGTGATGTCCCCGCTCGGGACGCGCTTGCCGCTGGTTGCGTCGAAGAACTGCCCATCGACCACTGCGACCCGCACGGACTCGGGCTTAGGCAATCCGACCGCCTCCGGTAGAGTATCAAGTGTCGCGCGCGAGCGCGCAGCGTGCAGTAGGGCGGCCAGGGTATGCGATTTACCGCCTCCGAAAGGGGTCAGCAGCTTGAGCACGCGGTTGCCGTCCGCGCCGGCAAGGCGTCCTAGCACGTCTTCGAGCAAAGACTTGAGACCGCTCGTCAGGTAGGATGCGGCGAAGAAGTTGTCGGCGTCGCGGTACACGGCCGGGACGCGCGGTAGGTGCGCGTCTGCCTGCCCGAGATCCTTGCCGATCAGGTAGTCGGACAGGCCGCCGAGATCGAGCGCGAAGATGTCCTCGGAGAAGTCGTCGGACAGCACATCAGGATGCAAGTCCACGCACTGCAGCCAGGGATGGAGGTTGATACTCATGAAGGATTCTCTCCGCCAAACAGATCTTGCCGCCCGATGACAAGAGATTCAATCTCGTGCGCGTACGCCGTGCCCTCCACAATGCTCCGCCAATTGGCATTCAGCCGTGTCAGGGCGCCGAGCTCCGCAGTTGGCGATATCTCCACAGCTTCCGGTCGACCGAGCACAGGGGCCGACAGGGCTTGCGTCACCAGTCGAAGCTGTTCTCGGTTCGGACCGGCTGCTTCGAGATACTTTGGAACAAGGGCCGGTCGTTCGTCGAGCAGCCATAGCAGCCGGTGCAGCAGGTCCACCAGCGGCGCGGATGTTCCGTCCGTGCTAATGCCGAGCGTCTCGTCGTCGCCCCGCTCCGTGTAGTTGCGCACGCGGAACTTGCTGCCGGATTTCTCGACAAGCTTCGGGGCGTTGCCAGTCAGGCCGGTGGGACCGTCGATTTCGATGCCTTGCGGGTAGCAGAAAACATAGGCGTCCCCGGCCTCGATGCTGGCCTCCCGGTACGTGAAGCGCCACAGAATGTAAAACCGACTAATTGCGTCCACGGCGGCGACTGCCGTGCCTCGCAGGCCGAAAATCTCGTCGAGCATTACGTCCAGCACGACGCCTTCGACCTCTCGCAGGTATGATTCGGCGGATACTGGCTCGCCGTTCGCATAGTCCACCCGCTCGAACCGGGTATAGGCACGTAATCCCGCGCCAACGGCTGCCATCAACAGATCGGCGCCGCCAATGCCCTTGCCTCCGTTCCACAGGGTCTTGACACGCTCGCGTGCGATCCGGTGGAGTGCGGGCTCAACTTCCAACTCGTACTCGCCGATGCCGGCCTGCATTCGCCGGCGCGCGACAAAGAAGATGCTGTCGGAGAGTGCCGCGGCACCAAGGGCGTTGACACGGCCACGTGACTCCGTCTGCACCGGCCAAGCCTCGGTGACAGTCATCCCCGCTCCAACAAGCGCACGGATCAGAGTCGCCCAACCCTCGGTCGTTCTGTGCGCATATACACAGACCAACGGCGCACCCGGCTTCAGAACCCGTCGCGCCTCGGCTAGGGAATTGCGCATCAAACGCTCATAGTGCTCATTTGCTTTGTCTGCGTCGCCGCCGTGCTCGCTCGGTTGGGCCACGGCTTCCCTCCTCTTCGGCGGAGCAGAGAGGGCGAAGTGTTCTGGGTATAGGTCGCCGACCAGTCGCTTGAGCCAGACGTAGAAGAATGCCGACAGGTCTGCGTAGAAGATGCTGCTGTAGTAGGGTGGATCGGTGATCACCGCATCGAAGGTCTCGTCGTCATAGAACAGCTTCTCGGCGTTGCCGCGGGCTACTCTCGACGCATTTCTAATCTTCGCAAGCTCTCGAATGCAGAACGCTTCGCGCTCCAGTGCGAATGGAAGACTCCCTGTAGTAGCCGCAAAGGGACTGATCTCGGAAAAGTCATAAATCATCTTCAGCGCCTGGCGGTCACCGATCGCGCCCCTCGTGATCTGATCTTGAGGCTCCCATCGAGAGAATTTATTGAACATGATCACGAAACGGCCGAACGCCATTGCCAAGAAGGTCGCCAATGCTCGTGCTCGGTCCTTTGGCATGTTGTCAGAGAGCATCTCTGCATGCGCACGGCGGACGTGGTTGACGAGCGTGAAGAGTACGAGCAGTTGCCGAGGAGTGAACAGTTCCCGATAGCCCTCGATGCCATAGGCAGGCAACTGGTCGCGGAGTTTACCCTGCAAGTTTTCGTCAGGGAGGGGTAGGTCGAGTTCGGATTCAAGGGCGACGAGGTGTTGATCAAGTGCGTTCTCTCGCTTCGCTTCTGGCCCGGAACTTCGGTCTAGCGGAATGGCAAGGGCATCCGGTGACAGATAGACCTTTCGCCGCTTCTTCGCTGTAGGCTTCTTGGGCGGAAGCGCGGCCACGACGGCGGCGAGCGATTCCCCCATACGTCCAGCGACCGCCATCTCCTTGACGTGATCTGATGGCGCTGGTGTGTTACAGGCTACGCACACCGCCTGACCCGAACCGGTCTGCTCGGTCTGCTGCGACACGGCGCGCGCGGAGGTCCCCGACACGATGTCCCAACGCAGTCGCTCGCCATCCTCGATTCGTGGCACTGCAGCGATGGCCCCGCCCTTCTTGCGTAGCCACGACTGGCGTACCAATGGAACCGGCACCCTGCAGCCTGGGCGCCGACATGGGACAGTGCGCGCCCAGATGTACGCCACGGGATCCGCTTGGCCGGAAGACTTGGGATTTCGTCCCCCAAAGAGTTGTGCCTGGTCCGACACTTCATCGGTCCGTGGCAGGTCGATGGGTGGGTACAAATCGCCAATCTCCGTCCGCATCCGATCGAGAATCACGGAACTCCATCTCTGGAAGTCGTCCGCCAAGCTCGGACCAAAGGTCTGCGGATAGACCAGCGTGCATAACTCGATCAGGTGTGCGACCGGGTTGTAGTCGACGGCGTAGCTCTCACAACCGAGGCGTGCGGCTTCGAGGGGGATCGCCCCGCCTCCGGCGAACATATCCAAGACTTTAGGTCTTTGCCCGCCGTGGAGATTCTTGATCCGCTCGCACGCCTCTGCCACGGTCATGGGATTGGGCTGATAGGCGGAGAGTTTGGCTACGAAGGATGCAACCTCGTCGCGTTCAGTATCGGTGCGCGGCGCTGGTGCCAGTGCTGCAAAGATAGCTGCGCGGCATGCCGTAATCGGTCGGCGGGCGGGCCAGTAGTGGACCAGTTCCACGTATCGGCGCGGATGGAGCTTTTCCCTCGACGCAATGGCATTTAGCACGTCCAGCGGCAGGTAGTCCTCAATGAGGCGGCGGTCGTCTACGGTCATGCCGCAGTCTCCTTCTGGTCCTGCGCTGCTCTTTCGACCGCGCTTGCCGGAACATCGTAGTACCGGGCGGCGACGACCTCCTTCTT
>JAJDZN010000021.1 GCA_022824585.1 Bryobacterales bacterium | reverse complement strand
GCATCAACGCCGAGTTCGACGCCATCGAATCGGACGTCGAAGCCTGAGCGCGGTGAGGTGTGGACCGCGGACCTGAATCCGCGAAGTGGGACTGGACCCGGCAAAGTCCGCACCGTGTTGATCGCGCGGGCTCAGGCGCTGTTCGACGCCGCGCATCCGTCGACCCTCGTGGCTCCGCTCACGACTCGCTTGGTGGATGAAGCCGAGCCGCTCCGGGTCAGGATTGCGGCCGCGGGAGACCTGCGCCGGGACTCGGACATCCTGATCGATCAACTGCGTGCCACCGACAACCGCGGACTGGTTCGCGGGCCACTCACTCAGGCGGGAGGGCGCCTGATGACTAGAGTGGGAGAGGACTTGCTCGAGGTCCTCGACTTGGACAGGTACTGAACGGGGGAAACGCGTGCTGCGTGGCCGGACCCGGCGGATCCGAAGTTGGTCATCGAGCTCCACCAGGGTGAGCCCGGGGCGTGGCAGTCACATGCTCGACCGGATGGCGAGGATCGGAGTTCGGTCGCGGTTCGGATTTCATGCGCCATCTATAATTCCCCTTCGGGCTTGCGGCGGTCGGGGCGTTGTCCGCAGATAGAAGGAGGATTCGGGATTGATGGCGGGTGTCCTTGAAGGCGTGCGGGTTGTCGACTTCGGGCGCTATATCGCCGGTCCGTGGTGCGCTGCGCTTCTCGGTGACTTTGGGGCGGACGTGATTCGGGTCGAGAAGGTCGATGGCGGAGAGGACCGCTTCATCAGCCAGATCAGCCGCGAGGATTGCAGCGGTGCGATGTACCTCCAAGTCAACCGCAACAAGCGCTGCCTCACTCTCGATCCCACCACCGAGGCGGGCAGGGAAGTGCAGCGTCGGCTGGTAGCCACCGCCGACATCGTGGTCGCTAACATGCCGCAGCGCGCTCTTGAGAAGCTCGGACTTGACTACGCCGCGCTAAGCGCCATCCGTCCCGATGTGATCCTCGTATCCAACACCTGTTTCGGGAATGCCGGGCCGTACGCAGCCAAGCTGGGCTTTGACGGGCTGGCTCAGGCAATGTGCGGGAACATGCACCTGACCGGAACGCCTGAGGAGCCGATGAAGTCCTACGCTCCGTGGGTCGACTTCGGCACTGCCGCGCTGTGTGCCCTCGGCACTGTGGTCGCCCTGATGGCGCGCCAGCAGACCGGCCGCGGCCAGGAAGTGCAAGGTGCGCTGCTATTGACAGCGCTGACCACCGCCAGCCCGGCCTTGATCGAGCAAGCTGTCAACAAGCCTGATCGAGCGGCGACCGGCAACCGCGGCCAGCTCAATGCTCCGTCCGACGTGTTCACGACGCAGGATGGCCGCATCATGATCTTGGTCACTGGAACGCCCATGTACGCCCGTTGGGCGAAGTTTCTAGGCGAGCCGCACTGGCTGGAGGACGAGCGCTTCCAAACGGACGACTCCAGGGGCGAGCATGGGGAGATTTTCAGCGCACGGATGGCGGAGTGGTGCGCTTGCAGGACGACCGAGCAGGCGCTCGCGGAATTAGAGGCGGCCCGAGTGCCAGCCGGCCCCGTCTACACGCCCCAGCAGGCGCTGGACGATCCCCAGGTAAGGGAGAGCGGATTTCTTGAGGAGTTGGCCTATCCTGGCGCCCCTGCCCCGGCGCCGCTGGTGCCGACTCCGGTACGGCTCGCCGACACCCCCGGGGGGATTCGCCGACGTGCCCCGCAACTCGGCGAGCACACCGACGAGATCTTGGGGGAACTTGGCTACACGCGGGCCGAAGTGGGGCGCTTGCGCGCCGCGCGGGTGGTCTAGTCGCGGCCTAGGAGGGAGCAGAGCGTCTGGACTATGTCCGCCCGAGCGACCTCGCGCTGGCCGAAACGAGCTGCTTTCCAATCCTCGTGCTGGGCGATTGCGGCGCCCGCTTGGTGAGCGACTTCCATCTGCTTGAGGGTTACCACCCCCCGCTCTGCCTCGTCGCTGCCCATCAGGACGGCGTACGGGATCCCGAGTCTGTCGGCGCGCTTGAGCTGTTTTCCGAGCCTGCCGGAACCCACGTGGATCTCGGTGCGAATCCCGGCTCGGCGCAGCTCGAAGGCGAGTCGTAGGCACTCCTGCCGAAGCCCGCCGTCCATCACCGTCACCAACACTTCGGCGGGGGTCTTGGCTGGCTGGACCTTGCCGAGATGCTCCATCGCCGCCAAAATACGATCCACGCCCAGCGAAGCCCCCGTCGCCGGGATCGGCCGGCCTCCGAAGCGAGCGACCAAGTTGTCGTAGCGCCCTCCCCCGAAGACGGAGCCGAACTGGGGCGCGTCCAGCAACACGGCTTCGAATATCGGACCCGTGTAGTATGCCAATCCGCGTGCAATGCTCACGTCCAGAGCCACTCGATCGCTGCCGTACCCTAGCGTGTCGAGGTCGCTTGAGATGCTGTCGATCACATCCAACTGTTCAGTGCTGGCCTCGATGTCCGCGAACAGCGAGCGCAGGTCCTGCAGGACATCCCCCCGATCCGTGCCCTTGATCGACAGGAACCGCTCGATGGCGGAGACTTGGTCATCTGCGAGTCCCACCCCGCGGATCATGTCCCCGGACTCGTCACGATAGCCGTGCGTCAGCTCCAGCTTGACCTTCTCGATTCCGATCTTCTCCAGCTTGTCGAGGACGCGGAAGACGTCCTCCGCGCGGTCTGCGCCGATCGACGCGTGTTGCAGCAACAGGTTCAGGATTTCCCGGCTGGAAAAGCGCACTTGGTACGGCCCGACGTCGATGGCGCTGAGTGAGTCGCAGATGGCGGCGAGGATCTCGGTGTCGGCCGTGCCGCAGGGTGCGCCGACGGCATCCAGGTCGAATTGCGTAAACTGCCGGAAGCGTCCCGGATGCGGCTTGTCAGCACGCCACACTTGCGAGACCTGATAGCGTCTGAAGGGCAGCGTCACCTCCGGGTACTGGCTGACCACCCTGGAGAGCGGCACCGTCAGGTCGAAGCGGAGGCCGAGTTCCTCCTCTTCCGGGTTCGAGACTCGGAAAATCGACTGCTGCGCTTCCTCTCCGGCCGAGCCCGAGAGCACGTCGAGATACTCGATCGCGGGCGTGTCGAGAGGCGCGAAACCGTAAGTCTCGTAGACGTTGCGAACCGTGTCGATCAGCCGCTGCCGCGCCAGCATCGTGTCGGGCAACAGGTCGCGGAGGCCCCGCGACAGCCTTGGCTTGATGCTCATGGGACGATAACTCCAACCATATCATGCGCTTGCTGCCTGCCACCGAGCCCCGCCACTCTCCGCGAGCGTCCCCGGTCTGAACTCGCGCTGCGCCCCAGAGTGTCCATCGGGCTTTCCGACGAATTCTATTTCGAACTCGTAACCTACCGCCCGCCGGCCTGCGCCATAATCGGGTAGGGTATAGTCATGTCGCGCCTAGACTCGTCACGTTCACGAACCTTGCTGCCGGTCCTGCTCGGCTTGGTAGTCCTGACCACGGCATTGTACGGTGCCGGATTCTGGGACAAGAAGGACTTCATGCAGTGGTCCCCCAAGGAAGTGGAGAAGATCTACATGGACTCTCCATGGGCCAAGCGCGTGAGCATCCCGATGGGCGCGCCCATGGCCGCCTTTAGCGGCGGCGGTGGGCCCGGGGCCGGACGCCGCGGCGGCGGCGGAGGTGCTCCAGGCGGCGGTGGCGGCGGTGG
>JAJDZN010000280.1 GCA_022824585.1 Bryobacterales bacterium | reverse complement strand
TGATCGCGAACTCACTCTATTTCAGTCACTTACCATCACTTACGATTTCGTCGCCAGTCACGGACTCAAGTTAATGCCATTGCGCCTGGTCCTGGCTGCCAGTCGCCGTGTGCCCACGGCCGCTACCACGATTGCGAGGCTTGCGACCGGGGCGGCGTAGAGCCACATCAGCATGCCCATCATTCCGCTCGCGATCGACTCGTCGACGAGGCGCGATGCCACAAAGAGCGCGACAGCTGCCAAGGCGATGAAGCCCAAGCGCTCCGGACGCGGCGCACGGCTCAGGAATGCCCACCACACCGCGACGGCCAAGCCTCCGGCCAGCGCGCCGGCGGCGGAGATGATTCCGGCCACAGGGCCCGGCAGGGCTACCGGCAGAGCAACCCAGCACAGCCATTGCACGGAGATTGCGGCCACGCCGGGCCACAACCGCAGCTCCATCTGATCGCTAGGGTTCGTGTCGTGTTCTTGGCTTGTCTGCATTCGGCCAGCCGAGGGTCCATCCGCCCCGGCGACGCGCTCGAAGGCAGACGCTCAGCATAGGTCACTCTCGGCAGCGTTCTGGTTCGGTACGGAATCCAAAGGACTTAGATCTGTTCCAGCGCGCCGGCGTGTCGTCCGGGTCGTACGAGTCTAGGTTCCGCTGCGGACTCAGCAGACCTTCGCTGTATCGAGACCCGAGCTCGCGAGAACTGCGCCGATGGGGGTCGAGGTCGATTTCGGTGGACGTACCGAAGTGCGAGGCCTTAAGCGCAGATTTTGTCGGTTCGAACCAGGGCCCGGAATCACATGGGGGCGCCGCCGGGGGCGCCTTTCGCGCCCGCTAGCCGTCACTGATTTCCCTTGTTTCCGGATTGAAGACCTTGCGTCTCCCGCTCCACAGCGAATCCGTCGCCATAATGCCTGCGATCGAATGTCCGAATCCCACCTCCACCGGCGCGTAGACCGCATCGCGATCTCGTTCTCGAATCGCGTCTAGCCAGTTGGCCATGTGGTGCAAACCCGGCTTCTCCGGAATCTCCAGCTCCTCGGTGAGGGCGTCCGGATGTTCGCTGCCGTCTCCGGATAGGCGCCAGGTGTCCTCCACCTCGAGCGTTCCCAGTGTCCCCAGCACATGCGTAGCCCTACCTGCCTTCGTGCTCAGGCAGACGGAGAAGCTCGCGGGGAAAGTCTTTGCACCGTGACCGTACTCGAGAGCCACCTGGACGGTGTCAGGATTCTCCCGGTAGTCGTGATAGCGATACAGGCCCCCGTGCGCCACGAGACTGGCCGGATAAAGCTCGCCGGTCAGCATGTGAACCACGTCGATACCGTGGGACATCCATTGGTCGATGATCCCGCTCGAGAAATCACGGAACAGACGGAACGAGCGGTAGATCTTTCGATCGAACGGGCGGTCCGCCTTCCCCATTAGGAAGGCCTTCCAGTCGACATCGCTGTCCCTGACCGACTCGAGTTCGTCTTCCGACTTCGCCCATCGGTACGGGCTGTACATGTTCCAGATGACGTCAGCCTTGACGACTTCCCCGATGCGGCCTTCCCTGACGATGTCGGCCGCCGAACGGTAGCGAGGGAAGCTCCTGCGCTGGGTGCCGACTTGGATCACCCGGTCTGCACGCTCGGCAGCCGCCATCGCTTCGTTCACCTCCGAGAGGACGTTCCCCATCGGTTTCTCTACGTAGACATGCTTTCCGGCTTCCAAGGCAGATTTCATCATCTTGGCGTGCGTGTGATCAGGAGTGGCGATCATGACCGCGTCGATCTCCTCGTTCGCAAGCATGTCTTCGAAATGGCCATAGGTCTTCGGCTCGGCTCCATAGGACTCTGCCACCAGCTTGGCCGCAGCCTGGAGGTGCTTGGTCCAGGTGTCGCACACCGCTCCGACCCGGGCGTTGTACTTGCTGCCGTATTCGATGCATTGCCTGGTCAGCTGCATGCCCCGGACACCGGGACCGATGATGCCGACCTGGATGCGATCGTTCGCGCTCTGAGCTGATGCCGTGCGCCGCGTGGTGGCAAGCGCCAGGCCCGCAGCCGAGGAGGTTTTGAGAAAGTGACGCCGCTTCATTGCTGGGTGTGCATATTGTGCCGCAATTGGTGCCCCCGCGGGAATGCGGCGGAGACGTCCGCTCCTCTTACAAGCCGGCGCGGGCAGCGCATTTGCCATCCTGCTGCGATGCGGAATCCACACGCCCGCCTGGATCGATCGTGGTCGAACTGTCCGAATTTCGGGAATCCGATTTCCAACATGAGATCTCCAGCGTTCGGAAGAACGACGAGAGCCGGAGGAGCGCGCGTGGTTCAAATCGCTCTACGCTACGATTTCTGAGCGCGCCGCGTCGGTCATTTGGATCTTGGTCAGCGGGCACCAAAAACGGTGAAGTCAGGCAGCAACCACCGCAAACCGCGCGGACGCCTGGGAGCGCTGCTGCTTGCTGCGTTGGCAGCGGCCTTGTGCGCGTGCCAGGACGTGCCGGAGGCCTCGGACCCGCCCAACATCGTCTTCATCCTGGCCGATGACCTCGGTTACGGGGATCTCAGTTGCTACGGCGCGACGGCGATCCAGACGCCGAACATCGATCGCCTGGCGAGCGAAGGCGTGCTCTTCACTGACGCCCATAGCCCGTCTTCGGTATGCACTCCCACTCGATACGGCCTGCTGACGGGCCGCTACTGCTGGAGAACGTGGCTGACGCGAAGCGCATTGAGCTCAGATGCGCCGCTACTGATTGACCAGACCCGCCCGACGGTGGCTTCCGTGCTGCGATCGGCCGGGTACTATACCGCCCACATCGGCAAGTGGCATCTAGGATTCGGTCGCGAGGACGGTTACGCCAAGAACCGAGAGGGACAGGGCGAGCCGAATTCCTGGCGGAGTAGAAAGGGCGGCCCCGACTGGAACGGGGAATTGAAGCCCGGTCCTCTCGAGGTCGGCTTCGACTACTTCTACGGGATCCCTATTGTCAACTCCTACCCGCCATACGTTTTCGTGGAGAATCATCGCGTCGCTGGCCTGGATCAGGACGATCCGATCGGACGGATGGAATCACGTTACTTGGGGGAGATGCAGGGCGGGGAAGCGGCGCGCTGGAAAGACAATGACCTCGCAGCGGAGCTCACTGCAAGAGCGACTTCCGTGTTGGAGAGGCTCGCGAGCCAGGAGCGGCCATTCTTCCTCTACTACGCCCCGCACCAGCCTCACCGACCCTTCACCCCGCACGCCCGGTTCAAGGGAGCCAGTCAATTCGGCGTGTACGGCGACTTCATCGCAGAGCTGGACTGGTCGGTCGGGGAGGTGCTTGGCGCGCTGGCGCGGCTGGGTCTGGCAGAAGACACACTGGTGATTTTCTCGAGTGACAATGGCGGGCTGCTGGACCCGGCTTCGAGCAACGCCCAGCGGGGGGCCGGCTACGGTGACGGATCGGGAACGCCCTCGCCGCCCGAAGTCGAGCACCTGGCCAACGGTCCCGTTCTCCGCGGCGGCAAGGGCGATATCTGGGAAGGCGGTCATAGGGTTCCCTTCCTGGCTCGCTGGCCGGGTAAGATCAAGCCCGGCACCCGTTCGGGGGAAACGATCAGCCTGACCGATATGCTGGCCACGTTCGCCGCATTGGCGGGACGAGATCTGGCGCCTGAGGCCGGCCCTGACAGTTTTAACGTGCTGCCCGCCCTGCTCGGAGGCAAGCCCGACCATTCGCCACTCCATCCGAGGGTCATGCAGAGCGGCGGCGTGAGCGGGATGCTTTCGATTCGCGAGGGCCCGTGGAAGTTGATTGACGGCCAGGGCGGCGGCGGGTATCGCGACGGGGTTGCCAAGCCCGGCGAGCCACCGCAACTGTACAACTTAAGCGAAGACCTCGGAGAAGAGAACGACGTGTATGCCCGGCATCCGGAGGTCGCCGCGAGGCTGCGGCAACTCCTGCACAAGATCAAGGCGGAAGGACGCAGTCGATGATCCATCGCGGGCGGCCCTAGCCTGTCGACCGGAGACAAGCCAATGAACCCTGCAATGCGAACTCACCTATGGGCGATGGCGTCGCTCTTGCTCATCCTGGCCGGATGTGGATCGTCCCCGGCCGATCGTCCGAACATCGTTTGGATCTCGCTCGAAGACATCACGCCGATGATGGGTGCGTACGGAGACGAGTACGCTCGCACGCCGGTCTTCGACGGCTTGGCTGCGGAGGGTATCCGCTACGAAAAGGCCTACTCGGTATCCCCGGTCTGCTCTCCGTCACGCTCGAGCGTGATTACGGGCATGTATCCCAACTCGCTGGGCAGCATGCATCACCGCAGCAACACAAGACCGCCGGCGTTCTCGAAGATGCTCCCCAATGTTCTCCGCGAGGCAGGCTATTACACGGCCAACAACAGCAAGAGGGACTACAACATGGGAGGCGACGACTGGCACGACAGCAGCAGCGAAGCCCATTGGAGGAATCGACGCGAGCAAGACCAGCCGTTCTTCGCCGTGTTCAATCTTGGAGAGTGCCATTCGAGCATCACGAAGATTCCGGAAGACCAGGTTGTCGAGGCGCGCTTGTCGCGGCTCAAGCCAGAGGATTTCCACGACCCGACGGAGGCTCCCATTCCGCCCTACCACCCCGATGTGCCGCAGTTTCGCAGGGCTTGGGCGCGCTACTACGATGCGGTGACACAGGTCGACTATCGGGCCGGCGACTTGATTGACCAGCTCAAGGAGGACGGGCTTTGGGAGGACACGATTGTGTTCGTGTGGTCCGATCACGGCGTGGGCATGCCGCGGGGCAAGCACACGGCCTGGGAGCAGGGCCTGCACGTCCCCCTGATCGCGCGCTTCCCGAAGAAGTACCAGCAGCTCGCGCCCGCAGACCCGGGCTCGGTGATTGACGGGCTGGTGACGCTGATGGATCTGGGCCCTTCAGCTTTGTCTTTGGCGGGGATCGATCCGCCCGCGCACATGCACGGCAGGCCGCTGTTTTCCAAACGCAAAGGCGATGGCGAGTACAGGGACTATGTCTTCGCCATGCGTGACCGGCTTGACACCCGGTCAGAGATGGTCCGCACGGTACGCGACCAACGATATCGCTACCAGCGGAACTTCTACCCGCAGCTTCCGTTCAAGCCGTTTGAGGACTATGAGTTTGACGCAGTGGTGGTGCGGCACTGGGTCGAGCTCGCGCGTCAGGGAAAACTCACCGGTCCCCAGGAAATGCTCGCCATGCGGTTCAAGCCGATCGAGGAGCTCTACGACTCGGCCGACGATCCTCATATGGTCAGAAACGTGGCCGGCGATCCCGAATACGCGGAAGTGCTCCAGCGAATGCGCGGCCGGCTGAGCGAATGGATGCTGGAAACGCGCGACCTCGGCGTTCTCGACGAGACGGAAATGCTCGAGCGCGAGAAAGGGGCCGCATCCCCGTGGGATCTTGGACAGACGCTGGAGAACTACGAGCGGATTCTCGACACTGCCAACCTGCAGCTTGAGGGACAGACGGCGATTCCCGAATTGATCTCCCGAACCCAGGATCCCGACTCGGCAGTCCGCTTCTGGGCGGCGCTGGGCTTGGCGGTCGCCGGGCAATTCGGCGGAGCGGAAGCAGTTTCGAGCGTCGCGCCGGCGTTGGAGGCGGCCTTGGAGGATGAGTCGGTCAGCGTACGCCTCACCGCGGCCGAAGGCCTGTTCAACCTGGGACGCTACGAGAAAGGCCTGCCGATCCTGATCGAGGCGTTGGATCATCCCAGCGTCGATGCCCAGATCCGCGCCGGCTGCATTCTCGATTCACAGCCGCCAAACGCGAACCAAGAGCTCCAGCCCGCCATCGGACCGCTCCAGCGGACTGTGGACAGATTCGAACAGCAACCGCGTTTCGGGGCGACCAACAACCCCTTCAAGCGAGCCCTCAAGGCCATCAGCGGCGACGAGCTTTACTACCGCTGGGGTCCGGGCGCCTCGGGATCGCCCCGGGACGCACGGGAGGCTGGCTAAGGGGCCAAACCCAGTTCAGGGGCAACGCATGAGCACGGGATTCGGCAGCCTCACCCAAAGGGCGGTCGTCGGCTTGGCCTTCGGGGGAGTGCTGCTGGCGTCGGCCTGTTCCAGCGGGGCGGTCTCCGACAAGCCCAACATCATCGTTTTCCTGGTCGACGACATGGGGCTGATGGACAGCTCCGTTCCGATGCTGACCGATGAAGACGGCAAGCCCCAACGCCACCCGCTCAACGACTGGTATCGCACGCCGAACATGGAACGGCTGGCCGCGATGGGCACCCGGTTCAGCAACTTCTACGCGCACAGCGTCTGCTCGCCAACGCGCATCTCGATCATGACCGGGCAGAACGCGGCCCGCCACCGAACTACCGACTACATCAATCCCTGGCAGGACAATCGCACTCTGGATAACGAGGCATTCCCCCTCGCGATGTCGCAGCGCGGTCCGCCGGAGTGGAACTGGGCGGGGTTGGAGAAGCGTGACGTGACCCTGCCAACGCAGCTAAAGCAGGTCGGATACGCGACCATCCACGTCGGGAAAGCGCATTTTGCTCCCTTCGATCACGAAGGAGCCGACCCACTGAACCTGGGCTTTGACGTGAATGTCGCCGGATCCGCCATCGGAGCGCCGGGCTCTTATCATGGCCAGGCCGATTACGGGAAACGGTCCACGAGTCTGCTGGCGCGCCCGGTGCCGGGCCTGGACAAGTACCACGGCACGGACACCTTCCTGACCGAGGCCCTGACTCTGGAAGCCAAGAGTGAAGTAGATACAGCCCTCGCCGCGGAGACTCCGTTTCTTCTATATATGTCCCACTACGCAGTGCACTCGCCCTTTCACTCCGACGCTCGCTTTGCGGCGCGTTACCGAGACCGAGGCAAGAGCGATCGGGCCCAGAACTACGCGACTCTTATCGAAGGCATAGACAAGTCGCTGGGAGACCTGATGGATCACCTTGAAGACAACGGCATCGCCGAGGACACTCTGATCATTTTCCTTGGAGACAACGGAGGAGATGCCCCGCTGGCTGGCACGGACGACATTTCCTCCAGCGCGCCTCTGCGAGGACGGAAGGGCAGCAAGTGGGAAGGCGGCGTGCGCGTTCCCTTCATCGCCGCCTGGGGCAAGTCCGACGCCAACAACCGGTGGCAGAAGAAACTGCCAATCCCCGCCGGTGGCATTCGCCAGGAGGTCGGAGTCTGCTACGACCTGTTCCCCACCATCCTGGATTTGGTCGACGCGACGATCCCGGCAGGCCACCAGGTTGATGGCCAGAACCTCAAGCAACTGCTGACGGGGCAATCGGATCCGAAACATCGGAACGAATTCCTGAACCACTACCCCCACCCGCGCCGCGGGCAGAGCCACTTCTTCACCACTTGGCGCACGGGTGACTGGAAGGTGCGCTACGAGTATCTTGCCGAAGGTCACGAGCGTTACGCTCTCTACAACTTGGCGACGGATCCGACTGAGTCGCGAAACCTCGCGGCGGAGAATCCCGAACAGCTCGTGAGCATGATGGAAGGCATGGTGCGGGAGCTGGAATCCATGGAGGCGGTGTATCCGTTGGACGCCGGGCTCCCGCTGGAACCGGTCGTTCCAGAGCAGTAGGAGGCAGGGATGTCTGTGATTCGGTTGAACATGCGCGAGGCGAAGACGCACCTCTCGAAACATGTCGCGAAGCTCAAGGCAGGGGACCGGATCATTCTCTGTCGCCGGAACCGTGCGATTGCGGAGATTCGCCCGATCGTGGACCCTGCGGACGAGCCGCGTCCGATTGGATTGGGCAAAGGACTCGCGGAAATCCCGGATTCATTCTTCGAACCACTGCCGGATGAGGTCTTGGATCGGTTCGAGGGCAAGTTGCGCTGAAGGGATGCGAGACGATGCGTCGCCGGACTGCGGCCGGCCCCGGCCGCCGACAAGGCGACCTTGATCCGATGTCTGAGAGCTTTGACTTGCACGGCCTTCCGCCGACGCCAGCGGAAACAGCTGCGTGTCTGGCGGACAAATCGGCCGATGCCTACAAACGGCTGATTGACCGCCTGCTCGGGTCACTCCACTACGGGGAGCGCTTGTCGAGGCACTGAGCATGCTCGCCGGCATGATCGGCGTGCCGGGGTTGCCCCGGATTGGCCTCAAATATTGATGTCGACCAAGACTCCGTCTACCTCGACTGGCTCCGGTGTCGAGCGGGCTGGCCACAGCGGGTCCACTGTGCCCGTCTCCCAGTCCCTGTGGAGCCCCTGTAGCGCCTTCACTTTCTCGGGATGTTCGCCAGCTAGGTTGGTGACCTCGCCGATGTCCTCGCTGAGGTCGAAGAGCCAAGCGTGGCGCTGGTTCCAGAACAGCTTCCAGTTGCCCTGGCGAACCGCCTTGTTCTCGCCGTTCCGCCAGTACAGGGCATCTTGAGGAGGCGATTCCTCGCCCGACAGGAACGGCATGAGGTCCCTGCCGTCCGTTTCCCGGTCCGCCGGCAGGAGTCCGCCACCCAGCGCCGCAAGCGTCGGAAGAATGTCAAGCGAACTCACCGGGTGCCGGTAGACCTGGCCTCCGTCTATGCGCCGGGGGTACTGCATCGCGAACGGAACACGCGTTCCGCCCTCAAACAGGAACAGCTTCCCCAGTCGCAGGGGATCGTTCGTGCAAGCTTGGGTGTAAACGGCGCATCCGTTGTCGCTCAGGAACACCACGAGCGTGTCCTCAGCGAGGCCAGCATGCTCGAGCGTGTCCAGGATTCTGCCGACAGCGTCGTCCAGGCTGCTGACCATGGCGGCGTAGATTCTGCGATGCGGATCGGCTATGTGCGAGAAGCGCTCCACATATTCTTCGGTCGCCTCAATCGGTGTATGAGGCGCGTTGAAGGCCACGTACAGCAAGAACGGGTCATCCCTGTGTCGCTCGATGAAGCTCACCGCCTCGCGGGCGAAGGCATCGGTCAAGTATTCCGCTTCGCTTACTCGCTCGCGACCCCGGTACAGGGCATTGAGGTCGCTGATTCGCTCGATGTTCTGGAGACGGGCTTGGGGATGATCCGACGCGACTCGCCGGCTGAGCGCCGCAGTGCTGTCAGTGGACTCATCGAAATAGGCGCGAGCGCCTGGCAGGAATCCGAAAAACTCGTCGAAGCCGCGTTCTGTCGGATGAAATCCCTCCGTGTTGCCTTGGTGCCACTTGCCAACCAGGCCGGTGGCGTATCCCGCTTCGCCCAATATGTCAGCGATCGTCCTCTCCCCTTCGGGCAAGCCCCGTTTCTCTTCGAATGTCAGTCGCGCCGGCCCGGTGTTGAATTCGAATCCGAAGCGCTGCTGGTAACGCCCCGTCAACAGCCCGGCCCGCGAAGGGCTGCAGGTGCCGGCGGTGACATACCCGTCCGTGAACGTCACTCCGTTCTCGGCGATCCGGCGAATGTTCGGTGTCGGGATCTCGTCGCAACTGTACAGTTCGGTCCCGCAATAGCCCAGGTCATCCGCTAGGAGAATGACGAAATTGGGCTGCGGCGGAGGAAGCTCCCCGCACCCGCAGACTACTGCCGCCAGGCACGCTGCCATCACGCCAAGAAGTTTCGATCCCGCCATCAATACCGGCCCAAGGTTAGCACCTCAAAGCGGGCCGCTGAAGATGCTGCCGGGCAAGTCTGACCAGGAGGCCGCCTCATGAATCGTCTTCCCAGCCCATCTGTGGACTCGCCTTTGGGTGTGCCAGAATTTCCGGAAATTCTCTGTAGAAGCAACTGGAAACCACAGGTTGCAAATATAATGTGATCGTGCGGCTCCCCAGCTCAGGAACAAGACACCCGAAAACTAGCGCATTCGACGGTGCCCGTCCTTGCAGCTCGATACTGGCCTTCCTCTTGTTTGCAGCAGGTTCGCTCGGGCTTCTAAGCGCGAACGATCAACCAGTGGCGGTGAGGATTTTCGAAGACCTCGCCGAGGGAGCTTGGCTGGACCCGCAGGGCGACCCCACGACGGAGTACTCGGAATCCGGCTTCGCCTTTGTGCGCATACCTGCCAAGTTCAGTGGCAACGCTCTCCCATTGGACCGCTCTGTGCCGTTCTCGCTCGAAGCGAGCATGGAACAGACGCTGGAGCGGGGCGAGTATCGCATCCGGTTGCGATCCAAGGGGCTGGCTGTCTTCCTGGTCGATGGCAAGCCAGTGCTTCGCACGAAGGCTCAGGCGCCGAACACCGCATCGCACGATGCCCTCCCCGAGCCCTCCGAGTCAGACGGAGTGATCCGACCCGCTGCGCCGGCCCACCAGGAGGTTCTGGCGACCGTTCCCCTAGAGGCAGGGGAGCATCGCTTCCGGTTGGTCGCGGTGATCGGCGGCAAGGGCCTCGCCCCGTTCCCGGGGGAACTCTCGGTGAGCATGGCCCGTCCTGGCGAGATCGACCGAGTGATCGGTGGCTCGGACGCACCGCTGCTGACGGATGCGGACTGGTCGGAGTTCGCGATTGCGTCGAGGCTCCGACACCGTCGAGATGACATCGAGCGTCGGAGGCAGTCTGATGAGTCCGTCGAGGCGAAGTGGGCGGAACGACACCGGCGAGCGCGGGAGTGGACTCTGTCGCAGCCAGGCCCGGAGATTCCGCGGGTTGACGACAACGAGTGGATTCAGAACGACGTGGACCGTTTCGTTTCCAAGGGGCTCGCGGAGGCGTCGCTAACGCCCAACGACCTGGTGGGCGATCTCGAGTTCTTGCGGCGTCTCGCCCTGGACACGACCGGCCTTGTGCCGTCGGCCGCGATGGTGAGGTCGTTTCTGGGCCAGCCGGCGGAGACGCGGCGGGCGCTGGCGATCGAGCAATTCTTGGAGAGCCCGGACTGGGCCGATTCTTGGGTTCCCTACTGGCAGGATGTTCTGGCAGAGAATCCGGGCATTCTCAAGCCCGATCTGAACAATACCGGACCGTTCCGCTGGTACATCCACCAGGCGTTCGCGGACGGATACTCATTCGACCGCCTAGTTGTGGAACTCATCGAGATGGAAGGGAGCCTGTACCAGGGAGGCCCGGCAGGCTTTGGAATGGCCAGCCTGAATGACGCGCCGATGGCCGCCAAGGCCGACATCGTTTCGCAGGCATTTCTCGCGAACAAGCTGTCCTGCGCGCGCTGCCATGACGCTCCGTTCCATCCCTTCCGCCAGAAGGACCTCTTCAGCATGGCGGCCATGCTCGAGGGAGACGCGGTCGTTCTGCCAGCATCGAGCACCGTTCCGGTGCGGGAGGGGGCCCGGCAGCCATACGTCGAGATCACCCTGAAGGCCGGGGAAGCGATTGATCCGCATTGGGCGTTCGATGAGTTTCCCAATGCGGGCAAGCTGGCCCCGCCGCCCAGGAACACCTCGGTCGACGCAAGGCATGCGCTGGCGTCGATGATGGTCCATCCAGCGAACCACCGGTTTTCCCGCGTGGTCGCAAACCGCGTGTGGGCCCGGTTCATGGGCCGCGGCATCGTCGAGCCGCTGGACGACTGGGAAGACGCAGAGCCATCCAATCCCGAATTGCTGGACTTTTTGGCCAGGGAGTTCGTGCTGAGCGGCTACGACCTGAAGCACTTGAGCGGATTGATCTTCCGGTCACACACGTATCAACGGCGTCCCGTTCCTGACGACCCGGCCTCGCCAGGCGAAGCGGCCAAGCTCTTCGCCGGGCCAGTGCGGCGACAGATGTCGGCCGAGCAACTGGTGGATTCGCTGCATGCCGTGGCGGGCAAAGGGCTGGATTCAGAAGAGCTGAATCTCAACCCGCTCGGGAATCGCTCCTTGCGTCAGTTCCTGAACATGGGATCTCCCAAGCGGGCTTGGGAGATGACCGCGCTGTCGAACGAGCGCGATCGTCCGAGTCTGGCGCTGCCGCGTGCCCAGGCGATCGTGGACATGCTGTCGGCGTACGGCTGGCGGCAGTCCCGCCAGAGCCCGGCATCCAGCCGTGACGATTCTCCGTCCGCAATGCAGTCCTTGGCGCTGGCCAACGGTTCGACGGGCGTCCGGGTCACGAGGCTGTCCGATGACAGCTTCTTCACCCGCCTGGCCTTGGAGGAGAGGCCGTTGGGCGAGATGGTCGATGAGGTGTTCGTGCGAACGCTGACCCGCTTTCCGATTCCCGCGGAACGGCAGGCCATGCTTGACCTGCTCGGTCCGCACTTTGCCGACCGGGTCGTGACGGCCGACGCCGACCACCGTGGCGCGGACGCGGCCAAGAAGACCGACGGAAGGGTCTCCTGGGGGAACCACTTTGACCCGGAGAGCAACCGCATCCGGATGGAAGAGGAGCGGAAGGTTCGCATGGGGGATCCTCCGACGGCCCGGCTGACGCCGGAATTCAGGGAACGGTTCGAGGACATGGTGTGGGCGCTCGTCAACACGCCGGAGTTCTCGACGATTCCGTAGCGCGAGGAGATTTCGATGCAGCCGACTAGACGGGACATCTTCAAGGGCGCCGCGGCCGGGCTGGCCGGATCGCGGCTTGCCTTTCCTGAGGCGCGCCGGCCGCCCAGCGGCGGAGCGGATGCGTGCATCTACATTTGGCTGGGCGGCGGAGCCGGTCACATCGACACCTTCGATCCCAAGCGAAGGGGCGACGGCAAAGACATCCCAGGCTCCTACTACGACGCGATTCCGACAGCCGCCCGCGACATTCAACTGTGCGAGCACCTGCCGCGATTGGCCGACCGCATGGACCGTTGCGCGCTCCTGCGCACGGTCAGTCACGACTTGAACAGCCAGCACGGCGCGGCCTCGAACTTGATGCACACCGGCCGCAAGCCGAGCGGGACGATCATCTACCCTTCCGTCGGCTCTCTGGTCTCGCACGAACTGGGGACCAAGTCGGACGACGTGCCGTCGTACGTGGTGATGGGATACCCCAACATCATGCGGGATCCCGGGTTCCTGGGCGCACGTTGCGGATATGTTTACCTGACCCAGATCGAGACCGGCCCGTCGGGGCTGAACCCAGCGCCTGACGTTGACAGCGCGCGCCAGAAGAGAAGGGAAATGCTGCTAGGACGCTTGCGGGCCGACTATTTGGCGCGGAACGACGACGACGCTCTCGTCAGGGCTAAAGCGGAGGTGAGCGAACAAGGCTTCCGCATGGCGGGCAAGCGGTTCATGGACGTCTTCCACTTGGATCGGGAGTCTTCCAGCCTCCGCGAAGCGTACGGCAGTGAGTTCGGCCAGCGCTGCTTGCTGGCGCGGCGACTCGTGCAGGCAGGGGTGCGTTTTGTCGAGGTGTCGTTCAATCTGAACTTCTTGAATGGGACAGGTTGGGACGTGCACCAAGACGGCATCCTGAAGCAGCACCTGCTGATCCAGGACCTCGACCAGGCCGTTGCAGCCTTGCTCGACGATCTCGAAGAGCACAAGCTCTTTGACCGGACGATGGTCGTGATTTCTACTGAGTTCGGCCGACCGGCAGAATTCGACGCGTACGGAGGTCGCGGCCACCAGGCCGGAGCGTTCAGCACCCTGTTTGCGGGGGGCGGAGTTCGCGGAGGGGTCGCCGTCGGCACGACCGACGAAATCGGCAAGCAAATTGTGGACCGCCAGATCACTGTTCCGGACTACTTCGCCACGATCTTCGCTGCCATGGGGATCGACTCGGCCAAGAACCTGTACGCCAACGACCGCCCTGTCCCAATCACGGACCACGGGCAGCCCATGTCAGGAATCCTGGCGTAGCGCCGGGCCACACTCGATCCGAGCGCCCGGTGCTGCCCCGAGCATGGACTGCGAGCCGCGCAGAAAGCCGGGTCTTGTGATGTGCACACGACATCCGGCGCAAGCGTTTCCTGCGGCCGCGCGACCTGCTACGTTCACGGCAGCTGCAAGACCGGCGATTCGAGCGTTTCGCGGGTCGTGACGATCCGGTAATCGGCGTGGTGTCGGATCCACGTCACCGGATAGTCGTCACCTGGAGCTCCGAGAACAGCCAGTCGCAGGATTGTCTTGGCCCAGTCCAAGCCTGAGTCGCTCCTGCAGTAGAGACGGATCCGCCTGGCCGAGAGGCACTGGGCCATCCCGAGCGTCCATGCCTCGCGCGGAAAGTTCTCCAGATCGCCGCCAACTCCGGCCCGGATTGCGTTGATGGTGCGGGTGAACTCGTTGAGGGTCACGCGCCGGATCCCGGACTTGGAGACTCCCGGCTCCGGCTCGTTGAACGCGATGTGCCCGTGGATACCGACGCCGCCAAAGCAGGCCTCGATCCCTCCGAGCTCTCCGATCCGCCCTGCGATCAATTCCGAGTTCGTGCCATCCGGAAACAAGACTGATTCGGGTTCCGGCCGCAACTCCGAAGGCAGAGAGGCAAGCCACTGCAATGCCGCACCTCGAAAGCTCAGCGGATGGTCGGAAGGCACGGCGCTGCCTGTGGAGTCCGCGTATTCGTCCATGAAGAAGAGGGTGCAGTTTCTCAGCGACAGTCCTTGAAGTTTCAGCAATTCTCCAAGCATTGGGTACTGGCCGACAGGGCCCCAAGGCAGGATCAGGGCAAGATGCCGGCCGGAATCCTCGCTTCTGCGCAGCTCCGACGCGATCTCTTGCGCCATGTCGAGGTGGAGTTCGTCGATGCCGTCAACGACGTGCAGGTGCGAGCGGGCTTGCTCCGAGACCTGGGCCGGCGTCAGCGCGTTGAGTCGGCGGATTTCCGCGGCCCTGGGGCTTGAACGGGGCCGGTACGTCGGTTGGGTCATCGCGAGTACAGTATGGTGGCGGGACGGATGGCGCTCGAATCGGACAACAGCGGGCCTTGGTACCGCGGCATCACCAGGCACCAGTGGACAGTGCTCGTGATCGCCTCTCTCGGATGGATATTCGACACGTTCGAGGGGCAAGTCTACGTTTCCAGCATGAATGAGGCCATGCCGGACCTGCTCCCGGGGATGGATCGCCTTGACGCTGCCGAGCGAGCAGGCCGGCTCGCGTACTTCAACAACATCGCCTTTGGCGCATTCC